>NZ_JAAAFU010000003.1:0-92896 GCF_019352905.1 Pseudomonas sp. Xaverov 83 | reverse complement strand
TAAGAGCGGAACCAATAGTGGCCGTTACCTAAATAACGGATATGTACCCCGCCCCAAGCCCCCCTCTACAATCAACAGCCTTTAAAAACCCCAGGCCGCTTCTCGACCATCGCCCGTACACCTTCCTTGGCATCCTCACTGTTCAGCAGTTTCTCCACCAAAACGGGCAACCCGGCCGCCGCCGCGGTCTCCCCCTCGATCC
This sequence comes from Pseudomonas sp. Xaverov 83, assembly GCF_019352905.1. Taxonomy (NCBI): domain Bacteria; kingdom Pseudomonadati; phylum Pseudomonadota; class Gammaproteobacteria; order Pseudomonadales; family Pseudomonadaceae; genus Pseudomonas; species Pseudomonas sp. Xaverov 83. The sequence continues at coordinate 92,694 of NZ_JAAAFU010000003.1, read as the reverse complement.
GTGCCTGGCGCGCCGACATCAGCGTGGCCTGCACCCCCAGCGGTGCCTGCTGTGCAATGCGATTCGCCAGCACCACCGCCCGGGGCAACAAATCCTCGCTGGCCATCACCTCCTGTACCAACCCCAACCGCAGCGCTTCATGAGCATCAAACTCATCCCCGGTGAGCAACCAGCGCATGGCATTCCCCCACCCCGCGATCTGATGAAAACGTAACGTCGCTCCTCCAAAAGGAAAGATCCCACGCTGCACCTCCATCTGCGCAAAGCGGGTATTGCTGGCACACAGGTTGATATCCGCCGCCAACATCAACTCGATACCAATGGTCAGGCAGTACCCCTGAGCCGCAACAATCACCGGCTTACTGACCCGGGGCCCCGCGAAAACTCCCCACGGATCACAACCGCCCAACGGCGGTTGCCAGCCTTGTGCCATTGTTGGGCCGACATTGGCCAGGTCCAACCCAGCGGTAAAATGATCGCCATGCCCGAAGACAATGGCCACCCGCGCCTCCTCGTTGCGATCAAATTCGCCATACGCAAGGCTCAGCTCATTGAGCAATTCCAGGTCGAACGCATTGCGCTTGGCCACGCGATCCAGACCCAACAACAGGATATGACCCTGCTGTTCACGGCTGACGCGGCTGCTGGTGGCTTGGTTCATGGGGTGTGCCCTCGGGCGCAAAGGGAGGTTTCGGACCGAAGGGCCCGCTGTTAAGGGTGAACCGTTTAAGCGTCATGACCAACAGGGCCGGGCCTTTGAAAAATAGACCCGCTCACCGCAATGCGCAAAGCCTTTGATGCAGAGCCGTTCACCTGTGTTTTCCGATAAAAAAAGCTCCCTTTTTCAGCGATTTCCGGTATAGTGCGCGCCGGCCTTTAACCGGGCCGCGTTTAGGTAGCGCAATTCCCCGAAGTCAGCTTCGGCTGCACGTCCGCATAGCGGACTCTTCCTTGACGAATCTTTTTCATTCATTCGTTTTCGCAAATCCCCGCCGACAAAGCAGCCAGGGCGACTCTTGAGTCTCAACACGGCATGCGCAGCTTTGGAGCATGGGTCTTTGCGGATGCACTTAGAGGCAGACCCATGACCCAGGAAACCGGCGGCTTCGCCGCTTTTAATCTTAACCCGAATATTCTTGCTGCCGTCATCGCGACTGGCTACGAAGAACCTTCGGCTATTCAGCAGCAATCGATCCCGATCATCATGGCCGGCCAAGACATGATTGGCCAAGCGCAAACCGGTACCGGTAAAACCGCCGCGTTCGCCCTGCCAATCCTGCACTGCATCGATCCTGCCAAGCGCGAGCCGCAAGCCCTGATCCTGGCGCCAACCCGTGAGTTGGCGCTGCAAGTAGCAACCGCTTTCGAAACCTACGCCAAGCAAATGCCGGGCGTTACCGTTGTGGCCGTTTACGGCGGCGCGCCTATGGGCCCACAACTGAAAGCAATCCGTAACGGCGCACAGATCGTTGTCGCCACTCCGGGCCGTCTGTGCGACCACCTGCGTCGCGACGAAAAAGTGCTGTCGACCGTGAACCACCTGGTTCTGGACGAAGCTGACGAAATGCTCAAGCTGGGCTTCATGGACGACTTGGAAGTCATCTTCAAGGCGCTGCCAGCAACCCGTCAGACCGTACTGTTCTCGGCTACCCTGCCACAGTCGATCCGTGCCATTGCCGAACGCCACCTGCGCGATCCGCAACACGTGAAGATCCAGACCAAGACTCAGACCGTTACCGCGATCGAACAGGCTCACCTGTTGGTTCACGCTGACCAGAAGACCTCGGCTGTATTGAGCCTGCTGGAAGTCGAAGACTTCGACGCCCTGATCATGTTCGTGCGCACCAAGCAAGCGACCCTGGACCTGGCCAGTGCCCTGGAAGCCAAAGGCTATAAAGCCGCTGCGCTGAACGGTGACATTGCCCAGAACCAACGTGAGCGTGTGATCGACTCCCTCAAGGATGGCCGTCTGGACATCGTTGTGGCGACCGACGTTGCCGCTCGTGGCCTCGACGTTCCACGTATCACTCACGTGTTCAACGTTGACATGCCTTACGATCCAGAGTCCTACGTTCACCGTATCGGCCGTACCGGCCGTGCCGGTCGCGAAGGTCGTGCATTGTTGCTGGTGACTCCACGTGAGCGCCGCATGCTGCAAGTGATCGAGCGTGTAACCGGTCAGAAAGTTGCCGAAGTCCGCCTGCCGGATGCCCAGGCTGTTCTCGATGCCCGCATCAAGAAACTGACCAACAGCCTGTCGCCGCTGGTGGCTGACGCTGAATCGACCCACGGCGACCTGCTGGACCGCCTGACTGCCGATATCGGTTGCACCCCGCGTGCCCTGGCTGCAGCCCTGCTGCGCAAGGCTACCAACGGTCAGGCCCTGACCCTGGCTGCGATCGAGAAAGAACGTCCACTGGTGCCGAACAACGCTCCGCGCGGTGATCGTCCAGAACGTACTGGCGACCGTCCAGACCGTGGTGATCGTGAGCGTCGTGCTCCGGTTCCATTGGCTGAAGGCCGTGCTCGCTGCCGTACCGCGCTGGGTGCGCGTGATGGTATTGCTGCCAAGAACCTGCTGGGCGCTATCCTCAACGAGGGTGGCCTGGCACGTGAAGCGATCGGTCGCATCCAGGTGCGTGACAGCTTCTCCCTGGTGGAGCTGCCGGAAGATGGGCTGGAGAAACTCCTGACCAAGCTGAAGGACACTCGCGTTGCCGGTAAGCAGTTGAAGCTGCGTCGCTACCGCGAAGATTGATCCGCCCTTGGGCTGATTGATCGAACATAAAAAATCCCCGACTGGTTCGGGGATTTTTTTTGCCTGCGATCAGGCGAAACGGTAGATGTCCATGCCCAGCGCGCCCATGGTAAAGCCTTGGTGAGCCGCGCTGAATTCACCGCCGGCGCCCCGGGCGAAATACAGCGGCAGCAAATGCTCATCGCTGGGGTGGCTGCGCACGGCATGGGGGGCCTGGCGACGATAGTCGTGCAGGGCGGCTTCATCGTTGGCCGCCAGCTTGCTGACCATCCAATCGCGAAAATCCCGGGCCCAGGGCTCGATGCTCTCCGGCCCGGCATGCCAGTCCAGTTCGCCGAGGTTGTGGGTAATGCTGCCGGAGCCGATCAGCAGCACGCCTTGTTCCCGCAGGCTCGCCAGTGCGTGGCCGACACGGGTTTGCAGGGCAGGGCCCATACGGCTTGGCAGCGATACCTGCACCACTGGAATATCGGCCGCCGGGTACATCAGCGACAGCGGGACCCAGGTGCCGTGGTCGAAGGGGCGCTGGTCATCAATCCGCGCCTCCAGGCCGTCAGCCTTGAGCAATTGGACAATCTCGGCGGCCAATGCCGGGTTACCGGGCGCCGGGTACTGTACGGCGAACAGTTCTCGCGGGAAGCCGCCGAAGTCGTGCCAGGTCTCGGGCGCGGCGCTGCCAGTCACGAGCAACCCCTGGCTTTCCCAGTGTGCCGAGACCACCACAATGGCCTTGGGGCGTGGCAACTCGGCTGCCAGGCGCTTGAGTGCCGGGCCGCTGGCACCGGGTTCCAGGGCAAGCATTGGTGAACCGTGGGAGATAAACAGGCTGGGGAGCATGATCGGGTCCTGAGGGTTAAGATGGGACCATCTTCAATCAGATCATTGATCTAAATCTAATATAAGTTTTAGCGCTATTTGATCAAGTTTTAGGGTTAATTATGGAGCCTGGATTTTGGCATGAGCGTTGGGCGCGCAATCAGACGGGCTTCCATCTGCCCGAGGTGAATCCTTACCTGCTGCGCCATTGGCCCGGCCTGGGCGTGGCGAACGGGGCGCAGGTGCTGATGCCGTTGTGCGGCAAGAGCCTGGACCTGGTGTGGCTGGCGAGCGTCGGGCATCGGGTGATGGGGGTTGAACTGTCGGAAAAGGCCGTTGAAGAGTTTTTCAGCGAGCAGGAACTGACGCCACAAATCAGTCAGCGGGGTGCCTTCAAGGTCTTTCAGGCGGGCTCCATCGAACTCTGGTGTGGGGATTTCTTCGCGCTGGATGCTGGCGCAGTGGCTGATTGCCGGGCGCTTTACGACAGAGCGGCGTTGATTGCCCTGCCGCCGTTGATGCGGGAGCAGTATGCCGCGCACTTGAACGGGCTCCTGGCGGGAGGCAGCCGTGGCCTGTTGATCACCCTCGACTATGAACAGGCGCAGAAGGCAGGCCCGCCGTTTGCGGTCAGTGATGAGGAGGCGAGGCTGCTGCTTGGTGCGCAATGGGGCCTGGATGTACTCGAGGAGCAGGACATCCTGGGTGACAGCTGGAAGTTTGTTCAGGACGGCGTCACGCGCCTCGAAGAGCGGGTGTATCGGTTGGCCAAGGGCTGAATCGCACCCACAAAAAAAGGGGCGATCAAATCGCCCCTTCTTCTTGTCGCTGTCAGCCGCGACGACGCAGTGCGTCAATCCGCTCTTCCAGCGGTGGGTGGCTCATGAACAGGCGAGCCATGCCTTGCTTGATGCCACCGTTGATGCCAAAGGCCGTCAGGGTGTTCGGCATATGCACCGGCAAGCCCTGTTCGGAGCGCAGGTGCTGCAGGGCGCTGATCATGGCGCCGGTACCGGCCAGGCGAGCGCCGGCTTCGTCTGCGCGGAATTCCCGTTTACGCGAGAACCACATCACGATCGAGCTGGCGAGGAAGCCCAGCACCAGTTCGGCGAAGATGGTCGCCACGTAGTAGGCCATGCCCTGGCCTTGTTCGTTCTTGAAGATCACCTTGTCGACGAAGTTGCCGATGATCCGCGCAAAGAACATCACGAAGGTGTTCACCACGCCCTGGACCAGCGCCAGGGTGACCATGTCACCGTTGGCTACGTGGCCGATCTCGTGGGCGAGCACCGCCTTGATTTCATCCGGCGAGAACCGCTCCAGCAAACCCTGGCTGACGGCCACAAGGGCGTCGTTCTTGTTCCAGCCGGTGGCAAAGGCGTTGGCTTCATAGGCCGGGAAGATCCCGACTTCAGGCATCTTGATCCCGGCTTCGCGGGACAATTGCTCGACGGTTTGCAGCAGCCATTGCTCATGACGGGTACGTGGCTGGGTGATGATCTGGGTGCTGGTGCTCATCTTCGCCATCCACTTGGAGATGAACAGCGAGAAAATCGAACCGGCAAAACCAAAGACCGCACAGAAGATCAGCAGCTGATTGAGGTTCAGATCAACCCCGTTGGCCGCCATGATCCCATTGAAGCCGAAAAGGCTCAGCGTGATGCTGGCAATCAGCACGACCGCCAGGTTAGTGGCCAAGAACAGCAGAATGCGCATCATGGTTGTAGAATTCTCCTCATGCTAAATATGTCGCGTACTGCGGGGTATATAAGGTGCAGCATGGGGCTATTCAACCGAGGGACTATTTCAAACTGTGTCCTACAGCCTGAATGTAGAGCCTTGAAGGGAATTTCCGAGGTTTGAGGCGGCTCGGCTGTCTCGCTCCATTACCTTGCGGCCCTGTAATTATAGGGTGATGCCCGAACAAGGGTGGGCCCGTTGAGTGTAAAAGGCGAAGGGGCCCGCGCAGGGCAGAGAAGTGTTGCCAGATAATCGCTGTACGACCTCAGTTGGGCCGTACAGCGCAATGTCCATTACTGGCGATAAGACTTCAGGAAGTTGCCGATGCGACCGATGGCCATCTCCAAGTCATCCACCCGCGGCAAGGTGACCACCCGGAAGTGATCCGGCCACGGCCAGTTGAACGCTGTGCCCTGGACCACCAGCAGCTTTTCCGACAGCAGCAGGTCGAGCACGAACTTCTCGTCATTGAGGATCGGGCACACTTTCGGGTCGATCCGCGGGAAGGCATACAACGCGCCCATGGGCTTGACGCAGCTGACGCCCGGAATTGCGTTCAGCAGTTCCCAGGTGCGGTTGCGCTGCTCCAGCAGGCGGCCTTGTGGCAGCACCAGGTCGTTGATGCTCTGGTAGCCGCCCAACGCGGTTTGGATGGCGTGCTGGCTCGGCACGTTGGCACACAGGCGCATGTTGGCCAGCATGTCGATGCCCTCAATGTAGCTCTGGGCATTGTGCTTGGGACCGGAAATCGCGATCCAGCCGGAACGGAAACCCGCCACCCGGTAGGACTTCGACAGGCCGTTGAAGGTCAGGCACAGCAGGTCCGGCGCCAGGGAGGCGGTGCAGATGTGCACGGCGTCGTCGTACAGAATCTTGTCATAGATCTCGTCGGAGAACACCACCAGGTTGTGCTGGCGCGCCAGTTCGAGCATGCCCAGCAGCACTTCCTTGGAGTAGACGGCGCCGGTGGGGTTGTTCGGGTTGATGATCACCAGGGCCTTGGTGTTCGGCGTGATCTTGGCCTTGATGTCGGCCAGGTCCGGGAACCAGTCCGCGCCCTCGTCACACAGGTAATGCACCGGATGGCCACCGGCCAGGGTGACGGCGGCGGTCCACAGCGGGTAGTCGGGGGCGGGCACCAGCACTTCGTCGCCGTTGTTGAGCAGGGCCTGCATGGACATGACGATCAGCTCGGACACGCCATTGCCCAAGTAGATGTCTTCGATGCCGACACCTTCAACCTGCTTCTGCTGGTAGTACTGCATGACGGCCTTGCGCGCGCTGAACAGGCCTTTGGAGTCGCTGTAGCCCTGGGCGGTCGGCAAGTTGCGGATCACGTCCTGGAGGATTTCGTCCGGCGCTTCGAAACCAAAGGGTGCCGGGTTGCCAATGTTCAGCTTGAGGATGCGATGGCCTTCCTCTTCCAGGCGTTTGGCGTGCTTGAGCACTGGGCCGCGAATGTCGTAGCAGACGTTGGCGAGCTTGTTCGATTTGCTGACCTGCATGGCGATGTGATCCTGAAAATGAACGATCCAGACGGTGTGAGGACTACCGTGCTGAGAATCCTGCGTTGGCCTGACCCATAAATACGTTTGAATGCCGGTAACGCGGGTGCCAGACTGGCGCTTTGAAGAGGCGCAATCATACGTGCCGCCTGATCCATGGAAAAGACACAGATCAGGCTTTTTCAGTTGCCGAGGTGTACCGATGGAAAAGTTGCAGAAAACCGTTGATGAATGGAAAGCCATGCTCGACCCGGAGCAGTACAACGTGTGCCGCCTCAAAGGCACCGAGCGACCGTTCAGCGGCAAGTACAACGGCACCAAGACCGACGGCGTTTACCACTGCATCTGCTGCAATGAGCCGCTGTTCGATTCCAGGGCCAAGTTTGACTCCGGCTGCGGCTGGCCCAGCTTCTACGAGCCGATTGCCGAGCAGGCAATGGTCGAGATTCGCGACATCAGCCACGGCATGATCCGTACTGAAGTCACTTGCGCCAAATGCGATGCGCACCTGGGCCACGTGTTCCCGGACGGTCCGCCGCCGACCGGGTTGCGTTACTGCATCAATTCGGTGTGCCTGGATCTGGTGCCGCGCTAAACCGTCAAGCTCCTGCGGGCCTTCGCGTCCGCAGGGACCTTTATATCAAGGTATAAGTCCGAGCAATTAAATTGCACACAATTGAATTGCCTACTATCGTTCAGTTCTTCTCATTTCTTCCGAGGCACTGCCATGAGCGACAACCTGCTGAGCATCCCATGCACCACCATCAAGGGTGAGCAAAAGACCTTGGCCGATTTCGCCGGCAAGGCGATTCTTGTGGTCAACACTGCCAGCAAGTGCGGCTTCACCCCGCAATACAAAGGGCTTGAGGAACTCTGGCAGCATTACAAGGACCAGGGGCTGGTGGTGCTGGGCTTTCCCTGCAACCAGTTCGGCAAGCAGGAACCGGGCAACGAAGGCGCCATTTCCGAGTTTTGCGAGCTGAACTTCGGTGTCAGCTTCCCGCTGTTCAAGAAGATCGACGTCAACGGCAGCGATGCTCACCCATTGTTCGTGCAGCTTAAAAAACAGGCCCCGGGTTTGCTGGGCTCCAAGGGCATCAAGTGGAACTTCACCAAGTTCCTGATCGGCCGCGACGGCCAGGTGGTCAAGCGTTTTGCCCCGACCACCAAGCCTCAGGACCTGACCCAAGAGATTGAAGCCCTGCTCAAATGACCGACCTGTCTTTGGCACTTGACGACCAACTGTGCTTCAAGCTCTACGCCGCCTCCCGCGCGGTTACCCGGGCCTACAAGCCGATGCTCGATCAGTTGGGGCTGACCTACCCGCAATACCTGGTGATGCTGGTGTTGTGGGAATGGCAGGCTGCAGCGGTGTCGCAGCCTACGGTCAAGGCCTTGGGCGAGCGCTTGATGCTGGATTCCGGCACGCTGACGCCGCTGCTCAAGCGCCTGGAGCAGCTGGCTCTGGTGCGGCGTCAGCGCAGTGCGCAGGATGAGCGTGAAGTGCACCTGAGCCTGACCGATGAAGGTCGACACTTGCGTGACCAGGTACAGCCGCTGAAGGCCCGCCTGTTGTGTGACAGCGGGGTTGACCTGAACCAGGCCGATGCCTTGCGTGACGGCCTGGATCAGCTGTTGCGACAGATCAAAGACTTGTCGTAGTCGGCACCCACAGGTCGAGCAACGCCTTGAGTTCTTCCCGGCGAAACGGCTTGGCCAGGTAGTCATTCATGCCTGCCGCCCGGCAGCGCTCACGCTCCTCGGACATGGCGTTGGCCGTCAGCGCGACAATCGGCAGGTCCGGCCAGCGCCCGCTGCGACGGATTTGCCGGCTGGCCTCATAGCCATCCATCACCGGCATATTGCAGTCCATCAACACCATGTCGAAGCTTTGTTCTTCCAGCAGCTTGAGGGCTTCGCCACCGTGGGCGGCGACAATCACCTCGCAGCCGAGCTTGCCGAGCATGCCCTTGGCCACCAGTTGATTCACCGGATTGTCTTCCACCAGCAGGACGCGTGCCCGGTGAGCGAGTGGGCCGGTTTCCAGCTGGATCAGGTCAAGCACCACGTCCGGATCGATGCGCAGGTTGCGTTGCAGAATCTGATACAGCGCCGTGCGGCTCAGGGGCCGGGCTTGTTGTTGCAGCGGCGCCAGGGCCGCGACTTCTTCGCTGGGCATGAAGTTGCCGTAGGCGGTCACCACCAGGATCGGAGCGGTGATCGACGGGCGCAGGCGAAACAGGCATTCGGGGCAGTCGGTGATCAACAGGTCAGGGTTCTGCCCACTCAAGTCATCGTCAATGGAGTAGCAGCGCGGCGTCAGCCCCCAACTCGGCAGCAGGCTATTGAGCAGTTCCGCCAGGCCGCTACTGCTGCTGGTGATCGCGATCACGTCCCCAGCCAGCGGCGCCAGGCGCACAGCCGGTAAATGTGTCGGCAGTGGCAGGTCGGCGCAGAACTGGCTGCCAAAGCCGGCCTCGGAGCTGATGCTCAGGCGGCCCTTCATGGCCTCGCACAGGTTGTGGGTCAGCGCCAGGCCCAGGCCGGTGCCGCCAAACTGGCGGGTGATGCCCGCACCGGCTTGGGTGAACGGCTGAAAGATTTTGACCTGAGCATCCTGCGCAATCCCGATACCGGTGTCGCACACCTCGATTTTGACCCGGCCGGCCTGGGCGCTGAGGCGCACGTCCACCCGGCCAAAGCGCGTGAACTTCAGGGCGTTGGACAGCAAATTGCTGACGATCTGCCGTACCCGCGTCGGGTCGCCCAGCACTTGGGCGGGAAACTGCGGGTCGATCAGGCACGTCAGCTCCACGCTGGGTGCGGCGTTTTGCGAGAGCAGGTTGGCGGTGTCTTCCACCAGCGAGCCAAGGTCGAACGGGATGCTTTCCAGTTCCAGTTGGCCGGCGTCGAACTTGGACAGGTCGAGGATATCGTTGAGCAACTCCACCAGTACTTTGCCCGAGTCATGGGCGATCGACAGTTGCTGACGTTGCTCGGCATTCAGCGGGCTGTCGAGGGAGAGGGCGATCATCCCCAGCAGGCCGTTGAGCGGCGTACGGATTTCATGGCTCATGTTGGCGAGGAACGCTGCCCGTGCCTGGGCCATGGACAGGGCCGTCATCTTCGCCGCTTCCAGTTCGTCGTTCGACAGCGTCAGTCGATGATTGATGGCCTTGAGTTCGGTGGTGCGCGCAGAAACGATGTCTTCCAGTTGCCCGAGGTATTCAGTCAGGCGGTTTTCGGCGTGTCGGCGTTGCTGGATCTCAGTCTCCATGTTTTCAAACTGCTGGTTGGCAACGTTGACCAGTACGCCGATCTCGTCGTGCTCGTGCCCCGGCGGGCAGTCCAGGCGCTCGTGCTTGCGTGAGCTCAGCTCGCGGATGATGCGCACCAGCGGCTTGGTCAGCATCACGTAGAACAGCGCCAACAGAATGCCGGTGAGGATCAGACTGCGGGCAAAGCCGTTGAGCAGGGTAATCTCGGCGCGGCGCAGGAAGCGGCTGCCGAACGCGTAGGTGTCGACGTCCAGGCGCAATACGCCAAGGGCGTCATTGGGCATATGAGTGAGGTACAGCCGGTCTTCGAATTGGCGGTTGGCGCCAAACAGGAAGTCGCTGATGGGACGGTAGCTGCTTTCCTTGCGCGGGCGTTGGACATCGGCCAGTACCAAACCGTTGTTGTCGATCAGTTGGGCGCGGGTGATGGCAGGGGAGTGCAAAAGCCCCAGGGTCAGCTCCTGGGCCAGTTCGGCGTCGATGTTATAGGCGATGCGTGAAGCCGGGTTATGGCTGATTTCAATCAGCGCACGTATTTCCCGGTTGATGGAAGCGTCTTCGCTGGCATAATCAATCCCAATCTGTATCAGGCTGAGCAAGGTTCCCAAGACGAATCCGACCAGCACTGTCAGTCTGGCTTGTTTATAAGACAAGCGGTGGGCGAACTTGATATCCATCGGGTGCTGTACCACTTTACGTTTCCTTTCGCCCGGCAAGCATAGCTGAACATCCACAGGCTCAAACTTGCCCGGCATGAATCGATTTTATTCGGTGCAGCCCTGCACGGTCTGCCCCAGGGTTGCCAATACGCCATCTTTTACAAGAACTTGCCAGAGGAATAGTCGTGGATTCTCGATTGAATGCCTTTCTTGAGCGTGCCGACGCGGTACTGGCTCGCCTGGAGCCCTTGTTACCCGCGCCACGCGAGGCCGTTGACTGGAACCATTGCCTGGCTGCCCGCTGGCAGCGCGAAGGTCGCAGCGGCTTTTTATTGCCGCTGGAAGTCAGCCTGGACATGCGCCTGTCCGACTTGATCGGCGTGGATAAACAGCGCGAACAATTGGCCCGCAACACCCAGCAGTTTCTCGACGGCCTGCCGGCCAACCATGCGTTGCTCTGGGGTTCGCGCGGCACCGGTAAATCGTCCATGGTGCGCGCCTTGCTGGCCCAGCATGCCAAGGCCGGTTTGCGCCTGATCGAGATCGAGCGCGATCACCTGGCGGACCTGCCGCGAGTGGTCGAGCAACTGATCAAATTGCCACAGCGCTTTGTGTTGTTCTGCGATGACCTGTCCTTCGAAGCCGGCGAGAGCGATTACCGGGTGCTCAAGAGTGTACTCGACGGTTCCCTGGAGCAGGCGCCGGAAAACGTCCTGTTGTATGCCACCTCCAACCGTCGTCACCTGGTGCCCGAGAACCAGAGCGATAACGAAAACTGGAAAACGATAGACGGCGAACTGCATCCGAACGAAGCGGTGGAGGACAAGATTGCCCTGTCTGACCGTTTTGGTTTGTGGCTGTCGTTCTACCCGTTCAATCAGGAGCACTTCCTGGATGTGGTCGAGCACTGGATCGGTGAGTTGGCGAACAAGGCCGGTTTGCAGTGGCAGCGCGATGAAGAGCTGGACATCCTAGCGGTGCGCTGGGCAACCGGGCGTGGCAATCGCAACGGCCGTTGTGCCTATCAGTTCGCCCGCTATTGGGTGGGCCTCAAGTTGTTGGAGCGTCAACCATGATCGATTTGCAACAGTCCGGAGTCGGCCTTGATGGCTACGCCATGCTTCATGCACAGTTGGAATCGCTGTTGGCGGATGAGCGGGATTTCATCGCCAATGCGGCGCAGTTTTCGGCGTTTCTGTTCAACCAGCTGGATGACTTGAACTGGGCGGGCTTCTACCTCAACCGCAATGAAGAGTTGGTGCTCGGGCCTTTCCAGGGGCAGATCGCCTGTGTGCGCATTCCGTTTGGTCGCGGTGTGTGCGGTGCGGCAGCGGCCTCGCGGCAAACCCAGCGGGTGGAAGACGTGCATGCATTCCCGGGGCATATCGCCTGTGACAGCGCGTCCAACAGCGAGCTGGTGGTTCCGCTGGTCAAGGACGGGCGCTTGATTGGTGTGCTGGACCTGGACAGCCCGTCGCTGTCGCGGTTTACCCCGCAGGATCAGGCCGGCATCGAGCAGTTGGCGGCGATTTTCCTGCGGTTGACCGATTGCTGATGGACTGAGTCTTTTTGTAGGAGCGAGCAAGCTCGCTCCTACAAATTACCGACGGTCGAGCACGTCCAGTTGCATCTGCAGCATCCTTTCCAGTTCAAGCATGGATTTCTCCATCGCCTTGATACCCACCTCGATAACGTGCTGATTCTCGCCTTGGCCACAGGCCTGCTCCAGCGCCTCGCATTGTCCGGCCAGGATGTCCGCCTGGATGATCCGTGCGGCGCCCTTGATCTTGTGAGCCTGCTCGATCAGGTCCTGGGGGGCCGCTTGTTGCGCCAGCAGGACCATCAGTTCGGCTCGATCATGCCGGCTGCTGCTGAGTAACTCTTCAAGCAGGCGCTGGCTCAACTGAGGGTCGCCGCCTGTCATCGCGTCCAGGCTTTGAAGGGTGAACACGCTGCGCATGGGCAGCGGGCAGACTTGTGCCAGTTGCTGTTCCAGCGCGGTGAGGCTGATGGGTTTGAACAGGCAGTCATTCATGCCCGCGTCGAAGCAACGTTGTTTCTCCTCGGGTTGGGCGTTGGCGGTAAAACCGAGTATCACACAGGGCGTTTTTTGCTCACGCTGCTCATACTCGCGGATGGAATGACTCAACTCGTAGCCGTTCATGATCGGCATATTGCAATCGGCAATGACCAGGTCGAAGTGTTCCTCGCGCCATGCCTGGAACCCCGCAGCGCCATGATGGGCCGCGGTGAACTGATGCCCCAGGAACCCCAGTTGCTGGCACATGAGCAAGCGGTTGGCAGGATGGTCATCCACCACCAGCACATTGAGTACCGGTGCCGGCGTGGTCGCGGCAGGCTCCAGTTTATCTACCGCCTTGACCGGCTGCAGGCTGGTCATCTTCAGGCTGACGTGCACCTGGGTGCCCACCATGGGCACGCTGCTCAGGCTCAATTGCCCGCCCATCATGGCGCATAGGCTGCGACAGATCACCAGGCCCAGGCCGGCGCCGCTCCTGGCCAGGTGCCCGGAGTTGTCGGCTTGGGCAAAAGGTTCGAACAGGCGTAACTGGTCTTCGCGATTGATCCCGATGCCGGTGTCCTCCACCACCAGCTTCATCTCGATTTGTTGAGGTTGCCCGGTCGCCTTCAATTGCACCTTGATCTTCACCTGGCCGCGTTCAGTGAACTTGATCGCATTGCTCACCAGGTTCGACAGCACCTGCTTGAACCGCAACGGATCGATCAGTACGTCGGTGTCGCCGGCATCGGGTGTGAACTCCAGCACCAGGCTCAGGGTTTTCTGGCGCGCCAGGCCGTCGAACACACGGACCACCGACTCGATCACCTCGCGCAGGTTGACCCGCTCCGGCGCCAGGCTCAGGCGGCCGGATTCGATGCGTGCGATGTCCAGAATGTCGCCGATGAGCTCCAGCAGGTCCTTGGCCGAGTTGTAGGCGACCTCAATGGCGGGGCGATCGAGGTGCCCCTGGTCGGCGCGCTTGAGTGTCAACTCGAGCATGCCGATGACGGCGTTCATCGGTGTGCGGATTTCGTGGCTCATGGTGGCCAGGAACGTGCTTTTCGCACGGTTGGCTTCGTCGGCACGCTCCTTGGCGGCGCGAAGTTCATCGAACAACTGGCGCCGTTCGCTGATATCGATCCAGCCGCCAATGATGCCCTGGACCTCGCCCGTGGAGTCGCGGTACGGGAGAATCCAGTGGTAGATCGTGAGTTTTTTCCCATGGACATGCAGGGTGCGATCAAGGATCAGTGGTTTGCCCTCGGCCACTACCCGCTGATAGTCGGCATGGTATTGGGCCGACTCCGTCTCTAGCGCCATGCTCATCTGGGTGATGCTCTTGCCGATGACGTCTTCACGCTTGACGTCGAACGTCTGCAGGTAGCTGTCATTGCAGGTTTGCAGAAAGCCGTTGTGGTCGCGTACGTAGATCGGATGGGGCGTTTCATTGACCAGCGCCCGCATGAACTCGAACTGGTCGTTCAGGGCGCGCTCGGCCAGTTTTCGATGCTTGATCTGACGCTGCAGGTAGCCGTTCCAGGCCAGGGAAATCAACAGCAGCAGACCGGTGCCGATGATGATCTGTGCAATCAGGCGGTGGTAATTGCGCCAGTAGCCATCGGATGCCGCGTTGTAGCCGCGCCAGCGGCTGTTGATCGCCGCCATCTCATCCGGGGCGATACTCAGCAGCGCCTTGTCCAGAATCGAACTCAGCTCCGTGGCATCACGGGACGTCGCCAGGGCAAAGGTCGCGGGCAACGTGCCGATGCTGGAGCTGATCTGCAATTTGTCCTGGAATGCCGGAGAAGAAAGTAGATAGTTGGCGATCACCAAGGGGTTCACCGCGCCGTCCACCTGCCCTTGTGCCAACAATTCCGATGCTTTGAAGGTATCCCCGGTTTCCACCAGGTTTATCTGCGCAAACGCCTGTTGCAGGAATTTTTCCAGCTGATTGCCCTGGGTAATCGCCAGGCGCTTGCCGGCCATTTGTTCAAGGCTTGTGGGCGCGCCCGGCTCTTTGCGGGTCAGCAATACATAGGAGTTTTCCAGGTAGGGGCGGCTGAAGTTCAACCGGGACTCGCGGCCGGTGCTGGGGGTAATTGCGCCGATGATGTCGGCTGCGCCGGTTTGCACCAGTTCAATCATGTTGGCGACGTTACGCTCGTGTTGAATCTTGAAGCGCAGGCCGGTTCGCAGGCGGATCAGCTCCAGCAGATCGGCTGTGACACCCCGGAAGTTGCCGTCGGTATCGAAGAATGTCAGGGGCGCAAGGGTTTCATTGACCACCACCTTCACCACCGGGTGATTCTTGAGCCAGCGCTCTTCACGCAGGGTCAGTTGCAGCTTGCGGTCGGTCAGGAGAATGTCGCTGCCCGCACTCCAGCGCTTGGCGATGCTGTCGCGTTCATAGGTTGATATGCCATCGAGCACTGAGTCGATGATGCTCAGGAGAGTGGGTTGATCCTTGCGCAAGGCGAAGCTGAATCCGTGGGCCTCGTGCTTGCCGAAGTTGGCCATGCGGATATTTTTCAGGTAGCCCTTGTTGATCATGTAATGAGTGGAAATGGTATCGCCCAGGAATACATCAGCCTGGTCGAATGCCACCGCGTTCAAGGCATTTTGATAGGACGGGTAGGCGTGGATGGTCGCCTTTGGATACAGCGCCTGCACTTCATCCATGGGCAGGTAGTGGTAGACAAGGCTCAGGCGCAAGCCCGCCAGGCCGTCGCCAAGGTTACGGTTTTCACCTTCACGGGTGACCAGTACCGGCTGATCCACCGCGTAGGGCAATGACAGGGCGATGTCGGGATTCGCCGCTTCAAAGCCGTTGGCGGACCCCAGAAAGTCGATATCACCGTTTTGCAGTGCCTGGATCGCGGCTTCCCGGGTGGAGTAGCGCAATACCTTCAGCGGTATTGCCAGCGTCCTGGCCACCAGGCCGGCGTAATCGGCGGTCAACCCTTCATAATCCCGCCCGCTGGAGGTGATGTCGAAGGGCGGGTAGTCTGGCGCTGACGTGCCCAGTATCAGTTCCCGTTTGTTCTGCAGCCACTGGCGTTGTGTCTTGTTCAGTGATGTGTCCAGTTGAACGGCACCGGCGCGCCCCAGCAGCGCGTATTGCTCGGGAGCCGTTTGTTCGGCAGGCACGGCAGTGCTGAGGCACACCCCGATACTCAATATGATTAGATAGTCCTTTAAACGCCTGGGCATCCGATTTCTCACACTAGCGCGTTACGTTTTGCCATCTCGATAAGTTCTACCAAGGATTTGGCTTTTAGTTTTTGCATGAGCCTTTTTTTGTAGGTGCTGACAGTCTTGTTACTGAGAAACATGCCCTTGGCTATTTCCTTGTTCGTCCGGCCTTGTGCGAAAAGTTGCAATACCATGAGTTCGCGATCATTGACGACTTTGAAAAGTTCGAGCTCTTCATTGCAATCTGTTTCACTAGTGCTGCCATTAAGGGCCTGGCTTGGAAAGTAGTTGTAACCTGACAAGACTGCCCTGATGGCACTCAGTAGCTCACTTAAGTCACCTTCCTTGCAGACATATCCGTCGGCGCCGGAGCGCATGCACCGTGTGGCGAACAGCTTCGGGGTCTGGGCGGTGAGTATCAACGTCTTGGTCGGCGTGCTCATTGAGTTGAATCGGCACAATACTTCCAGGCCGTCGAGTTTAGGAATACCGATATCAAGGATGATCAGGTCCGGCTGGCACTCCTTGACCATTTGTATGGCGTCACAACCATTGTCGGCTTCTCCAACTACTTTATAACCTTCATGTTCCAACAACATTCGAATGGCAAGTCGTATAACAGGGTGGTCGTCGATAATAAAAACTGAGTTCATGATCATATTCCATACAAGCGCAAATAAAGTCGGCACATTAGCTCACATGGCAATGCAGGAGGATGAGCTTGATGTGGAACAAACGTAAAACAAGAATATTCCTACATCAAAAAAAGCAACGGATTACGCTCTGTCGGGTATTTGTTGTTCGGGTGTAAGAATTTTGCGTGAGTGGAATTTAAAAATAAGTGCCCGTGGCGGAGCAGCGTTATAACGAAGAGTTTTCGAAGTGGGCGGGCGTTTAACTTCCTACTTTCCTGTTGAGCGGGGAGGGGCGC
Organism: Pseudomonas sp. Xaverov 83; assembly: GCF_019352905.1. Classification (NCBI taxonomy): domain Bacteria; kingdom Pseudomonadati; phylum Pseudomonadota; class Gammaproteobacteria; order Pseudomonadales; family Pseudomonadaceae; genus Pseudomonas; species Pseudomonas sp. Xaverov 83. The sequence continues at coordinate 75,792 of NZ_JAAAFU010000003.1, read as the reverse complement.
GATTGGCGTATGAGTTCGCTCAGCTCAAAGTGGTTCAGCGGCTTCGACAAGTAGCCAAGTAACGGAAAGTTGCGCTCGTGTGCCTGGGCGTTGAGGTTTTGCAGTTCGTTCACGGGCAGGCCGCTGAGCAATATCGCGGATTTTATAAAGCCTCTGCGGTTGGCGATTTCAATCAACTCCAGCCCGGGCAGGTCCGGCAAACATTGATCACACAGCAGAATATCGAATGGCCTGTCGGTTTCTGTCATCAGGCGCATTGCCTGCTCGGCGTTCTCAGCCAGGGCCAGGTTGTGGTAGCCATAGTTTCGCAACAGGCACTGGGTGGCCAGCAATTGAAAGGGGTGATCCTCCACCAACAGGATACGAAGTTGTTCGAGCATGGGTTTTTCCATGAAATGGCCAAGTGCCCTGAAGACGCTCCGCCAGGGCGTGTAGTTAGAAGGTAATGGGCCCGCCAGCGATGGGGCGCAGAAATGTGTCGAAAGACTGCGGTTTGGGCGCGCGATTATTCATCGCGGCGGGGAGGAACTTCGATCAGGCCGCTCTGTTCCGTGCGTAGGGCGATTCTTTGAAAAGCAGCCCTGGCCATAAGCCAAGGCGCTGCTTCATTGCGGGCTGGAACGCCCGGTCATTTCTCGGGCCATCTCACTGGCGTAGCTGTCGGTCATGCCGGCGATGAAGTCGATCATGCGCAGGAAGGAGGCGTGCAATGACCACGACGGGTTCGGGGCGCTATTGCCCAGCAGGTCGAGGATGCGCCGGTTCTTGAACGACGGGGTGCGACCGCCATGTTGTTCCAGGGCCGCACCGCAGAAGGCGTTCAAGAGAATTTCCAGGGTGGTGTAGGCGCCGATTTCATGCAGGGTCTTGCGCTTGTCCTGGAAGATTTTCTTGCGCGCCATGTCCTTGGCATCCAGTACGCAACGCTTGGCGGGGCCGTGCATATGTTCCACCAGGTCCCCCGGCAGGGTGCCGGCCAGCAACGCTTCCTGTTGTTCGACGAACGCCCGGGCAGCAGCGTTGGTCAGGTGTTCGATGGCCTTGCCCCGCAGAATCGCCAGTTTGCGTCGCCGGGAATCCTGCGGGCCGAGTTGCCGGTAGGTTTGCGGTAAATCATCGCCCACCAGGTCCAGTAGCAGGGACTCGACCTCGGCGTATTCCAGCAGCTCCATTTCCAGTCCGTCTTCGAGGTCGATCAACGCGTAGCAGATATCGTCGGCCGCCTCCATCAGGTACACCAACGGATGCCGGGCCCAGCGCTGTTCTTCCAGTTGCGGCAAGCCGAGCTTCTGGGCGATCTGCTCAAGAATCGGCAGCTCGCTCTGGTAGCAGCCGAACTTGTGTTTCTTGTAGCCCAGTGAGTCGGCGTGGCGCGCGGTCCAGGGGTATTTCAGGTAGGTACCCAAGGTGGCGTAGGTCAGCCGGGTGCCGCCGTCGAACTGGTGGTATTCCAGCTGTGTGAGTACCCGGAAGCCCTGGGCATTGCCTTCGAAATTCAGGAAGTCATTGCGTTCGGCGCTGGTCATGTCATCCAGCCAGCCACGCCCCGACGCCTGCTGGAACCAATGCCGGATCGCGTCCTCGCCGGAGTGACCAAAGGGCGGATTGCCGATGTCGTGGGCCAGGCAGGCCGACTGCACCACCATGCCCAGGTCGCTCGGGTCACACCAGTCGGGCAGGGCGCTGCGGAGGGTCTCGCCCACACGCATGCCCAGAGACCGTCCCACGCAGCTGACTTCCAGGGAATGGGTCAGCCGCGTATGGATGTGATCGTTGCTGGTCACCGGATGCACTTGGGTCTTGCGGCCCAGGCGGCGAAATGCGCCGGAGAAGATGATGCGGTCATGGTCTTTGTGAAACGGGCTGCGGCCCAGCTCTTCGGGGCTGTGCAGCGGTTTTCCAAGGCGTTCGCGGGTAAGCAGGGTGGGCCAATCCAAGGCGGGTACTCTCCGTGCGGTGAATGACGCCTCCCAGCTTCCCGGTTCAGCCGGGCCTTCGCAAGCGAAAAACTACAAGCCGACGGCGTCGATATCGATTAACAGCAGGCGCCGACCGTTATCAAAGAATTGTCCGGCAGTCAGGCAGTATTGGTTGGTCGTGGCATCGCGATAGGTCGAAGACAGGGTCAACCGCCGCTCCTCCCAACCTTCGGCCAGCAGGTGATAAAAATACGGGCGCCATGACCAGTTATGGCCCAGGTAGCGGCCGTCGGCTTGCCACGCGCCCTGGTGCCATTCGAAGTTGGGCGTCAGTTGCGTGCCATGCCGGTCGCACTGGTAAAAACGCAGCAGCCAGGGAAATGCTGGCAATTGTGGCAGTTGGCTCAGCGGTGCATGGGTGTGGGCCCAGGTTTGCAGGATCTGCATCAGTTCCGCCAGTTGCTGGCGCAGTTGCATGATCCGGCCACGCTCCGCCAGCTTCTGTTGGACATACGCGGTGCGCAGTTGGGCGAAGCGCGGCACGAATGCGTCGGTGGCGAACCAGTCCAGTTGGGCCTGGGCGAACAGGTAACCCTGGACATAACGGGAACCGCATTCCAGGGCGAAATTCAGCTGGGCCTCGGTCTCGACGCCTTCGGCAATGATCCAGCAGCCGGTTTTTTCCGCCATTTGTGCCAGCGCCCGCACCACGTCCCCGCTCGGCCCTCCCCGGGCAGCCGCCTGGAACAGGCGCATGTCCAGCTTGAGGATGTCGGGCTGCAAGGCCAACACGCGGTCCAGCTGCGAATACCCGGCGCCGAAGTCATCAATGGCAATCCGCGCTCCGGCCTCGCGGTAGCGTTCCACGACTTCGGCCAAGCGCAGGATATCGCCACCCAGCTCAGTGATCTCGAACACGATGCGGCGCGGGTCGACGTTATGCACCTGCAACTGCTTCAGGCTCGGCAAGGCCTGCCCCGGGCGCAGCCGGCTGATCCAGCGTGGCGAGATGTTCAGGCTGAGGAACCACTCTTGCGGGGCCTCATGCAGACGGCTCAGGGCATTGTCGCGGATCTGCCGGTCCAGGCGGCGCAAGGCCACGGAGGGCGTGCGCGGATCGGCAAACAGCGGACCCACCGAGCGCAGTTGGCCATTCGCCTGGCGTAGTCGGCCCAAGGCTTCTACGCCGGCGATGCGGCCGGTGGCGGTGTCGATGAATGGCTGGAAGCAGGCGAGCGGTTGCCCGTCGATCACAGGGCCTCCTTAAAAGACCGGAATAAAAAGGCCCGACCCTCAACGGTGAGGGCCGGGCCTGATCTGTTTGCAAGAATGCAGCCAGCGCGGCTCAACTTTTGCGCGAAGCACCTTGCATGGCCAGTTTGATCAACGGGATCAGACCGGCGCCAAGCCGTACGAGGCGAGTCATGGTGCCGATCCCGCCGCTCTTGGCGCCTTTGCCGGTAAGAAAGCCCAGCAGCGTCACCACGCCTACGCCCCACAGCGGCGCGTGCTTGATGCCGAAACCGTCCTGCCAGCTCTGGCCCATGTTGCGGACCTTTTGCAGCGGCAGCATCAGTTGCTGAGACTCGTGACGAATTTCCTGGCGGTGCATTTCCATGCGCAGGCGGATCAACGCCTTGCGCATCTCCCGCCGGGAAGTGTTTTGCGGCAATTCAGTCATGCTCATGGCAGCAGGCGCTCCCGGTCGTTGGCCAGCTCTTCGAGGGTGGCGTGGAACGGCGTGGATTCATCGAACACCGCCGCCTTCAGGCGCAACCCGCAGAACGCTGCGGCCAGTATGTAGAACACACACAGGCTGATGATCCCGGTCAGGCGGTAGGTATCCCACACCAGAATCATCACCAGCGCCGACAAACCCACCAGTAACAGCAAGGCAAACACCAGCGCCAGGCCGGCGAACAGCAACAGGCTGACGGTGCGGGCCTTCTGCTCCTGCAACTCGATGCCAAACAGCTCGACGTGGCTGTGCAGCAAACCCAGGACAGCCGCGCCCAGGCGCCGCGAGGTAGAACTTGGGCCCGTGGACGAGCCGGATTCGCCGATAGACATAGTTAGCGCCTTGTAGCCAGCAAGCCGATCAAAAAGCCCACGCCCGCCGCAATACCAACGGACTGCCAAGGGTTGGCCTGGACATAGTCTTCAGTGGCCGTGACGGCCGCCTGGCCGCGCTCGCGCAGGGAGTCTTCGGTCAGTTGCAGGGTTTCACGGGCCTTGAGCAGGCTGTCGTGAATCTTGCTGCGCAGCTCGTCTGCCTGGTCACCGGCGAGGATCGCCGTGTCGTCCAGCAGCTTCTCGGTATCGCTGACCAGGGTTTGAAAATCCGCCATCAGTATTTCTTGAGCAGTCTTTGCCGTTTTTCTGGCCATGGTTATCTCCGTGAGTAGCGGGTCTGTTTACTTTTGGTTTCGAGTCACCGGCATCGGTGAAGGTTCACTGCAATTGTCTGGTACAGCTTTTGCTTTGCCTTGGTGCGCAGGCCTGGGGCCTTGCGCTGAATCCGGGCGGTTGGGGCTAAAACCCCGAAAAACCTTACCCTAAATAACTAAAACTCGCGGAAAAACCCTGTCGGATTCTGCCTTTCTCAATGATCGCTGCGCTAAAGCGGTTCACGGCCTCAACAGAGGGGCGGACCGCCGGTGCCAATTTAGTGCGCATCATGAAGGTCATGAACTGCTTTGGTGCTTTTTCCTGCATGTGCAGGCCTGCCATCCTCCATGGAAAATTTGCAAAGTGCGGTGGATACCCTCGTCCACAGTTCCAACACGCTGTTCATTCTGATTGGTGCGGTCATGGTCCTGGCCATGCACGCCGGCTTTGCCTTCCTGGAAGTCGGCACCGTGCGCCAAAAGAACCAGGTCAATGCCCTGTCGAAAATCCTCAGTGACTTCGCCATCTCCACACTGGCTTATTTCTTTATAGGCTATTGGATCTCCTACGGCGTGACCTTCATGCAACCGGCGGCGGTGATCAGCGCCGACCACGGCTACGGCCTGGTGAAATTCTTCTTCCTGCTGACCTTCGCCGCAGCGATCCCGGCGATCATTTCCGGGGGGATTGCCGAGCGTGCACGGTTTGTTCCGCAACTGTGCGCCACCGCTTTGATCGTAGCCTTCATCTACCCGTTTTTCGAAGGCATGGTGTGGAACGGAAATTACGGGCTGCAAGCCTGGTTGCTGGCCAGCTTCGGCGCGAGCTTCCATGACTTTGCCGGCAGCGTGGTGGTGCACGCCATGGGCGGCTGGCTGGCGCTGGCGGCGGTGTTGCTGCTCGGCCCGCGCCAGGGACGTTATCGGGAAGGGCGCCTGGTGGCGTTCGCGCCGTCGAGCATTCCATTCCTGGCGTTGGGCTCGTGGATTTTGATTGTCGGCTGGTTCGGCTTCAACGTCATGAGTGCGCAAACCCTGTCCGGGGTTAGCGGGCTGGTGGCGGTCAACTCTTTAATGGCGATGGTCGGTGGCACCGTGGCGGCATTGGTGATCGGGCGTAACGACCCAGGCTTCTTGCACAACGGTCCGTTGGCCGGGCTGGTCGCGATCTGTGCCGGTTCCGACCTGATGCACCCGGTAGGCGCGCTCGTGACAGGTGTAGTGGCGGGTGGCTTGTTCGTCTGGTTCTTCATCGCGGCCCAGGACCGCTGGAAGATCGACGATGTGCTGGGTGTGTGGCCGCTGCACGGGCTGTGTGGCGTGTGGGGCGGGATCGCCTGCGGGATCTTCGGCCAGACCGCCCTGGGCGGCCTGGGTGGCGTGAGCCTGATCAGCCAGTTGATCGGCACCGCGCTGGGTGTGGTGGTAGCCCTGGCCGGCGGCTTCCTGGTGTATGGGGTGATCAAGCGCGTTTACGGGCTGCGCTTGAGCCAGGAAGAGGAGTATTACGGCGCGGATTTGTCGATCCACAAGATTGGCGCGGTCAGTCAGGATTGAGGGGCGGTTTCCATTTAGGGTGTTATGTCTTGCCGCTGATAGTATGGGCAAACAACAATAGCCAATAGCCAGGCGACGCCCTTTCAAACGGAACTTGAATGCCAACCTCTCAACGATTGCCCCTCGCCTGTAGGCCAATAAACATCTTGGGGTCGGGGCATGCACTGCCTGAACACATCGTCACCAGCGCGCAACTGGATGCTGAACTTGGCCTAGTGGCCGGCAGCGTCGCGCGCATCAGTGGTGTCACCCAGCGGCACGTTGCCGGCCGTAGCGAAAACGCCGCGAGCCTCGGAGCCATCGCCGCGCGCAGGGCATTGCTGGCAGCGGGGCTGGCGCTCGACCAGATTGACCTGGTCGCTTGTGCCAGCGGTACCATGGACCAGGGCATGCCGTGTAACGCCGCATTGTTGCACCGCGAATTGGGGCTGGGCGATTCCGGCATTCCCGCCATGGACATCAATGCCAGTTGCCTGGGGTTTATCGCCGCGGTTGATACGCTGTCCTGGCCACTGCTTGCCGGACGCTACCAACGCATTTTGCTGGTGTGTTCGGATATCGCTTCCTGTGGCCTGGACTGGCAGCAGGTGGAAGTCTGCGCAATCTTCGGCGACGGTGCCGCAGCGGTGGTGCTGGCCGTCAGCGACGGCGGGTCGAAAATCCTCGCCTCGAACCTCAAGACGTATTCCGAAGGCGCAGATATGTGCCAGATTCCTGCCGGTGGTTCGCGTCATCACCCACGGCGAATAGATGGGCCGTTCGAACCGCTGACCAGTTTTTCAATGCAGGGCAAAAGCGTGTTCCGACTGGCCGCCAAACATCTGCCCATGCTGGTGGATGAGCTGCTTAGCCAGGCCGGTTTGACCAAGCCCCAGATCGATTGGGTCATCCCTCACCAGGCCAGCCAACAGGCGATGCAACATGCGGCCCGGCGCCTGGGGTTTGCCCCGGAACAGGTCATCGATATCTTCGCCCGGCACGGTAATCAGGTGGCCGCGTCACTGCCCACCGCACTGGATATCGCCATTCGTGACCAGCGTATTCAGCGCGGCCAGCGGCTGATGCTGATTGGCACCGGCGCGGGCTTGTCCCTTGGCGGCATGGTGCTGGAATACTGATGAAAATTCTCGTCACCGGTGGCACCGGATTCATTGGCCGGCACATTGTCTGGCGCCTCGCCGGCCAAGGGTGTGAAGTGCAGTTTACCGGCCGTAATGCCCGCGCTGCGGCCGAGGTCATTGGCCTCAGCCCTGGTGTGGCATCTTGGGTACCGCTGGAGCACGGTACGTCAGGGGCTTGCAGCACAGTGCTCGATGCCTCGCTGGATTGTGCAGCAGTGGTTCATTGCGCGGCGTTGTCCTCGCCATGGGGCACGCCGTCGGCATTTGCCCGGGCCAATCTTGATTCCACTGCCGAGGTGCTACATGCCTGCCGCGTCAACCAGGTGAAGCGGTTGGTGCATCTGTCCACACCCAGTCTGTATTTTGCGTTCCGTGATCGTCTCGGCATTCGCGAAGACGAACCGCTGCCACCGCCGGTCAACGAATATGCCCGCAGCAAGGCGTTGGCGGAAGGACGGGTGCACGAAGCCGGGCTTGCTGAAGCGGTGATCCTGCGCCCACGGGCGGTGTTTGGCCCATGGGACGCCACCTTGATGCCACGTTTGCTGCGGGTGATGCAGCGCGGGCCGGTTCCTCTGATGCGTGGCGGACAGGCGCAACTGGACCTGACCTGCGTCGACAACCTGGTGCACGCGGTGATGTTGAGCCTGACCCAACCGCTACCGCGGGCGGTGTGCACCTATAACGTCAGCAATGGCACGCCGTTGACTGTCGCGGACTTGCTGCAACGCGTCGCCAATCAGTTTCAACTGAACCTGCGCACCCGGCGCTTGCCATGGCGATTGATGGACGCGGTGGCTCGGATGCTGGAAGCCAGCGCACACCTGAGGGGCAGCGGCGAGCCTTTGCTGACGCGGTATGGTGCCGGTGTGCTGGCATTCAGCCAAACCCTGGACCTGAGCACCATCCGAAACGAGTTAGGCTACCGCCCGCTAGTGACGCAGGACGAAGGCATTCGCCAGCACGCGCAGTGGTGGCTTGCCCAACAAGGAGTGGGAGCATGAGTCGTACGGTGAGCCTGAGTGTGCTGCGGGCCGGCTGGTGCCAACATCTGGAATGCATGGCCGATCGGGGAGGGCGCTGGGCACCGACACGCTTTCCGGCGTTGTGCGGCTTGATCCGACATCCCGACGCGGGCTGGATACTCTACGACACCGGTTACGCCGAACACTTTTTTAGCGCCACACAGGCACTGCCTGAGCGCCTGTATCGCACCGCGGTGCCGGTCGAGTTACCGGTGAAAGAACAACTGCTCGCGCAATTACGCGCGTTCGGTATTGGTCCCGATGACATACGCACGGTGATCATTTCGCATTTTCACAGCGATCATATCGCCGGGCTCAGAGACTTTCCCAAGGCCACGTTCATTGCCCTGGATGCCGACCGCAAACACATCGAAAGCCTGCGTGGCCATCGCTGGCGAGCGACCCTCGGCGGTCACCTGCCGGCCTTGTTGCCCGACGATTTCGCCGCGCGCTTGACCCTCGCCGATACCTGCAAAAAAGCTGCGTTGCCGCAGTGGATGGCGCCTTTTCGCCAAGGCATCGACTTGCTTGGCGACGCCAGCCTGCTGGGCGTACCGCTGCCGGGGCATAGCGAAGGACAGTTGGGGTTGTTCATACCCGATGCCCAGGGGCGGCCAGTGTTTCTGGTGGCCGACGCGTGCTGGTCGATGCCTGCCTGCCGTGCTGGGCGGCTGCCAGCGCCACCGGCCTTATGGTTTGCCAGCCACGATGCCCAACAGTATCGTCAAACCTACAGCGGCTTGGGCACCTTGATCCGCCGCGAGCCGGCCGTAGCGGTCTTGCCTTCTCATTGCACCCATGCCTGGGAGGCGTTCGGCGATGAGCGGTGAGCGCTTGATTGGCACATTGCGCAGCGCGCTCAGTTTCCTGCATAGCCGCTACCGGTTGAGATTTACCCGCCGGGAACAATTGGAAGCCTGGCAGGCTCGGCAGCTGAAGTACTTCCTGCGACGGGTATTGCCTCAGTCTCAGCGTTTCAAGGGCAAGGTGGTGACGGATTTGAGCACGTTGCCGCTGATGGACAAAGCCACGTTGATGGGGGATTTCGCCGGGTTCAACACCCGCGGCTTGAGCCTGGAGGAGGTGCTGCCGCTGGCACGCCAGGCTGAAGTATCCCGGGATTTCAGCCCGACGCTGGGTGACATCACCGTCGGCTTGTCGAGCGGGACCTCGGGAAATCAAGGCGTATTCCTGGTCAGTAGCCTGGAGCGGCAACGATGGGCCGGGATCCTGCTGGCTCGCGCTTTACCGCGTCATCTACTGCCACGCCTGCTTCTCCCATGGCATGCGCCGCTGCGCATTGCGTTCTTTCTACGGGCCAACAGCCGGCTCTATACGACACTGGCGAGTCGTCGCATCGACTTTGCTTTTCACGACCTGACCCTGGGATTCGACGCAGCGCTGGCGCGTCTCAACACTCAGCAGCCCGACGTACTGGTGGCGCCGGCTACGGTACTGCGCGGGTTGGCCGAAGCAGAGCTGGCAGGGCGACTCTCCATCCGTCCCAGCCATATCCTGTCAGTGGCGGAAGTCCTCGAAACAGCCGATGCTGAAGGGGTACAGGCAGCGTTTGGCGTGGCTCCGCGGCAGATTTACCAGGCCAGTGAAGGCTTTCTTGGCTACACCTGCGAAAACGGCACTTTGCACCTGAACGAAAGCCATCTGCACATCGAAGCGGATTGGCTGGACGCCGCGCGCACACGTTTTCAGCCGATCATCACCGACTTCTCCCGACGAACCCAGTTGATCGTGCGTTACCGTCTCAACGACGTTCTCCGGGTTGCCCAGGCGCCTTGCGCTTGTGGGCGTGTCGAGCGTGCGATTGCCGCCGTCGAGGGCCGTGTGGATGACATTCTTTGGCTACCCGACTTGAGCGGTGTTCAATTGCGAGCGCTCTATCCGGATGTGCTGCGGCGCACCTTACTGATGCATGGCGAGTGCTTGCAGGAGTATGAAATCCATCAGCAGGGCTTGCACTGGCAGATCAACGTGCAATCTGCTGCCAACTACGCCGACCTGTGCCAGGCCTTGATGCAGAGCATTCACGCATTGTGCTGCCAACAGGGGCTGCAACTTCCCGCATTGAGCTTTGGCCAGTGGCAGCCGCCGCCGGCGTATGCCAAGCGCCGCCGCCTGAAACTGCTGCAACTGCCCGAGGGTATGCCATGCATGTACTGATTCTTGGCGCGCGCGCCCCAGCCTGCCTGGAATGGGCGCGGGCCTTTGATGAGGCGGGCTGGACGGTCAGCGTGGGGGATTCCTTGGGCCAGCCGCTGAGCCGTTTCAGTTGTTCGGTGCAGCACTTTGTACGCCTGCCGGAACCTCGACAAAATCCAGCAGCCTGGATCACGGCATTGGCACAGGTGATCCAGGCGCAGCGCATCGATTTACTGCTGCCCACCTGCGAGGAAGTGTTTTACCTGGCCCACGGTCTCGAACGCCTGGCGCCGCTTTGCAGGGTGTTGACCGGCGATTTTGCCTTGCTGCATCGCTTGCATCACAAGGGTCGTTTCGCAGCCATGACGGCGGGCTGGGCGTTGGCGGCTCCTGAAACCCGCCTGTTGACTGATCGCCTGGAGGTACAGGCATTGACGTGTGAAGCGAGCCAGTGGGTGTTCAAGCCGGCATATTCGCGCTTTGCCTCCCAGACGTTGATCCGCCCGACAGTCAGGCAACTGGCAAAGGTACAGCCCAGTGAAGCGGCGCCTTGGGTGGCGCAGCGGTTTATCGAGGGCCGTGAATATTGCAGTTTCAGCGTCATGATCGACGGTGAGTTGCGCGCCCATAGCTGCTACCACCCGCGCTACCGGGTGGGACGTGGGTCGGGGATTTATTTCGAGCCTTGCGCACCGGCGCCGGTGCGCCAGTTCCTCGAACAATTCGGTCGCGAAACTGGCTACACCGGGCAGGTGGGTTTCGACTTTATTGAAGATACGGCTGGACATTTTCATGTGTTGGAGTGCAACCCACGAGCCACCAGTGGTGTGCATCTGTTCGATAATCAGCGCAGGCAACTGGTCGCCAGCCTGAGTGGCAGCGGCGTGCTTGAGCCGACCTGCGAACCCCGGATGATTGCGCTGGCGATGCTCCTGCTGGTGGCGCCAAAGCAGGTGTTGAACGCGGGGTTCTGGCGTGACTATGCCGATGCCCGCGATGTGATTACCCGCAAAGGTGATTTCTGGCCGCTGACCGCGCAAGTGCTGAGCCTGGCTGAAATTATCGCGCGCGCGGCTTCCCGGCGTTGCGGCCTGCTGGCCGCGTCCACCGCAGACATCGAGTGGAACGGCCAGCCGTTGAGCGAGGACCTGCCATGAGATTGCTACTCGAAGAGCAACTGCTCAGTGAGCCCGTCCGCGCCCACGACAGCCTCGCCCGGCGCTATGTGCGTACGTGTGCCGGCGGCGCGCTGATCGGCAACGTCATTACCCGCATGGCGCTGCTCGACACAGGGACGCAGCAGTTTCCCGTCAGTATCACCGAGGGCCTTGAGCCGGATGACAACTGCTACGTGGTGTCGCCTCAAACTGCTTATAGCGGCTACGCCCGTGAAGAGATCAAACGCCTTGGCCGGCCCTGGCTGACTTGGCCGCTTAAGATCCTGACTCAGGGCGTGAACCATCTGCTGCGCCGGGCCAATGTCGACAAACTGGTACAGGTCAACAACTGGCTGCTGTCCACCAACCTCTACCCAGGCGACTGGGACATCACCGAACTGTCGGCGATCACCGCCTTGTTGCGTCGAACGTTTCCCGATCATGGGTTTGGTTTTCGCTCTCTGAATGACTTCAGCAATCGGGAGCTACGCCTGAATCTGGAAAGCCTTGGCTACCTGAGTATTCCCAGCCGACAGGTCTATCTGTTCGATGGACGGGCTGGGGCGCAGGCTTCATTTCTTAAGCACCACAACACTCGGCTGGACGCCACGTTGCTGCGCCGCAGCCCCTATGAAGTGGTGCCGGGCGCGGCGCTGGATGACGCTGACTTTCAACGCATCGAGCATCTTTATAACCTGCTTTACCTGAACAAGTATTGCAGGCTGAACCCGCACTATAGCGCCCAGTGGATGCAGCGCGGCCAACGTGAAGGTTGGTTGGAGATGCGGGCTTTACGCAATGCTGAGGGGCGCATTGACGGTGCCCTTGGCTGGTTTGCCAACGCTGGGACGCTCAGCACCCCGATAGTGGGTTACGACACCGCCCTGCCGCAGCGGGCCGGGTTGTATCGCCAACTCACGCGGTTGTGCTTGCAAGAGGCGGTTGAGCGCGGCGTGGTGTTGAACTTCAGCTCGGGCGCTGCCGAGTTCAAACGCTTGCGCGGGGGCCAGCCGCAGATCGAGTACAGCCTCATCCATGTCGCCCATTTGTCCTGGGGTCGCAGGTGGGTGTGGCATGTCCTGAGTCACCTGTTGCATGGCATCGGTGTGCCCTTGATGCGTAAGTTAAAACTATGAGTCAAGTAAACGGCTGGTGGCCGGTAGCCTTGAGCCACGAGCTGCGAAATGCGCCGTTGGCACGCCAGTTATTTGGCCTGCCGTTGGTGCTGTTTCGGGGTGAAGGTGGGGACGTCGCTGCTTTACCTGATCGCTGCCCGCATCGCTTTGCGCCATTGAGCGCAGGCAAGGTTCGCGATGGGCAGATCGAATGCCCCTATCACGGTTGGCGATTTGCCGCCGATGGACGTTGTACGCGGGTGCCGGGCACAAAACTGGCAACCTGCAGCAAGCCGTTGCTGGATAGCTGGCATAGTTGCGAGGCCGACGGGCTGGTATGGGTCAGTCTTGGTCCTGAGCGTCCTCAAACACCTCCCACTGCGCCTGCCCCGCAACAGCAGGATCTGGACACGTTCTGGATGACCGATCAGGTGCAGTGTTCACTACAAGACGCTGCGGAGAATTTTCTCGACGGTTTTCACACGCATTTCGTGCATGCCGGGTGGATACGCCACGACAGGCAGCGGCAAAAACTCAGTGTTCGTGTGCGCGCCCTCGCAGATGGTGTCGAGGCAGTCTATAGCGAAGAGGGCAAGCAATCAGGGTTGATCTCGCGCTGGTTCGAGGGGGAGCGTGGCGTCAGCATGGGACGCTTTCGCTTGCCGGGTTTGGCAGAGATCGAATATCGCGATGCGCGCGGCGGACTTAACCTGCTGGTCAGCGCCTGGATGACGCCGGATGGCGATGGCCAAGTGCGCTTGTTTGCCCGGATTGCCACGACGCGCGGGGTATTGCCGGGGCTACTCAAACGGTTGGTATTGCGCCGGTTGTTCCGGGTGATCTTGCGCCAGGACCGTCAGATCCTGGAGCGTGTCAGCGCTAATCGAGTGCGCTTTCACACCACACCTGCGACGCCCCTGGATGGGCCGCAAGACCTGCTTGGGCCGAGCATTCGGCAGTTGCTGGAGCACGGCCAGCCACTGGTCTTTGCCGAGCGGGAGCTGGAGATCTGGCTCTAGGGGCATGAGGATGGGGTCGTGTTGCCAAGAGCCGATATCCGGGTGTACCTCATCCACCCGTGGTGGCTCCTGTTGTTGGCCATGCTGATCTGCACTGTCCCGACGCTGGTAGAATAGGCACCTGATTCTTCTCGGACCCTTTGCCATGCTTCCTGAATGTCAGTTGTTCGGCACCTTGGGCTGCCATCTTTGCGAGTTTGCCGAAGCGGAAATCATGCCGTTGGTCGAACACGGCCTGCTGGTGGAGTTGGTGGATATCGCCGATTCCGAGGCCTTGTTCGAAGCCTACGGCCTGCGGATTCCGGTGCTGCGCCGGGTGGACACGGGCGCTGAGCTGGACTGGCCGTTCGATGAAGCGCAGGTGGTGAGCTTTCTCCTCTAGTACTCGGCGATGGCGAGTTCCCGATTATTCAGTTACTGTATGTTTGTACAGCGATTGAATGAGAGGGAACGCCCGTGGTGAATGTTGAACAACTGAAAAGCAGCGTCAATCGCATGTCCGCCGACGTCGTGCGCGATGCGGTGAACGAGCTGCGCCTCGATGGCCTGGTCACGGAAGGCAAGACGCCGTTTAACAAAGTGCATTTCAATACCTGCTTTGCCGAGATCGAAGCGCTGTTTCAGCGTGCCGGTTATCACAAGCAGTTGGATGTGGTGGGCTATCAGGGCTTGCTGTATGCGCTTTACGATCCGGGCCGCTGGGAAGCGGTGGATGTGCTGCGCTGGCTCAAGGAATTCACCGAAGCAGCCAGTGCGTCGCCAGTGCTGCGTGGGGAATTGGCCAAGGCCTGAATCTGTGCTGGGCCTGATCCCGTTGCATGCGGGATAATGCACGCCTGTATGTCACGTTTTTGAGCCTGCCCATGTCCGTTTTTTCCGCTGCCCAGCATCAAGCCAGCACCTTGTACCTGCCGCCTGGCGCCTGGGCGACCGTGCTGGATTGCCTGTGTGAGCACTTTCCGGCCATCAGTCGCGAACAATGGCTGGACCGCATCGCCCGGGGCCGGGTGCTGGACATCAACGGTGCACCTATCACTCAGGACCTGGCCTACCGCGAAGGCCTGTGCATCTACTACTTCCGCGAAGTGCCGAACGAGAAAGTGATCCCGGTGCAGGAGACCATCCTCTACGCCGATGAACATCTGGTGGTGGCCGACAAGCCGCACTTCCTGCCGGTCACGCCTGCCGGCGAGTACGTCGAGCAGACCCTGTTGCGGCGTTTGATCCGTCGCCTGGACAACCCGTCTCTGGTGCCGCTGCATCGCATCGATCGGCATACGGCGGGCCTGGTACTGTTTTCGGCTAACCCGCAGACGCGCTCGGCGTATCAACAGCTGTTTCCCACGCGGAGGATCGACAAGTTCTACGAAGCCATTGCTCCGGCATTGCCTGGGCGGACTTTTCCGCTGGTGCATAAAAGCCGGTTGGTGGACGGCGAGCCGTTCTTTCGCATGCAGGAAGGCGAGGGGGCGAGCAATACCGAGACGGCGGTCGAGGTGCGGGAAAAAAATGGCGACCTGTGGCGCTATGGCCTGTTTCCGGTGACCGGCAAGAAACATCAGTTACGGGTGCACATGACGGCGTTAGGCGCGAGTATCTGCAACGATCCGTTCTACCCCGACGTCATCAAGGGTGCCGAGGACGATTACGCCAACCCACTCAAGCTGCTGGCCCAAGGCGTGCGCTTCATCGACCCGGTCACCGGTCTGGAGCGAAACTTCCGCAGCGAGATCAGCCTGGACTGGTAAACCCCAGGAACGAAAAAGCCCGCATTACGCGGGCTTTTCGTATCTGGCGTTAAGACTTACAGGTCTTTAACGGTGCGAACCTGATCCTTGTTGATCTGGGTGCGCTTGCCATCCAGCTGTTCGAATTCGTAGAAGCCGGTGGACTTATCGAATTTAGGAGTGTCGACGGCCTGGATTTCGCGACCGTCATTCAGGGTGATCACTGTAGGCGAGGCGCAACCGGCAAGGGTAGCGAGGCCCAGTGCAAGCATGAGAGCGGCGATGGTCCGTTGAGTCATGAGTTTGTCTCCGAGAGAATGCTTTGTTGAGTACTGACCTTGTGACGTGTGCAACGTCGGCAAAGTTCCTTGTTCGATGTTCATTCTGACACGCTGGGCGGGCGGTGCAACAACTCAGGTGTATTGAGGTTGGCCAAGCGTGGGTCGTCGGTAGGGCAATCCAGGGCTTTGGCCCCCAGTGCCTGCATGATTCGGCGCGGGCTGCGCTCGCCGGCTGCCCAGGCTTCATCGAACCGCTCGCGCAGCAGCGTCGGTATGACGCAGAGCAGAGGCTCCCAGAAATCGCCGTGGCGCACCATCACCGGCAGCAATGGGTTCTGCTGCGCTGTGCTGCGCAGGTCGGCGAGCAATCGCGCGTCGATCTGCGGCACATCGCACGGCAATACCAGCAGATGCCCATGCTGCGCCACCGCCAGTCCTGCGCGAATGCCGGCCAGTGGCCCCGGGAAGTCCGGGCTGTCATCGCCGACCAATTGATCGGCGTAGGCCGCGTACTGCGGCTGGTTACGGTTGCAGGAGATGATCAGGTCGTCGGTCAAAGGCCGTACCAGGCGATGCAGGTGCGCAATCAGCGGCTGTCCGTGCCAGTCGAGAAGACCCTTGTCGAGGCCGCCCATGCGCTGGCCACGGCCGCCGGCCAGCAACAGGACGGAGCAGGGCAGTGGGGAGGAATGGCTTGGCATGGCAGCTCCAGCGGGCAGTGAAATGGGGGCCTGTGATATAACATCGGGCTGTTCCTTCGACAACCGGACCGAGCCATGAAAGCCAAGGCTGATGCGCCCTTTGTACCCCTGAATATCGCTGTATTGACGGTCAGTGACACCCGCACCCTGGAAACCGACACCTCGGGCCAGGTCTTCGTCGACCGCCTGACCGCCGCCGGCCACCTGCTGGCCGAGCGCGTGTTGCTTAAAGATGATCTGTACAAAATCCGTGCGCAAGTGGCGCACTGGATTGCCGAAGACGTGGTGCAAGTGGTGTTGATCACCGGCGGCACCGGCTTCACCGGCCGCGACAGCACCCCGGAAGCGGTGAGCTGCCTGCTGGATAAACAGGTGGATGGTTTCGGCGAACTGTTCCGACAAATCTCCGTGGCCGATATCGGCACTTCCACCGTGCAGTCCCGCGCCCTGGCCGGCCTGGCCAATGGCACCCTGGTGTGCTGCCTGCCTGGCTCCACCAACGCGGTGCGCACCGGATGGGACGGGATTCTCGCCGAGCAACTGGATAACCGTCACCGCCCGTGCAACTTCGTTCCGCATTTGAAACAGGCCGAGCCCTGTGAATCCCGTGGGTAAGCCGGGCAAGACCGGCGCGTTGATGCCGGTGGAAGATGCCCTCGAGCAACTTCTGGCGATGGCCGAGGCTGCGCCGATTCGCGAGCAGGAAACGTTGCCGTTGGCCGAGTGTGATGGGCGGGTGTTGGCCCAGGCGCTGATCTCTACCCTGGACTTGCCGCCCTGGCCCAACAGCGCCATGGACGGTTACGCCCTGCGCCTGGCGGACTGGACCGGCGAGCCATTGGTGGTCAGCCAGCGCATTTTCGCAGGTACGGCACCGGAGCCTTTGGCCGCCGGCACCTGTGCGCGAATCTTCACCGGTGCCCCGGTGCCGGAAGGCGCGGACTGCGTTGAGATGCAGGAAAACGCAGTGGTCCACCCTGATCAGCGGGTGAGCTTCACCGAAGCGTTGCAGGTGGATCAAAACATCCGTCCCCAAGGCCAGGAAACCACGGTGGGCGAGTTGGTGTTGCCAGCAGGTACACGCCTGGGCCCGATCGAGTTGGGCCTGGCGGCTTCACTGGGTCGTGATCGGCTGGAGGTGGTGCGACGCGCCCGCGTGGCCGTGCTGTCCACCGGCGACGAGTTGATCGAGCCGGGCCTGCCGCTGGGTCCCGGGCAGATCTACAACAGTAATCGTCGGGTGTTGTGCAGCTGGCTGGAGCGCGTGGGTTGCGAAGTGGTAGATGCCGGGATCCTGCCGGATGATCTTGAAAAAACCCGCGAGCGCCTGGGTGCATTGGGCTCGGTTGACCTGATTCTGTCCACTGGCGGTGTGTCGGTGGGCGAGGCGGATTTTCTCGGGATTGCGCTGCGGGAAGAGGGCGAGCTGGCGCTGTGGAAGCTGGCGATCAAGCCGGGCAAGCCGCTGACGTTCGGGCATTTCCGTGGCGTACCGGTGATCGGCTTGCCGGGTAATCCGGCGTCGACCCTGGTGACCTTTGCCTTGCTGGCGCGGCCCTACCTGTTGCGCCGCCAGGGTGTGGAAGACGTGCAGCCATTGCGCATAGAAGTCCCGGTGGGATTTGTCTGGGCCAAGCCGGGGAATCGCCGTGAGTATTTGCGCGGGCGGCTTGAGCAGGGCAAGGCGATCATCTATCGCAACCAGAGCTCGGGTGTGCTGCGCAGTGCGGCGTGGGCTGAAGGTTTGGTAGAGGTGCTGGAAGGCACGACGCTGGAGATCGGTGATCGGGTCAACTTCATTCCGTTGAGTGAAGTCTTGAACTGAGCCCGGTCTATCAAACAATGAAAATCAAAATGTGGGAGCGGGCTTGCTCGCGAAAGCGGTGGATCAGTCGCCCGATGTGTTGACTGACCTTCTGCATTCGCGAGCAAGCCCGCTCCCACATTTGATTTGTGTTCATCCTGCAATCAAGGCAAATCACGACTCGCGTAAAACGCACTCAATACCTTCACCAGGTGCGCCAGGTCGTGGCTGCCGCACAGCTCGCGAATCGAGTGCATGGCAAACGTCGGCAGGCCGATATCCACGGTGCGCACGCCCAGGTGGCTGGCGGTGATCGGGCCGATGGTCGAGCCGCAACCCATGTCGCTGCGAACCACAAAGCTCTGCACCGGCACTTCTTCGGCCATGCACAGGTGGCGGAAGAACCCGGCGGTTTCGCTGTTGGTGGCGTAGCGCTGGTTGCTGTTGACCTTGATCACCGGGCCGGCATTGAGTTTCGGGCCGTGGTTGGCGTCGTGCTTCTCGGCGTAGTTGGGGTGCACGCCGTGAGCGTTGTCGGCAGACACCAGCAGCGACTTCTGGATGGTGCGTACGAATTCATCACCTTCCGGCAGCAGGCGGCGCAATGTCTGCTCCAGCATCGGGCCGTCGGCACCACAGGCGGAGCATGAGCCAACTTCTTCGTGGTCGTTGCACACCAGCACGCAGGTTTCGTCGGTTTCGGCGGTGAGCAAGGCTTGCAGGCCGGCGTAGCAGGACAGCAGGTTGTCGAGGCGGGCGCCGGCGATAAAGTCGCCATTGAGACCAATCACAGCGGCGCTCTGGGTGTCGTAGAAACTCAGCTCATAGTCGAGCACCACGTCAGCGTTCAAACCGTGTTCACGGGCCAATTGCTCGGTAAGCACCGCGCGGAAGTCCACACGCTCGTCACCGGCAAACTGCGCGAGGATCGGTGGCAGCTCGGTCTGGGCATTGATCGCCCAACCCTGGTTGGCTTCACGGTTCAGGTGAATGGCCAGGTTGGGGATGATCGCGATGGGCAGCTTGAAGTCGATCAGTTGGCTTTCGACCTTGCCGTCGCGGCGGAAGGTCACACGGCCGGCCAGGGACAGATCGCGGTCGAACCACGGTGCCAGCAACGCGCCGCCGTACACTTCCACACCCAGTTGCCAGAAGCCCTGGCGTTGCAGTTCGGGCTGTGGCTTGACCCGCAGGCACGGGCTGTCGGTGTGGGCGCCGACCAGGCGAATACCGCCTTGCAGGGGCGAGTGACGGCCGAGTTTGAAGGCGATGATCGAGGAGTCGTTGCGGGTGACGTAGTAGCGACCGTTGGCCTCGGTGGTCCAGGTCTCGCGCTCGTCAAGACGCTGGAAACCGGCCGCTTCCAGGCGCTGTGCAAGGGCGGCGGTGGCATGGAATGGGGTAGGGGAGGCCTTGAGGAAGTCGATCAGGCCTTGGTTCAACTCTTCGCGCATAAGTAGCTCCAGACAGCAATGGCGCGAGTTTACCGTATTGGCTCAGAATTTGGAGGGAAGCTGCTGTCTTGAGAAGGACACAAAACCAATGTGAGAGCTGGCTTGCCTGCGATAGCAGTCTGTCCGTGAAAAATAGGGGGGCTGACACACTGCTATCGCAGGCAAGCCAGCTCCCACATTTGATCGGGTTTACAGGTTAAAACGGTGCGGGGCACTCGAAGCGCAGGCGCTCGCCGCTCTGGGGATGGGTGAAGCTCAACATGCTGGCGTGCAGGCACAGGCGCGGCCAGGCAGCCAAGGCCTGCTCATGGGCGTACAAGCCATCGCCCAACAACGGATGCCCGATGGACAGCATATGCACACGCAGTTGATGTGAGCGGCCGGTAATCGGCGTCAGCTCAACCCGGCACCAGTCGCCGCAACGCTCCAGGACTTTCCAGAAGGTCAGCGCGTTCTTGCCGAACTCATGGTCCACCACGTGCCGTGGCTTGGTCGGCGGGTCATAGCGCAATGGCAAGTCGATGCTGCCGCTGTCCAGTTCCGGTTGGCCCCAGCAGAGTGCGGTGTAGGCCTTTTCGGTTTCCCGGTCATGAAACTGGCGCGACAGTTCACGGTGGGTATCCGCGTCACGGGCCAGCAGGATGATCCCCGACGTTTCCCAGTCCAGTCGATGGACGATGCGGGCTTCGGGGTAGCCGTTTTCCTGCAGGCGGGTGATCAGGCAGTCCTTGTTGTCTTCGGCGCGACCGGGCACCGAGAGCAGCAGGGTAGGCTTGTTCACCACCAGGACAGCGGCGTCCTGATGAAGGATGTGGACATTGGACAACGGCATTAAAACAGCCTCGTAACAAACGCCAACGGCGGCTCGCTCACCCGGCCCCGTGAGGGGAGCCAGGTAACCGAGCCGCCGTGGCGACCGCCTTTTCGATCAACGATCAGGCAGGGTGATATTGAGTTCCAGAATCGAGCAGCTGCCGTCATTTTCCAGGGCGACATGCACGTCATCGTTACCGATATTGACGTACTTGCGGATCACCTCCACCAGTTCCTTCTGCAAGGCTGGCAGGTAATCCGGGGTGCTGCGTTGGCCGCGTTCGTGCGCCACGATGATCTGTAGACGCTCTTTCGCTACCGACGCGGTACTTGGCTTTTTGTTGGCGCGAAAGAAGTCGAGAAATTTCATTGTTTAGTTGCCTCCAAAGATACGCTCGAAGAATCCCTTCTTCTTAACATCGAGGAAGCGATGTTCCACGGTCTTGCCCAGCAAGCGATCAACTGCATCGCTGTACGCCTGGCCGGCGTCGCTCTGGTCGTCAAGAATCACCGGCACGCCTTGGTTGGATGCCTTCAGGACGGCCTGGGATTCCGGGATCACACCCAGCAGGGTCACGGCGAGGATTTCCTTGACGTCTTCAACGCCGAGCATTTCGCCGTTGCTGACGCGCTCCGGGTTGTAGCGGGTGAGCAGCAGGTGTTCCTTGATCGGGTCTTCACCTTTCTCGGCACGCTGGGACTTGCTGGCCAGCAGGCCGAGCATGCGGTCCGAGTCACGTACCGACGACACTTCAGGGTTGGTCACGACGATGGCTTCGTCGGCGAAGTACATCGCCAGGTGAGCGCCGGTTTCGATACCTGCCGGGGAGTCGCACACTACGTATTCGAAGGTTTCCTTCAGTTCAGCGAGGACTTTGCCTACACCTTCCTTGGTCAACGCATCTTTGTCGCGGGTCTGGCTGGCGGCCAGCACGTACAGGTTCTCAAGGCGCTTGTCCTTGATCAGGGCCTGTTGCAGGTTGGCTTCGCCGTTGACCACGTTGACGAAGTCGTACACCACGCGGCGTTCACAGCCCATGATCAGGTCGAGGTTACGCAAGCCGACGTCGAAGTCGACGATGACTGTCTTGTGGCCGCGCAGAGCGAGGCCGGTACCGATAGCGGCGCTGGTGGTGGTCTTACCCACACCACCCTTGCCGGATGTAACCACGAGAATCTTGGCCAAGGTGTTTCACCCCTAAGGAAAAAGGACGTTCAGTCCCTGAAAAACATCTCTTGAAACTCGCTGCAGGCGGACAGCCTTTGTAGGAAAAAGATGTGGTTTCCGTAGGGGAAACGCCAACTTTCAATTATTCCTACACAAGTATTGCCGGTTTCGCTGTGCTATCAGAGTCTAGAGATGCTTGGAAAATGCGGCAGTATCCGTTAAAGACGGATGATGTTCAACACATCGCCCGACAGGCTGACTTGTACCCCGGCCCCCCACAGCGGATCGCGGCGCAAATCTTCCGAAACCTTGTACTGGCCTGCGATGGACACTAGCTCAGCGGTCAACTGCTGGCAAAAAATACGGGCCTTGGTGTCACCCTTTATGCCGGCCAGTGCACGACCGCGCATGGGGCCGTATACATGGATGTTTCCGTCGGCAAGAAGTTCCGCCCCCGGGCTTACCGGGGCGATGACGACAAGGTCGCCACCCTGGGCGTAAATCTGCTGCCCGCCCCGTACGGGAGAGGTGATGATCTTTGTAGGCTTGACCGTCGGCTCCGGCGGTTTCTCCGGTTTTTTCTTCTCTTCGCCGACCAACGGGTCGAGCGGACGCTCGCGGGCACCCGACGGCGGCAGTACTGGCAATTCAATAGCGATTGCGGCGGCAATGTCTTCGATACGGCTGGCACGAATCGCCAGGGTGCGCAGGCCATGTTGGCGGCACACACGCATCAATCCGGGCAGATCGACAGCGCCCTGGCCGGCGGGGAGTTTGTCCAGGGCCAGCACCAGCGGCGCATTGTTGAAGAAGTTCGGCGCGAGGGCGACCTTGGCGGCGAGCTGGCGGTCCAGGGCGTCAAGGTCATTGCGGGCCAGTTCCAGCACGGTAATGGCGAGCATGCTGCCTTTCAACTGGAACACGGGATCTTGGTCTAGCGGTTCGGTTTGGCTCATGGTCGGCAAAGCGGCTTGTCACGAAAAGTGTCGAGACTTATAACGAGAACATCCGCTAGCCGCAAGCCGGGTCGAACCGTTGTAGAATGCGCGGCCGTTGTCTTTACCGGAATCTTTAATGGATCGCCCGCGTTTTCGAGCAGTATTTTTTCACCCGCGCTTCTGGCTGTTATGGCTGGGACTCGGTTTGCTGTGGCTGATTGTGCAGTTGCCGTACCGGGCGTTGCTGGGGATTGGCCGTACCTTGGGGGCGGGAATGTACCGGGTAGCCGGTGAACGTCGGCGCATTGCCGCACGAAACCTGGAACTGTGCTTCCCGGAAAAGTCTGCCAAAGAGCGTAAACATTTGCTCAAGGAAAACTTCGCGTCCACCGGCATCGCCTTCTTCGAGATGGCCATGAGCTGGTGGTGGTCCAAGCCGCGCCTGGCGCGCCTGGCCCATGTCGAAGGGCTGGAGCACCTCAAGCAGGCGCAACTGGAAGGCAAGGGCGTGATCCTGATGGCCCTGCATTTCACCACCCTGGAAATCGGCGCCGCCTTGCTCGGGCAGAAGCACACCATCGATGGCATGTACCGCGAGCACGGCAACCCATTGTTCGATTTCGTCCAGCGCCGTGGCCGCGAGCGGCACAATCTTGATTCCCTGGCCGTAGAGCGCGAAGACGTGCGCGGCATGCTCAAGCTGCTGCGGGCCGGCCGTGCGATCTGGTACGCACCGGACCAGGACTACGGCGCCAAGCAAAGTATCTTCGTGCCGTTGTTCGGCATTCAGGCCGCCACCGTCACGGCCACCAGCAAATTTGCGCGTCTGGGCAAGGCACTGGTGGTGCCGTTCACTCAGGAGCGCCTGGCTGACGGCAGCGGCTATCGCCTGGTCATTCATCCGCCGCTGACCGACTTCCCCGGTGAAACCGACGAGATCGATTGCCTGCGCATCAATCAGTGGGTCGAAGCCTCCGTGCGCGAATGCCCCGAGCAATACCTGTGGACCCACCGCCGCTTCAAGAGCCGGCCGCCAGGTGAGCCTAAGCTGTATGAAAAACGCCGTCGTTGATCTGAAGTCCCCAAGCACCATGGAGTGATGCAATGCGCTCAGCTGAACCGGTCACAGGCTTGATTCTTTCCGGCGGCGGGGCGCGGGCCGCCTATCAAGTGGGGGTATTGGCGGCGATTGCCGAGCTGTTGCCGCCGGGGGCCGCCAATCCGTTTCCGGTGATTGTCGGCACCTCGGCCGGGGCGATCAATGCGGTCAGCCTGGCCAGTGGCGCCATGGACTTTACCGCTGCCATCGAGCGCCTGACCGCTTTCTGGCAAGGCTTTCGCAGCCACCTGGTGCTGCGCAGTGATTGGCCCGGGGTGATCAGCCAGGCCAGTCGATTCCTTATCCACAGCCTGCTGGGGCTGGGGGCACAGGTGCCGGTGGCGCTGCTCAACAGTTCGCCGTTGCGGGATTTGTTGCGTGACAAGCTGCACCTGGAAGGCATCGAGCAGTCGATTCGCGAAAAACACCTTCACGCTGTGGCTGTAACCGCCTTCGGGTACGAGTCCGGGCAAGCCGTGACCTTCTACCAGGGCGGCGGCACCATCGACGCCTGGCTGCGACATCGGCGTATCGGTATTCCCACCCAACTGACCGTTGAACACCTGCTGGCCAGCTCGGCGATTCCATTGCTGTTTGCCCCGGTCAAACTCGATCAGGAATATTTTGGTGACGGTGCAGTGCGGCAATCGGCACCGATCAGCCCCGCGCTGCACCTGGGAGCCAGCCGCGTGCTGGTGGTGGGCGTCAGTGGCAACCCGCGCGGCAACGACCCTTCGAACCCGGCACGTACCTTCACCGGCCAGGAGCCGACCTTGGCGCAGATCGGTGGGCACATGCTCAACAGCACGTTCATCGACAGCCTGGAAAGCGATATTGAATTGCTCGAGCGCCTGAACCAGTTCAGTCATGTGTTGCCGAGCAACGCGGCGATACAAGGTTTGGCGCCGGTGGAGGTGCTGGTGATTGCACCAAGCCAACCGATCGACGAAATCGCGGCGCGTCATCGCCAGGAATTGCCTGCGGCATTGCGCCTGTTTCTGCGCGGGCCGGGGGCGACTAAAACCAGTGGCGCGGGCGTGCTCAGTTACCTGCTGTTCGAGGCGGGGTATTGCAGCGAATTGATCGAATTGGGAAGGCGGGATGCGCTGGCCAAGCGCGAAGAGTTGCAGCGGTTTCTAGGCCTGACACCGAACTGAATGTGGGGCTGGCTTGTGTGGGAGCTGGCTTGCCTGCGATGCAGGCACCTCGAAGTTTCAGTTACACCGCAGTGATGCTATCGCAGGCAAGCCAGCTCCCACATGGAGGCGCGGTGTTACTTAGAAGTGGTACTTCACCAACAGGCTCGCAGTGTCCTGATTGGTCTCGAACGCGCCGCTGTCCTGGATCCCGTACTTGTTCTTCCAGTAGTCGTATTCGATACCGACATACAACTGCTTCTCGCCCCAATGCAGCGCCTTGCCCAGGTCATATTTGATCTGTGGGTTGAAGTGCAGGTTGGCGTGGTAAGTGCCACGGGCGTTCTTGTCGTTATCCACGACCCAGTCCATAAAGCCGTCGATCAGCACATTGGAGTTGCCCACCGGGATCGTGTACGACCACACCGGTGTGATCTGCCACACCCCATCACCCGGGCGGTTGCCTTCGGTCTGGCGCTGGTAGAAGTTCAGCTGGAAGTAGTCGAAACCAGGGATTGCCAAGTCGAAGCCCGGGCCGAGCAAGTACGACTCGTTGTCGCCTTCGCCAAACTCGTAAGTGAACGCCAGCAACACGTCCTTGATCGGGCCGAACGACAAGTCTTTGTCGAAGATCTTGCCGAACGACAAGCGTGGGCTGAACTCGCCGTAGTAAGTACTTGGGCCGACATTGCCGTCTTCCTTGCCGTTGTAGAAGATGCGGTCGAGGAAGAAGAAGTTGTCGCCGTACTTCCACGCGTCGGCGTGTTCGAAGGTCACGGTTTGCTGGATCTGCGGGTTAACAGTGAAGTTCTTGCCCCACAGATAAGTCAGGCTGTTGTTCTGCCACTGCAGCAGATCACCGGCCATGGCCTGGCCCCCGGCCAGCAGGGATCCTGCCAGCATCAGGCTGTTCACAGTACGTTTCATTCGGTTGCTCCCGAGGTAAAGGTTTCTGGTTTTTTTTCTAAGCGGACGCTCTGGTGTGGCGTCTTTTTGCTTGCCGCAAAAATCGTCTGTTCGGTCAGCTTTAATGCGTTTAGCAAGAGCTGCGCCAAGGTGTTTAAAAAGCCAAAAAATCCCCGTCGGCTGTGATGAACACAGTCGAATTCGGAGAGTTTTTGCACACGTTGGCTGCGGACTTGGGGCCCGGGTAAGTTGGCCTTGCAGTCAGCTTTTACATTCGCTGTTTTTTTTTGAGTCGATTTGAGCGGGCGCCGAGAATACTGACTCCGAAGCCGGTGCTCAAGTGCGCTGTTACAGCGCGCGCGGGGCGAGAATGGGGCACGGCGCGTGGCCGGCCCCGGGTGAATGGCGTGCATGGTGTGTTCCCTGATCGTTATTGTTTTTGTTGTGACGCAGGAATCAATGTGGGTGTGCGTGAGCGCTTGCGGCCGCGCGTTCGGCGCCGCCCAGAATGTTGAATAACAGGTTCAGCGACAGCGCGCTGAGGGTGGCCATGGCGATGCCGCTGTGAGTGATCGGGCTCATCCACAGTGGCAACTGCGCAAAGAACTCGGGACGCACGACCGGGATCAAACCCATGCCGATACTCACCGCCACCAGCAACTGGTTACGGCGGTCGGCGATGTCGGCTTCCTGGAGGATCTTGATCCCGGTGGCCGCCACCATGCCGAACATGGCAATCGCCGCACCCCCCAGCACTGCGGGTGGAATCGACGCTACCAGGAACGCGGCCTTGGGCAGCAGGCTCAGCACGATCAGAAACGCCCCGGCCATGATCGTCACCGAACGGCAGCGCACACCGGTCATCTGCACCAGGCCGATGTTTTGCGCGAACGAGGAGTGGGTAAAAGTGTTGAAGAAGCCGGCAAAAAACGACGCGCCGGCATCACACAACAGGCCGCGACGCAGCATCTTCGGCGTGACTTCCTGGCCGGTGATCTTGCCCAGGGCGAGAAACATCCCGGTGGACTCGACGAAGATAATCACCACCACCAGGCACATCGACAGAATCGGCGCCAACTCGAACTTCGGCATGCCGAAATGCAGTGGCGTCACCACTTGCACCCACGGTGCCTGGGCCAGGCCGCTGAGGTCGACCATGCCGATCATCCCGCACAACCCATAACCAAGGGCCATGCCAATCAGCACCGAGATATTCACCCAGAAGCCGCGCATGAAACGGTTGATCAGCAGGATAGTGGCCAGCACCAGCGCGGCAATCGCCAGGTAAATCGGTGAGCCAAACGTGGACGCCGCCGCGCCACCGCCGGCCCAGTTGACCGCGACGGGAAACAGCGAAAGGCCAATGGCGGTGATCACAGTGCCGGTCACCAGCGGCGGAAAGAAGCGTACGACCTTGGACATGAACGGCGCGATCAGGATGCCGAAAAAGCCGGCGGCGATGGTCGCACCGAAGATCCCTTGCAGGCCGATGCCGGGCATGCCTGCCATGGCGACCATGCTGCCGACTGCGGCGAAACTGGCGCCCATCATCACGGGCATGCGAATGCCCACCGGGCCGATGCCGAATGACTGGACCATGGTTGCGATGCCCGCCACCAGCAGGTCGGCGTTGATCAGGAAGGCGATTTCTTCACGACTCAGGCCTGCGGCCTGGCCGATGATCAAAGGCACAGCGACGGCGCCACCGTACATCAGCAAGACGTGTTGCAGGCCTACCAGAATCAGTTGCAAGAGGGGCAGCCGCACCATGGCGGGCGCGGCAGGAGTCTGCGTTTCTAGCTGGGACATGCAACACCTCGGATCTTTTTATTGTTGTGTTGTTCGGCATTCAATTGCCGGGTGGAACTCATTCGTCAAAGCACACCGCAGATCTCAACTGTAGGAGCTGGCTTGCCTGCGATAGCGGCGGTGAATTCAACATCGCTATCGCAGGCAAGCCAGCTCCCACATTGGGTCCTGCGTTAATCAGTCAGTTGGTACGCGCCCCCTGAGTGATCCAGGTGCCAATCAAGTCCCGTTCCTGCTGGGTCATCTGGGTAATATTGCCCAGCGGCATGATCTGGCTGGCCACGGCCTGCGCCTGAATGCGCGGGGCCATCTGCTGGATCTGCTGCGGCGTATCAAACATCACCCCGGCCGGTGCGGTGCTGAACAGCGGGCTTGTCGGTTTGGCCGAATGGCACACCGCACAGCGCTCCTGAATCACCCCATGGACCTTGTCAAAATCAACCGAGGCCTGGGCCGGTGCTGCTTCTGCAGGTGCCGGTGCAGGTGCCGGTGCAGGTGCCGCGGGTGCAGCCGGTTTAAGCCCGCCACCCAACGCCGTTTCCGGCAGCGGCTGGTACTCGATGGCCGCCGGTGCCTTGGCCACTTCCGGTGCAGTCGCCACCGGTTTTGGACCGGTCACGTAGGCCAGGCATATCATCGCCAGCGCGCCAACCGGCAAGGTCCAGGCATATTTCTGGCTGTTATGACGGGTGTTGAAGTAGTGACGCACCAACACGGCCGCCACCGCGATGCCCGCCAGGATCAGCCAGTTGTATTGGCTGCCGTAGGTGCTCGGGAAGTGGTTGCTGATCATGATGAACAGCACCGGCAAGGTGAAGTAGTTGTTATGACGCGAACGCAGCAAACCCTTGGCCGGCAGTGCCGGGTCGGGTGTGCGGTTTTCGGCGATGGCCGCCACCAGCGCACGCTGGGCCGGCATGATGATGCGGAACACGTTGCCCACCATGATGGTGCCGATCACGGCGCCCACGTGCAGGTACGCACCACGACCGCTGAACACCTTGCTGAAGCCGTACGCGGCGGCAATCAACAGCACGAACAGGATCAGGCCGAGCAGGGCGGGGCGCTTGCCCAGTGCCGAGTCGCAGAGAAAGGAGTAGATGAACCAGCCGGCCAGCAGCGAGCCGAGGCCCAGCAACACACCTTCCGGACCGCTGAGGCTGCTGCCCGGGGCCAGCAGGTACAAGGTCGGGTTGGCATAGAACACCACGCACAGCAGCGCGATGCCGGACATCCAGGTGAAATAGGCTTCCCATTTGAACCAGTGCAGGTTATCCGGCATGGTCGGCGGGGCCAGTTTATATTTTTCCAGGTGGTAGATACCGCCACCGTGGATCGCCCACAAGTCACCGGCGAGGCCGTCCTTGGGGTTCACGCGATTGAGGTTGTTTTCCAGCCAGACGAAGTAGAACGAAGCGCCGATCCAGGCGACGCCAGTGATCATGTGAACCCAGCGCACGCTCAGGTTCAGCCATTCCATCAAATGTGCTTCCACAGTCTTTACCTCTCGCCTGTCACTCTGTCGTCGAGTGATCAGACCTTCTCTTATTGGTGGGGGGCGAGGATCAACCGCTCATCCTCTTTGAAAAAATGCTCATCGCAGTTATTGCCTGTGCCACTGCGATCAACCACCAGGAAGTCATCCCGCTTTTCGATCGTCAGCACCGGGTGGTGCCAGACGCCGCGATGGTAATTAATGCCCTGCCTGCCGTTGGTAACGAAGGCGCGGACCAAGCCCGATACAGGTTCATCGCCAAGTGGCGCGACCACGATCAGAAAGGGGTTGCCGAGCAGCGGGATGAAAGCCTGGCTGCCCAGCGGGTGTCGTTCCAGCATGCACACGGTCAGCGGCATGTCCTGCGCGTCGGCGCGGAAGATGCTGATGATAGCGTTGTCTTCTGGCGTGGCGGTTTCAACCGTCGCCAGTTTATGAAAGCGCATGGTCGACCCGTTGTTGATCATGAAGTGATCGCTGCCATCGGTTTCGATAACGTCTCCGAAAGGGGCGAAGGCTTCTTTGGTCAGGGGTTCGATCATCAGTGTGCGCATGGCTGTCTTCTTAATCTTGTGTATGGATCGTTCCCACGCTCTGCGTGGGAACGCCGCCCTGGACGCTCTGCGTCCGCTCTTGTGACGCAGAGCGTCACGGTATGCGTTCCCACGCAGAGCGTGGGAACGATCGGGTGTTACTTCGAAACCTTGCCCAAAACCCGCAGGCGGCTCACACCACCATCCGGGAACACATTCAGGCGAATGTGGGTGATCGGGCCCAGCGCCTTGATCTGCTCGGCAAAGGTGTGTTCAGCGTGCATTTCCAGTTTCTGCGCCGGGAGCAGTTCGCGCCAGAACAGCGATTGGGTTTCGATCTGGCTGTCGGTGCCGCCTTTCACGAACGCGCCCTGGATCGAGCAAGTGTCCGGGTAGTTGCCCTTGAAGTGCAGGGTGTCGACCACGATCTTCTCGATCTCGCCCGGGTGGCCCAGTGCGACGATCACCCAGTCATTGCCCGGCGTACGACGACGTGCGGTTTCCCAGCCGTCGCCCATGTTGATGCCACGGCCCGGGTTGAGGATGTTGCTCATGCGCCCGAAGTGTTCATCGGAGCAGGCCAGTGCGCGGCCGCCGTTCAATGCAGCAGCCAGGTCCACCTGTTCGTTGTCGCCCACCGCCGACCAGTCGCGGAACGGAATGCCGTACACACGCAGACGGGCCACACCACCGTCCGGGTAGATGTTGAAGCGCAGGTGGCTGAACGCCTGGTCGTTGTTGATCTCGTGGAAGTGATGGCTGTTGCCTTGCAGCTCTACAGCCGACAGCACTTCAACCCACTGGGTGTTGTCATCCGGCTCGCCGCTCGCGAGGAAGCAGGCTTCCAGGGACGCCGATGGCGGGAAGTTGCCGGTGAAGAATGAAGTGTCGATGTCCACGCCTTTGATCGAACCCGGTACGCCCAGGCGGATCACCGCGCTGTCGTAACCTTCGAAGCGCTTGCGGCGCGACTCCCAGCCGTCCATCCACTTGCCGTTGTCATCGAAAACGCCCTCCTTCCACACGGCCGGGGTCGGCTGGAACAGGCGGTTGGCGTCGGCGAACCAGTCATCGGTGACAGAGATGATCTTGGTGCCCAGGCGGGCGTCGGCCAGGTTGACGAACTTCTCGAAAGGTACGGCGTAAGCTTTCATTCTTCTTGTCTGCCTTAAAGTAAGTGGCTTGGGATGCTCGCCAGGCCCTGGGCGTTCATGAACCGCTCGGGCCAGGTCTGCTAAAGGGTCAGTAATCGGAACAACGCGATTTTATTGATCTCGGCCAGCGCGCATTTGAACTCGGCTTCCACCGAGTTGTGAATGCGCGTTTCAAACGCGGCGAGGATCTGGTGTCGGTTGCTGCCTTTTACCGCCATGATGAAGGGAAACTTGAACTTGGCCTTGTAGCCATCGTTCAGCTCGGTGAAGCGAGAAAACTCTTCGGCCGTGCATTGGTGAATACCGGCGCCAGCCTGTTCATTAGTGCTGGCTTCGGTCAACTGGCCCTGGACGGCCGCTTTGCCCGCCAGGTCCGGGTGAGCGTTGATCAGGGCCAGTTGACTGGTGTGATCGGCGCTCAACAGGATGTCGCTCATGCGTTGGTGCAGGGTTTCGATCTCGTCGATCGAAGCGTCCTGGCCCAGGTCGAAGGCCTTTTCGGCCACCCATGGCGAATGTTCGTAGATGTCGGCGAAGGCTTTGACGAACGCGTCGCGGCTCAGGGTCGAGGGTTTCAGGGTCTGGAACGCAGTCATTTGGCGGCTCCCTGGAAAGGGTGCACGTCATGCCAGTGACGGGCGATGTCGACGCGGCGGGTAAACCACACCTGATCATGGCCCTTGGCGTATTCGATAAAACGCTTGAGGGCGGCCAGACGTGCCGGGCGGCCGATCAGGCGGCAGTGCAGGCCGATGGAGAGCATCTTCGGTGCTTCCGCGCCTTCGGCATACAGCACATCGAACGCGTCTTTCAGGTATTCGAAAAAGTCGTCGCCCTTGTTGAAACCCTGGACCTGGGTGAAGCGCATGTCGTTGGTGTCCAGGGTGTAGGGGATCACCAGGTGCGGCTTGCCGGTCGGGTTGTTGGGTTCCCAGTAAGGCAGGTCGTCGTCGTAGGTGTCGCAGTCGTAGAGGAAACCGCCTTCCTCCATCACCAGCCGCCGGGTGTTGGGGCCGGTGCGCCCGGTGTACCAGCCCAGGGGGCGTTCGCCGGTGAGTTCGGTGAGGATGCGGATCGCTTCGAGCATGTGCTCGCGTTCCTGGGCCTCATCCATGTATTGGTAGTCGATCCAGCGGTAGCCGTGGCTGCAGATCTCGTGGCCGGCGGCGACCATCGCGCGGATCACGTCCGGGTGGCGCTGGGCGGCCATGGCCACGGCGAAAATGGTCAGCGGGATATCGAATTCCTTGAACAGCTTGAGGATGCGCCACACGCCGGCCCGGCTGCCGTATTCGTACAGCGACTCCATGCTCATGTTGCGCTCGCCTTGCAGCGGTTGCGCCGAGACCATTTCCGAGAGGAAGGCTTCCGACTCTTTGTCGCCGTGCAAGATGTTGCGCTCACCACCTTCTTCGTAATTGAGTACGAACGACAGGGCGATACGGGCCTTGCCCGGCCAGTGTGGGTGAGGAGGGTTACTGCCGTAACCGATCAGGTCGCGTGGGTAGTCAGCGCTCACTGCAGTCTTCCTTCTTGTTCGTGGTAGCGGTGTGTGTGGCGGCCGGGCAGCGGAAAGACTGGGTGGCGTCACAACGATGACTGATTGTATACAACTTAGTGCGCACTTTGTAAGCCTGTATTTCTGCATTTTTTCCGCAGGGTCTTTGCAGAGTAGCACTGCAAGAAACCTGCCTGACTGGTCAGCTAAATTGAAAAAAACCTCATTCACTGTAGGAGCGTGCTTGTTCGCGAAAAACCTGAGAACGCCTCGGTAACCCTGAAGCGCTGCGTTATCGTTGACGATCTTCGCGGGCAAGCTCGCTCCTACAGAATCGATGTCAGCAACGGAACGCGGGCTTGTTGAATTTATTGTGTACAATTTTTTTGAAAAGTGTCTTAATCAGCCATCGCCGGCTTTTTCAGTGACCTGAAAAGGTGCGGTCTTTCACTTTACTGACTTCGGGAGGCGCGCAGACGCTATGGGACGTTTGACCACACACGTATTGGACGCCGCACATGGCTGCCCCGGCAGCGCGATCAAGGTTGAGTTGTACCGTGTCGAGGGCGCACAGCTTGAGCTGGTCGCCAGCACCCTGACCAACAGCGACGGCCGCTGCGATGCACCCCTGCTGCAAGGCGATGACTACCGCAGCGGTGTCTATCAGTTGCAGTTCAGCGCCGGCGATTACTACCGCGCCCGCGGTGTGCAACTGCCCGAACCTGCGTTTCTCGATTTGGTAGTGCTGCGCTTCGGCATCAGCGCTGAACAGGATCACTACCACGTGCCTTTGCTGATTTCGCCTTACAGCTACTCCACCTATCGCGGTAGCTGAGTCGTCACCGCGCTTCACACCCCCAAAGCTCTTCGTTGGTTTTTCGCCCGCTCACACTGCGGGCTTTTTTTCGCCTGCTGATCGGGCCCTATCTATGTAAGGCCCGCCGGGTGAACGCAGTGCCTACCCTCGCAGTTTTCATCTGGAGCGGTTGGCAACATGACCATGGAACCCGATCAACCTGAGCCTGCGGACGAAGGGCAGGACCTGCCTGCGATGGACCTGGCGCGCATCCGCCATAGCCTGATGCGCCGGCTCAACGCCAGCCCTGCGCCCAGTCGCTTTATCAACGACCTGCACGCCGCCCATGGGCGCTGCAACGAGTCGGGTCGGCAACTGCGCCGGATCATGTACCACGCACCACGAATCCAGCGGCTGGTGCGTGGAGTGCTGCGTGAGCATTTCAGCCTGGACCCCGACACCCTGTGGTTCACCGTCGCAGCACTGCCCGGCCAGCCTGGCCGGGTGGACAGCCTGACGGAGCGGGCCTTGGCCTTGCTGCACGTGCGGGTGTTTCCCCTCAACATCAATCAATTCACGCGCTTGAGCCTCCAGGGCGAACCCGCCGCCAGCGTACGGTTGACCCCGCGGGAAATCCTGAACCGGGTGAATGCGCTGGACCTTCCGGCGCGTATCGGTGCGGCAAGGGCGGACTATTGGCAGGGCTTGTCGCCTGGCAGCGCGTTGTCGCGCACCGAGCAATGTGTGCAGTTGCAGCGCCGTTTTTGGGTGGATAAGGCCCTGCTGGCCCATGCCCTGTGCCAACTGTCGGACGACGGCCTCGACATGGTCCTGGACCTGGTCGATGCTTCCACACCGCAAGCGCGGCAGCGTGCGGGCGGCGACTGGGCATCCTTGTACGCCAGTGAATTGCAGTGGGGCGCAGTGCCACTGGGCGGCGCGCTGCACCTGTGCCGGCGTGGCGCGGGCCAGGACCTTCGGCAAGTGGTTTACCTGCCCGGCGCGGCCCAGGGGTTTTATGAGTTTGCCAGTTGGGCGGCGATGCAGCGTGACCTGCCGGCGGTGATTCTCGAACTCGGACACGCGAGTTTGCCGCTGCGCCGCCAAGATGAATGGGCAACACAGCCTTTCAGGGTAACCCGTGGGACTGAACTGACCGCCGATGCCCTGCGGTACAGTGCATGGGTCCAGATCCAGGTTCAGGGCGACAACGAGTGGGAGTGCCTCGATCTCCGGCGTGCAGGCGGGACATCACCCGGCTTGAGTTTGCAACAGCGCCTGCACCAAGTGGAGCGCGCGCGGCGGCCCGTGACCGGCTCGCCTTTGTTGAACCAGGCCATCGAGCAATTGTTGGTGTGGGACCACAAGCGTCGCGCCAGGGAAATCACCTGTGGGCTGCTTCATCCCGGCATGGCGGTACGAACCCGTGAGGCGCTGGTGCAGCGCCATGAGCGGGGTGTGCTGGCGTTGCTGGACTCGAAGGATTTGCTCAGGGACTGCCCGCCGTATGACGGCTTCATCGCCCTGCAAACCCAATGGCAGGAGCAGGTGTCAGTGGTTTCTACACTGCTGGAAGGCCAGGAGGCGCAACTGGCCGTGCGTGAGTTCTGGCTACAGACGCCAGCCGGAAGCGCGCACAACCGGGTTGCGCAATTGTTGAGCGGGCAGCGCAACGCCATGCTCCACGAGGCGCACTTGCAGCGACGGTTGGGGCTGATCACCGAGGCCAATCTGGCGGCGCTGAAAGAGGCCCTGAACAAAGGCGACGCGCCCCGCAGTTGCCGTGTGTTAAGCCTGTCCTTTGGTCAGTCCGGGCAACCGCTTTTCCCGTTGCATGGAGTGTTTGTCGTCACCACGCCTCAGGGCCTGAGCCAGCCGGCACTGCCGGAGCCCGTGCTGTTGCAGGTGCCGGGCAAGGAGGGCGGATTGCAGACGTTTACTTCCCTGGACGATCTCTCTGCCAGCCTCGATGCCAGTCTCAAAAGCCCGGATGGCTCTGCATTATGGCGTTGTGTAAGCCGTGACCAGCGGCAATCTGCGCGGGAGCTGGTGCGCGGCCCAGGCGTTGCTACACCGGTGCTGGTCTACTTTCAGGTGATAGAGGGCAACCTCCTGTCCGAGAGTTTTCAGGCATGCATCCGGCGTGCGCAGCAGCACCTGCGTTGGGTGGACGCCGGCGGGCGGCCGTTCAGCGAGGTCAGCGATACCGGGTTGGCGCGTACGTTGTTGTCCCTGGAGCTGGCGCATCAGCTACACGTGCCGGACAGTGCCGCCCGGGCGGTGGCGTTGGCCAATGTCAGCATGCTGCGGCTGGCGGCGGCGCACGTGAAAGTCATGCCAGCGTGGCTGGCCGGTGCCGGCCAGGCGTTGCGCAAGCGTTATCAGCGACAATCGCTCCAGCACCTCGAAAGCTGCGCGGTACTTGAACAACAGCTGGCGTTGGCCTTGCCGAGCCTGGAGGCCTTTGCTCGAGCCACCTTAATCGAGCGTTTGCACAAGGACAGGCTTCACCCGCAACTTGACATCGACGAGCCCTTTCTCGACATGCCCGACGATGTCAGCTCCCATTGGCAGTCTCACCCTCAACGGCCGGCGGGGGATTCCGGGGTGCGGGTGGTGGTCAGCCCGCAACGCAACACCTACAGCCTGTTGCAACTGGCACTGCACAACCTGGATGCAGAGGCGCCCTGGACTGAGCTGCGCCTGCACTACAGCCGTTACCTGAATGCGCACTGGTCCAGGCACTTGCCGGCAAACGCGTTGATCGAGCTGATTTCCAGCCTGGATGTGGCCGGACAGTACGAGCAGTTGGTCATCCGGGCCTTTTACCCCACAAAGGATGAGACGTCGGCGTTACCGCCAGCGCTGGTCGAAAGGCCCCTGAGCCAACAGGCACGGCTGGCTTTATTTAGTGCCACTCAACAAGGCCTGAGTGCGGCGGGCCAAAGCTTGTTCGCGACCGCGCTGGCTGCACGCACGCCGCAGGACCTGCAGAAAAACGGGCACGCGCTACAACTGTGCTTCGTGCATCTGGCGGCGCTGACCCTCAAATTGCCTCGGCATGTCGCCGGTATGCTGCTGATCCATGACCAGGTCTCGGCGGTGACGCTGCTCTACTGGCCCCAGGTCAAGGGCCATGCACCACTGAGTGAACATGCCAGCCTCGCGGCGGCGATGCAGGTGTTGATAGACCTGGCGGCGCGCCCGGAAAATCGTGTGCAATTGGCGCTACAGATTGCGCCGGGGTGGGAGGAGGACGCGCTGGCAGGCTATCCGGTGCCGGTCAGCCCCCAGCCGTGGACGTTTGACTGGCGCACGGCGATCCCGCCGTTGAGCCGGCGGCTTCCCGGTTCACTGTTTGACGGCCTCATGTTGACCTATAACGTGATTAAGCGATGGTTCGCCGTGCGTCGCCAGCAACCGGCCACCACCTTGGCGGAGACTGAGCAGGAGATTGGCGAGCAGATCGAACAGGATCCCCGGCAGTGGCTGGGTATTACCCGCACCACGGGCAGCGACATGTTGCGAATCCTCGCCCATGGCCAATTGCTGGGCCTGCACCGGGAGGTGCGAGCCATGGCCAATTCACGCCGTGCGCTGCAAGACTACCGTCAGCTGCGCCTCGACGAACAGTCGGCGGCGCGTGCGCGGGGCTTGTTATCGTTTATTCCGGGCGTGAGTATCGGAGTCAATCTGTATGAGCTGTTGCTCGCCGCCCGCCGTGCCCATCACAGTGGCGACCCAGCGGATGCGGTGGCCGCCGGTTTTGCGGCATTGGTATTGTTGGCTGATGTGGCCCTGTCTTTGGCGCCTCAGGGCAAAGCCAGCCCCAGGTTGGGGGCGCTGCTAACCCGGGTCAGACACCGCCAATGGCTGCAGGACGGTGGTGTTGGCAACCTGCGTCTGCCATCCCCGGTCAGAAACCTCAAAGGGTTGGACGCGTTCAAGAAGCCACCAGTGATCGAGGAGGCCGTGACATTGCATGGACCGGTCAACAAGGGCAGCTACGTCAAGGGCGGCGAGCAATTTATCCTCGACGGGGATTCCGCGTACCCGGTGTACCGTCGTAATTCTGAACAAACCCTGCGCTTGAAAAATACCCACAACGAAGGCCAGGACGAGCTGCTGCTGTACGTGGAGCAATCCGGCGAGCGATTGCTGGGAGCCGATGCGCCCGAACCCCGGCCCGGGCCCAGTTCCGGAATCTATCGGCCGTGGGAAGCGCCGCAGGTAGGGAGTGAATGGATTGCCCCGGTTGTGCCACATACTGAGCGCCTGGCCCGGCAACCGCCGTTGGCTTCCAGTCATTGGCAAGCCTGGGGCCAAGGGTTGGAAGGGCCTGGAATCCAGGAGATATCGCCGTCACGGAGGTTGTATCGCATTCAGGGAGAGAGGCCCTACGACGCGGTCAGGTTTGGGGATAAATATTATGAATTGTTGCCCAATGGTTCGACGGCTCCAGCGGGCATCATATTTTTAAAGCAGCCCGAGTTGCTTCCTGTAGCGATCAGGGATGAGTTAACGCGGTGGATGCTGCCTGGCCCGCGCGAGCAGCCGATCCCGGCCACCTTTGGCGCCGATCAGTTATGGACCCCACGTGCGCCGCTCTTCACCCGGCCCATTGCGGATTACGTTGGCGACGCTTTTCCCGACCTGACGCCGGCCAGTCGCTATTTCGTCACCACACGGCTGCTGGAAATAACCGACACCGGCCGTTCGATGACTGCCACCCGCATGCTGAACATTCGCGCAACCCTGGATGAGTGGCTGCCACCTTTTCCCGAGGCGTCGGGCCAGACCGACGACCTGTTTCGCATGCTCAGGCCACTCACGCGACGGCAAAAATTGAGCGTCAATATTGGCCGGGAGGGGACAACACCGGGGCTTGAGCGGGTCGATTTCGTGCCGTTGACGCCGATCGCCTCCGACGTACTCATCAAACCTGCCGAGGGCTCCGGTCACGCTCGGCCGATCGTTGCCCAGCATGCGGTGTTACAGGTGCTGGAGCGTCAGGGCTTTGCCATTAAAAAAATACACAAAAGCAGCACCGCAGGACTGTACAACTTATCGTGCACGCATCCGAAGTCCAGCAACCTGTATTACGTATTGACGCGCTGGAGCGACTCGTCGAACGTTCGTCTGAACTCGGGCCGCATGGTGCAACTGTCTGACGCTTGGTTGCGCCATAGCGCCCAGCAGCAACCGCAGATTTACACGCCGATCATACGGGCACTGGAGGAGGGGCGTCTGGTCCGGATAATTGGGGGCATTCAACAGATCGGGCAAGGTAATCCGGTGACGGTGTTCTTTGTCAAAATGGAGCGTTTCTAGGCGGGCCCGGTAGCGTCGGCGCCACCGGGCCAGGCGGGTCAGCGACTCAATAAAGAGGCCGCCCCCGCGCCACTGAACAACCCGGCGCTGATCCGGTTGAACCAGCTCTGGCCTCTGCCGCTGCGCAGGTAGCGCGCGGCACCATGGGCGCCGAGGCCGTAGGCCAGTTTGCACAGCAGGTCGAGCACGGTCCAGGTGGCGATCATGATCAGCAACTGCGGCAAAAAGGCCTGCTGGGCACTGAGGAATTGCGGCAGGAAGGCGGCGAAAAACAGAATGTCCTTCGGGTTGCTGGCGCCCAGCACAAAGGCGCGCCCGAACAGCGCACGAAAACGCGGAGTCGCCGCCACTTGTGGTACGTCGGAACCGTGGGACGGTTGCCGCGATTGCTGCCAGCTCTGCCAGGCAAGGTAGAACAAGTACAGCGCGCCGACGATCTTCAGGGCGCTGAACAGTTGTTCCGATGCCAGCAACAACGCACCCAATCCTAGCGCCGAAGCGCTCAACAGGCAGATGGAAGCGATCACCCCACCGAGAAAGGCCGGGTACGAACGGCGCAGGCCGTAGTTCAGGCTGTTGCTGATCATCAGCAAGGACAGGGGGCCGGGGATCAGGATCACCACCAGCGCAGCGCCGCTGAACAGCAGCCAGGTTTCCAGACTCATTGCATTCCTCCATTCGTACAAAAGCCCCACCCGACGGGGTGAGGCAGGGTCAAGCAGGTTGGCCTACAGGAACGCGAACTTGGCGATGAAGATCGCGCAAAGCACCCACAGGCTGATGGAAATTTCCTTGTGTTTACCGGTGCCGGCCTTCAGCGCCACGTAGGTGATAAAACCCAACGCGATGCCATCGGCGACGGAAAAGGTCAGAGGCATCATGATCGCCGTGACGATCGCCGGAATGCTGTCGGTGGCGTCGTCCCAATTGATATGGGCCATGCCGCTCATCATCAGCATCGCCACATAGATCAACGCGCCTGCGGTGGCATAGGCCGGAATCATGCCAGCCAGCGGCGCGAAAAACATCGCTGCGATAAACAGCACACCCACGGTGACGGCGGTCAGCCCGGTACGGCCACCGGCGGCCACCCCGGCGGCGCTTTCCACATAACTGGTGACGGGCGGCACGCCGACCATGGCGCCGAACACGCTGGAGGCACTGTCGGCTTTCAGGGCGCGGGAAAGGTTTTCGATCTTGCCGTCGGCATTCACCAGGCCTGCGCGCTGGGCGACGCCCATCAAGGTGCCGGCGGTGTCGAACATGTGCACAAACAGGAAGGCGAACACCACGCTGATCATGCTGACGTTGAACACGCCCATCACGTCCATCGCCATCCAGGTCGGTGCCAGGCTTGGCGGGGTGGCCATGATGCCGTGGTATTCCACCAGGCCCAGGCCCCAGCCGGCGAGGGTCACGGCGATGATGCTGATCAGGATCGCGCCGAATACCCGGTGGTAGCTGAGGATCGCAATCAGCAGGAAGCAGATGGCCGCCAGCAGCGGAGCGGGTTCATGCAGGGAGCCGAGCTTGATCAGGGTGGCCGGGCTTTGCACGATGATGCCGGCGGTTTTCAGGCCGATCACCCCGAGAAACAGCCCGACACCGGCGCCCATCGCGTGGCGCAGGCTCACCGGAATGCTGTTGAGCAGCCACTCGCGAATACGCGAGAGCGTCAGGATCATGAACAACACCCCGGAGATAAATACCGCACCCAGTGCGGTCTCCCAGTTGTAGCCCATGGTCCCGACCACGGTGTAGGTGAAAAACGCGTTCAGGCCCATGCCCGGCGCCAGGCCTACTGGCCAGTTGGCGTAGAGCCCCATCAGCAGGCAACCCAGCGCGGCGGCGATGCAGGTGGCGACAAACGCCGCGCCGTGATCGATGCCGGCGTCGGCCATGATGTTGGGGTTGACGAAGATGATGTAGGCCATGGTGATAAAGGTCGTGAGGCCAGCGATCAGCTCGGTCTTCACTGTGGTGCCATGCAAGCGGAGTTTGAACAGGCGTTCCAGCCAACCGTTGTGGGTTGGCGAGAGGTCGAGCGTAGGGGCTTCGGATTTGCGGCTTTCCACAGCAAGTACTCCTCAAGAGTTTTATTGTTATTTCCAGCGCCGGACACATGAGTGGGCAGCAGCGCTTTGAGGTACCAGCGGGTTTTGTTGACCAATAGGTCAGGAACTCGCACGAAGCGAATTATGCTTTTGTATACAAATAAAGCAAATAATGTTTTGTATTTTGTGTGCGAAAAGGATGAAAGGCAATTCAGGATTGGCCACTGAGTGCCTTGTTTACCGCCAGCCAGCCTTCTACTGCCGTTTCGCCAGCCTCGGCAAACGCCCGTTGCAGCAGCTTCACTTGCTCGCGCCGCAGGGATTGTTCGAAACGCTGACCTTCCTCGGTCAACTCCAGCAAGCGCTTACGTTTGTCGGTCTCGGACGCCACGCTGTTTACCAGGTGCATTTCCTGCAGTTGGCGCAGCGGCATGTTCAACGCCTGTTTGCTCACCCCGAGCAATTCCAGCAACTCCTTGACGCTCAAGGTCGGGTAGCGCGCGATAAAAAACACAATGCGTTGATGCACCCGGCTCAAGCCGCGACGTTCAAGCATTTCGTCGGCCTTGGCGGTGAACGCTTGGTAGCCGAAGAAGAAAGCTTCCATGGCGGTTTGTTGGCTGGTCTGGTTTTTAAGGTCAAGCATATTGACGTATTTGCCCAAGTCGTCGTAATTTCGGTCAACTAGTTTGACGTATTTCCCTCAGGCTTCGCTACCGGTGACCCTTATGGCCTTTTCAGAACGTGTTTCGCGCCTTAAAAGCTCCTTGATCCGTGAAATCCTCGCGGCAGCGCAAAAACCGCAGGTGATGTCCTTCGCCGGTGGCCTGCCGGCCGAAGTGATGCTGCCCAAGCTGGATTGGACGGACATGCCGCTGAACATCGGCCAGTACGGCATGAGCGAAGGCGAGCCGCAGTTGCGTGAACTGCTGGCGGCCGAGGCGCGGGGGCTGGGTATTGCGTGTAAGGCCAGCCAGGTCATGGTGGTCAGTGGCTCACAGCAAACCCTGGATCTGGCGGCCAAGCTGTACATCGACAAGGGCACCAAAATCCTGCTGGAAGGCCCGACCTACCTGGCTGCGTTGCAGATATTCCAACTGTTCGGCGCTGATTGCCTGACCGTGCAGCTTGAGGCGGACGGTCCGGACCTTAAGGCGCTACGCCACAGCCTTGAGCAGCACCGTCCGTCCTTCGTCTACTTGATCCCGACCTTCCAGAACCCCTCGGCCGTGCGCTACAGCGAGGCCAAGCGCGAGGCCGTCGCCGCGCTGCTGGACGAGTTCGGCGTGACCCTGGTCGAGGACGAGCCCTACCGCGAACTGACCTTCGACGGCGGCAGTGCGCAACCCATCGTCAGCCGGTT
The DNA here is from genome assembly GCF_019352905.1 of Pseudomonas sp. Xaverov 83. Lineage (NCBI taxonomy): Bacteria > Pseudomonadati > Pseudomonadota > Gammaproteobacteria > Pseudomonadales > Pseudomonadaceae > Pseudomonas > Pseudomonas sp. Xaverov 83. Next base: position 34,275 of record NZ_JAAAFU010000003.1, on the reverse strand, counting down.
GAAGAAGGCCAGCTGGATCTACACCGGCACCGTGTCCAAGACCTTGTTGCCCGGCCTGCGGGTCGGTTACCTGATCGCCAGCCCGGACCTGTTCCCGCACCTGCTCAAGCTCAAGCAATCGGCGGACCTGCACACCAACCGCGTTGGCCAGTGGCAGGCAATGCAATGGATCGGCACCGAGAAATACCAGCACCACCTGGTGGAACTGCGCAGTTTCTACCGAGGCCGCCGCGATGCATTCCAGGCTGCACTGGCGCGGCATTTCAGCGACCTGGCCGACTGGCAAATACCCCAGGGCGGATTATTCTTCTGGCTGACCTTGAAACAGCCGCTCGATACCCGCACCTTGTTGGCACCTGCGCTCGACCAGGACATCGCGTTCATGCCCGGTGAGCCGTTCTTTTCCGAGCCGGATAACCATCACGGTCACTTGCGGCTCAATTTCAGCCATATCGACCCGGCGCGCTTGGACGAAGGTCTCAAGCGTCTCGCTGCGGTGGTCCGTCAAGCACAGCACGCGCAAGCGGCATAGGGGAGCCTCCATGTATAAGGTTTACGGCGATTACAAATCGGGCAACTGCTACAAGGTCAAACTCATGCTCAGCCTGTTGGGCATCGACTATGAGTGGATTGATATCGACATCCTGAAGGGCGATACCCAGACCCCGGAGTTCCTGGCCAAGAACCCCAACGGCAAGATCCCGGTGCTGGAGCTCGAAGACGGCACCTGCCTGTGGGAATCCAACGCGATCCTCAACTTCCTCGCCGACGGCAGCGAGTTCCTGCCCACCGAACCGCGCCTGCGCACCCAAGTGCTGCAGTGGCAGTTTTTCGAGCAGTACAGCCATGAGCCGTACATCGCGGTGGCGCGGTTTATTCAGTTTTACCTGGGGCTGCCGGAAGATCGGCTGGAGGAATACAAGAAGCTGCACAAGGGCGGTTACAAGGCCCTGAAGGTGATGGAGCGCCAGTTGCAGTTGACACCGTATCTGGTGGGCGACCAGTTCTCGATTGCCGATGTGGCGCTGTATGCCTACACCCATGTGGCGGATGAAGGTGGTTTTGACCTTGGCGCCTACCCAGGTGTGCAGGCCTGGTTGAAGCGCGTGGCCAGCCATCCAAAGCATGTGCCGATGCTGGGCTGACAATGCGGTCAAAAATGTGGGAGCGGGCTTGCTCGCTCCCACATTTAGTTTTGCGGTGCGCCAGGTAATTCTTCACTGAGCAACTCAAAACAGCGCTGCGCCGCCGGGCTCAACGGCTGCCCACTGCGACTGATCAGCCCGATCTCCCGGTTCACCCCCGGATGATCAATCGTAATCCGCTTCAACCCCTCCAGACTGTCCGCCGCCGATTCCGGCAACACACTGATCCCCAAGCCCTGCCGCACCAATGCCAACACGGTCGACATGTAATTGGCCTCCATCCCAGCGAGCATCGTCAGGCGCGTCTCGTCGAACAACGCGTCCACCTGTTCCCGCACGCTGCTGTCGCGGCCGGTGAGGATGATCGGTTGCTCGGCCAGTTGCTCCAGGCTTAGCTTGGCATAGCGCGTCAGCGGATGATCCAGCGGCACAAACGCACACAACCGGTCATTCAGCACCGGCACAAACGCCAACCCATGGCTCAGCCTCGCCCGCACACCAATACCGAAATCCACCTCGCCCGAACGCACTTGTGCATGAATGCGGTGAGCAACCAGGTCATGCAAGCGCACCTCGATCCCGGCAAAACGCTCGCGAAACAGCCGCAGGGCAGGCGGCAATGCACCGGCGCACACGGAGGGCAGGGCGGCGATGGTCACCACGCCCCGGCGCAAGGCAGCGAGGTCGCGGGAGCCGGTGACGATGTTGTCCAGGTCCAGCAACAGCTTCTCCATCGGCCCGCGTGCGTCCAGGCCGGCGGCGGTGATGCTGACGTGGCGCGGGCTGCGGTCGAGCAGAGCAACCCCCAGCCATTCCTCCAGTTGTTGCACCTGCACGGTCAGGGCCGAGGGCGATAGATGCAGTTCGTTGGCCGCCTTGGTAAAGCTGCCCGTACGAGCAACGGCGAGAAACGCCTGGATATGCTGGATCGAATTTTTCATTTTTGTTTTGCTCGAGCATTTTGTTTTTTCGAATATGGAGTGACGAATATTCCAATTTACAAAGCCTAACGCGATTCCAATACTCCAGGGAAAACAATAACCGGCCGAAAACGCCGTTCTGGAGCTACCCCATGCTCGCTACCCTGGGTGTCATCACCATTCTGTGCCTGCTCACCGCCGTCATGAGCAAGCGCCTGTCGCCACTGGTGGCCCTGATCGCCTTGCCGATCATCGCTGCACTGCTCGGCGGTTTCGGTCTGCAAACCAGTGCCTTCATCATCACCGGCATCAAGAACGTCGCCCCCGTGGTGGGCATGTTTGTGTTTGCGATCCTGTTTTTCGGGATCATGACCGATGCCGGCATGCTGGATCCAATCATTGATCGCATCCTGCGCACGGTAGGGACGCGTCCTACAAGGATTGTCGTCGGTACCGCGACGCTGGCACTGCTGGTGCACCTGGACGGCTCCGGCGCGGTGACCTTTCTGGTGACGGTGCCGGCGATGCTGCCGCTGTACACGCGGCTGGGGATTGATAAACGCATCCTCGCGTGTGTGGCGGCGATGGCGGCCGGGGTCAACTTCCTGCCGTGGACCGGCCCGGTACTGCGTTCCTCGGCGGCGCTGCATGTGCCGGTGGCGGACTTGTTCCAGCCGCTGATCCCGGTGCAGATCGTCGGCCTGGTCTTTGTATTCGCCTGCGCCTGGTGGCTGGGCCACCGCGAAGAAAAACGCCTGGGGCTGGGCGCCGGTTCCAGCGTGGACGCCGTGCCGCAACGGGTGCTCAGCGAGGATGACATCGCCCTGCGTCGCCCGCGCTTGTTCTGGGTCAACCTGATCCTGACGGTACTGGTGATGGTGGTGATGATCGCCGGTTGGGTCGACCCGGTGGTGATGTTCATGCTCGGCACCGTGGTGGCGCTGTGCATCAACTACCCGAACGTCGACGCCCAGCGCGCGCGGATCGATGCCCACGCAAAAACCGCCCTGACCATGGCCAGCATCCTGCTCGCCGCCGGTGTGTTCACCGGCATCATGCAAGGCACTGGCATGCTCAAGGCCATCGCCGAAGTGGCGGTGGCACAGATTCCGGCGGGCCACGGCAAGTTGATCCCGGCGGTGGTGGGCTTCCTGTCGATGCCGTTGAGCATGCTGTTTGACCCTGATTCCTACTATTTCGGCGTGATGCCGGTGATCGCCGAAGTCGGCAAAGCCCTGGGCGTCGACCCGCTGCAAGTGGCCCAGGCCTCATTGCTGGGCGTGCACACCACCGGCTTCCCGGTCAGCCCCCTGACGCCCGCGACCTTCCTGCTGGTGGGCCTGTGCAAGATCGAACTGGCCGATCACCAGCGCTTCACCATCCCCTTTCTGTTTGCTGCGTCGGTGTTGATGACCCTGACGGCTTTGCTCCTGGGAGTGATTTGACATGAAAACCTTGCGCATCGGTTCCGGCGCCGGCTACTCCGGCGACCGTATCGAACCTGCGGTGGAATTGGCCGAACAGGGTGACCTGGATTACCTGGTCTTCGAATGCCTGGCTGAACGCACCATCGCCCTGGCGCAACACGCGCGGATCAGCGATCCACAAGGCGGTTACGACCCGCTGTTGAGTGAGCGCATGCGCCGCGTGCTGCCCTTTGTCGGCCGGCCCGACGGGCGCCGGCGCTTGCGGGTGATCACCAATATGGGCGCGGCCAACCCGGTGGCGGCGGCGGTGGAAGTGCGCCGGATTGCCACTGAACTGGGGCTGAACCTCAATGTGCTGGCGGTGATTGGCGATGACGTGCTTGATACCCTGCGGGGCCAGCCGGAGGAGTTGCTCGACAACGGCCAGACCCTTGGCTCATTGGGCGACCGGCTGATTTCCGCGAACGCCTACCTGGGTGCCGAGGGCATTATCGACGCGTTGCGCGCCGATGCCGACGTGGTGATTACCGGCCGGGTGGCAGACCCTTCGTTGTTCCTGGCGCCGCAGATGTTCGAATTCGGCTGGGCTGCGGATGATTGGCAACGGCTTGGACGCGGCACGTTGGTGGGGCATTTGCTGGAGTGTGCGGGGCAGGTCAGCGGTGGCTATTTTGCCGATCCGGGTTTCAAGGACGTGGACGATCTTGCACGCCTTGGCTTTCCGTTGGCCGAGATTGACGCAGACGGCGAGGCACTGATCACCAAGGTCGCCGGCTCCGGCGGGCGGGTCAGCCGGGCGACGTGCACCGAACAATTGATCTACGAAGTGCACGACCCGGCGGCCTACCTCACACCAGACGTGTGCGCGGATTTTTCCCAAGTAACGTTTACCGAAGAAGCCGTGGACCGAGTGCGTGCCCACGGCGCGAGCGGACGGCCACGTCCCGAAGCGTTGAAAGTCAGCGTCGGTTATCTGGACGGCTGGATCGGTGAGGGGCAGATTTCCTACGGCGGCCCGGGCGCGGTCGCTCGTGCGCAACTGGCTCGCGATGTAGTCCTGAAACGCTTGGAATTGACCGGCGTGCGCATGCAGGACGTGCGTGCCGAATTGATCGGCATCGACTCCCTGCATGGCCCGCGCAGCACTGTTGAACCGTGGGAAGTACGCCTGCGCATTGCCGCCCGCTGCGAAGAGCGCAGCGAGGCGGTGCGCGTCGGCAATGAAGTGGAAACCCTCTACACCAACGGCCCGTCCGGCGGCGGTGGCGCCAGCAAGAGCCTGCGCCAGGTGGTGGCGGTGGCATCGTTGCTGTTGCCCCGTAACGCGGTCAACCCGAGGATCGAAGCATGAAACTGCATACCCTGGCCCACTCCCGTACCGGCGATAAGGGCGACACCTCGAACATCTCGATCATTGCGTATCGGGCCGAGGACTATCCGCTGCTCTGCGAGCAATTGACGGCTGAGGTGGTGGCGGCATTTTTTGCGCCGTTACTGGAGGCGGGCGCTGCACCAGTGCGGCGTTATGAGTTGCCCAATGTGCAGGCACTGAACTTCGTGTTGCCGGGCATCTTGCGGGGCGGGGTGACGCGGTCGCTGGCGCTGGATGCCCATGGCAAGTGCCTGGGCTCAGCGTTACTGGATATTGAATTGGCAATACCAAACTAATGTGGGAGCGGGCTTGCTCGCGAATGCGGTGGATCAGCCAGCCTATGTATTGGCTGACCCACCGCTTTCGCGAGCAAGCCCGCTCCCACATTGGATCCTCGCTGTTTGTCAGACCGCCGCAAACCGCTTGTCCAGGTAATCGATGATCACCTTGGAGTCGTACATCCAGGTGGTCTGGCCGTTCTCTTCAATGCGCAGGCATGGCACCTTGATCTTGCCGCCTTGTTCCAGCAGGGTCTGGCGATCCTGTTCGTTGTTCTTCGCGTCCTTCAAGGCCACCGGCACGTTCAGGCGGTGCAGGGTGCGGCGGGTCTTCACGCAGAACGGGCAAGCGTGGAATTGATACAGGGTCAGGTCCTTGGCGGCTGCGTTCACCTGCGCCTGTTGTTCGGCAGGGCGCTGCTTTTTGCGCGGACGGGTCAGGAAGTCGCCGGCGATGATGACGTGGCCGAGGCCCACTCGAAGTGCTTTGACGAACATGGCTGAAACCTCTTGCCCTAGACTGAAGGGGCCGCAGCTTACCTGATTTTTCACAGGCGAAAAAAAACCGGCGATGAACGCCGGTTTTTCCAGGTGCTGCGTATTACTTGATCAGGCTGAGAAACTCGCTGCGGGTCGCCGCGTTTTCGCGGAACTCACCCAGCATCACCGACGTGATCATCGACGAATTCTGCTTCTCCACACCGCGCATCATCATGCACATGTGCTTGGCCTCGATCACCACTGCAACGCCCAGGGCGCCGGTGACCTGCTGGACCGCATCGGCGATCTGGCGGCTGAGGTTTTCCTGGATCTGCAGGCGGCGGGCATACATATCGACGATACGCGCGACCTTCGACAGGCCCAGCACTTTGCCGCTCGGGATATACGCGACGTGAGCCTTGCCGATAAACGGCAGCAGGTGGTGTTCGCACAGCGAGTACAACTCGATGTCCTTGACCAGCACCATTTCGCTGTTGTCAGAGCTGAACAAGGCACCGTTGGTGACTTCTTCGAGGGTCTGTTCATAACCGCGGCAGAGATACTGCATGGCCTTGGCGGCACGTTTTGGCGTGTCGAGCAGGCCCTCGCGGGAAACGTCCTCGCCGAGCTGGCCGAGGATCGCGGTGTAATTCTGTTCCAGGGACATGAAACTACCTAGTGGGATTTTCGCAAAGGGCAAGGGTACGGCGGCCAACACATCGCTGCAAGCCTGACGATGGCACTTGTTACTCGTCGCGGCCTTCCATCATGGTGCGCTTGAGCATCACATACACTGCGCCAGCACCGCCGTGACGTGGCTGGCAAGAGGTAAAACCCAGCACCTGGGAGTGTTGGCGCAGCCAGGTGTTGACGTGACTTTTGATCATCGGCCGCTTGCCGTCCAGGCGCACGGCCTTGCCGTGGGTGACGCGCACGCAGCGGATTTCGAATTTGGTGGCTTCGGCGAGAAACGCCCAGAGGGTTTCGCGGGCTTTTTCGACGGTCATGCCGTGCAGGTCGAGGCTGCCTTCGAACGGGATCTGGCCGACCTTGAGCTTGCGCATCTGGCTTTCCTGCACGCCGTCGCGGGCCCACATCAGCTCGTCTTCGGGGCCTACATCGATAACGAACTGATCCGACAGACCGTCCACGGTGGTGGCGTCCGTACGCACGGTCGCGGCCTGGCGCAGCTTGGCGATCTGGGCGCGGTCGGTCTTGGGTTTGCCGGTGTCGGCGCGATCGTGCTTGATCGGCTTGACGCCGCGCAGCTCGTTCTTGAATAGGGAAAAATCGTCGTCTTGCATGTCAGCCTCCGCGAAGGGCGGGCAGTTTACCTAATCGCGGCGGCTTGATGCGCAACAAACGCTAACTGGATGCCATCAGTCGTGCTTTTTCATCAGGTGCGAGGCGATGTTCAGTGACAGGGGCTGGCGCATGCGCCGACGGCATCGGCGCCACAGCCATACGCCAAACCACAGCACCAACAGGCCGATGACCAACAGTATTGCAGAACCACCAGGGCTGGCGTTCAGTTCGCCCAAGGCCGGTGAATGTCCAACCAAACCAGCGCCGCCGGCAATTGCCAGTAGTACGCCACCTATTGCCAACAGCGCGGCAAAGCCGGCGCCGATGCGCAGACGCCAGTTGCTCGGGCCCTTGGGGCGCAAGCGACGAGCATCAAAACCATCGGATATCTTCATTCCGACCTTTCCTCCAGGGTATCGGCCCTTCGACCGGAAGATACACAGGTTGTTCCGGGTACAGAGGCAATTGCAGCAAATGACAGGTTTTTGCGGATGAGCGGGCGGCTACCCGCTCATCTGAGGTCGATCAGATCAGATCTTTGGTCAAGGCGAGGGTGGCGAAGTTGTCGGCCATGATGGCCATTTCAGTCTGCTGCACATGGTCGGCGCTGAGGATGCCGCCCTTGTAAGGCAGGTCGCGGGTGGCGCAGGCGTCTTCTACCAGGGTGCAGCGAAAGCCCAGGTTCTTCGCCGCGCGCACGGTGGTGCTGACGCTGGAGTGGCTCATGAAGCCGCAGACGATCAGGTCCAGGGAACCGAGGTCTTGCAGGTGCTTCTCCAGGCCAGTGCCGTGGAAGGCGCTGGGCAGCAGCTTGCCGATGATGGTCTCGTCGGCCTGGGGCTCGAGGCCTGGAATGAATTCACCGCGCTCGCCCTGGGGATCAAACAGCCCGCCGACTGTGCCCAGGTGGCGCACATGCACGATCGGGCGCCCGGCGTTGCGCGCGGCAGCCGCCAGTTGCTTGATATTTTCCACAGCCGCGTCCATGCCCGAGAGGGCGAGGGGACCGCTGAGGTATTCCTTCTGGGCGTCGATGATCACGAGGGTCGCATGGTTCAGGTTCGCCGCTGCGTAACCACGACCGCTGAGTTGAAACATCGTCTTTGGAACGGACATTCTGGGGCTCCTGTGAGTGGGGCTTTTGTGACATTGTCCTCTGGCTGAGCGCTTCTGTGAATCGCTACCATCGTAAGGTACGCCGTTGTTGGCGTGTAGCGATGTCAATAGGGCACTACGTTTAGGCAAAAACCGTGTTTAAGATGAAATCCGACGTGCGGCAAAGGGTTTTTTCGTACATCGTCGGTACAGCTTAAGACTGTTAGAATCGCCGGTCGTTTTTTCCAGGAGCTTGCCCCCGTGATCACTTCTCGCCTGCGCACCTTGCGCGACCACATCCGATGGGCCGTCAGCCGTTTCCATGGGGAAGACCTGTTTTTTGGCCATGGCACCGACAACGCCTGGGACGAAGCCCGGCAACTGGTGCTCGGCGCCCTGCATCTGCCGTGGGAAATTGCCGACAGCTACCTGGATTGCAACCTGGAAGAAGAGGAAATCTCCCACGTGCAACGGTTGCTGCACCGCCGCATCCATGAGCGGGTGCCTACCGCTTACCTGCTGAAGGAAGCCTGGTTCTGCGGCATGTCGTTTATCGTTGATGAGCGCGTGCTGATTCCACGCTCACCGATTGGCGAACTGATCGAAAACCGCTTCGAACCGTGGCTGGGCACACCGCCGGCCCGCATTCTGGACCTGTGCACCGGTTCCGGTTGCATCGGTATTGCCTGCGCCTACGAGTTCCAGGACGCCGAAGTAGTGCTGGGTGACCTGTCCTTTGAAGCCTTGGAAGTGGCCAACCAGAACATCGAGCGCCATGGTGTCGACGAGCGCGTCTACACCGTTCAGGGCGACGGCTTTGATGGTTTGCCGGGCCAGCGTTTTGACCTGATCGTGTCCAACCCGCCGTATGTCGATGCCGAAGACTTCGCCGACATGCCGGATGAATACCAGCACGAACCGGAACTGGGCCTGGCCTGCGGGGATGACGGTTTGAACCTGGTTCGACGGATGCTGGCCGAAGCGGCGGATCACTTGACCGAGAAGGGCTTGCTGATTGTCGAAGTGGGCAACAGCCAGGTTCACGTCGAGGCGCTGTACCCGGAGGTGGACTTTGCCTGGCTGGACTTCCAGCGCGGTGGGCATGGCGTGTTCATGTTGACGGCAGAGCAATGCCGGGCGCATCAGGCGGTGTTTGCCGCGAGGGTCTGATCTAACGGCAGGAATGCGGTCAGTGTGGGAGCTGGCTTGCCTGCGATAGCGGAGTGTCATTGCCGGGGATGCTGGCTGACACACCGCTATCGCAGGCAAGCCAGCTCCCACATTTGTATCCGGTTTCTGCAGAAGGATTACCTATGCGTCGCAATCCAGATCAACAACCCCGCCTGAAACACGGTAAACGCCACCAAACACGTAATCGTGAAGCGCAACCCGCTGTCTTCGCGCTTGAACTTGGTGACCTTTTCCTCTTCCTTGCGCAGCTTCACTTCCTGTTCGGCCAGGTTCTGCTCGGCCTGTTGCAGCATCTGCGCCGCTTCCAGAATCTCCACGAACTGCAGCTTTTCGGTGTTCCAGCTGTCCAGCACATCGCTGACCTTGCCCGGTTGCACGTTGCCCTTCAAATGCTGGACATCGGCATACGCCACATCAAAGCCCTGGATACGCAGGAAGTGATCCCGGCGCAAGCGTGTGGCTTCGTTCAGTGCGTCCTTGTTGGCCAGGTCGACGCCATCAACGCGGTAGTGCGACCACTTCTTTTTCGCCCAAGCGGCGCCCTGGGCCACGAGGAAGCGGCCGATGCCGCGGTTCGCCGGTTCGATCTCCAGGCTGTTGCCCGGGCCAAAATGCACGCGGTGGGTGGCGTGATCGACCCAGATATCCAGGTGATTCTGTTCCCGGCGCACCCGCTGGCCCGGCAATTGAATGACCATGCGCAGCAGGCTGTGGTCCTTGTTGTTGCGTTCGGCCCAACCGAACTGCACAAAGCGCAGGGGCCGCACGCCGGTGGCGCGGTCGGTGGCCAAAGGGGCCAGGCGCAGCATCTTGAAATGTTCGGCCTGTACCTCCGCCCACGGTAACGCGGCCGATGCGGCGGCCTCGGTGTCTGCCGTGGTGTCGGCGGTAGGTTCGGGTGTTGCTTCGGTGTTCGTCATTCGGCGCGATCCTGTCCAAGCTCTGCGGGCCGACAGGCTTTTTGCTGTCGACCCAGGGCTTATCGGCCGTTTTACTCAGGACTGGAGGGGGAATACTCGCTTAACTGGCGCGAAGTCCGTCGATAAAGCGAACCAGACGTGTGCCCAGTTCGGCAGCCAGCGGCAACTGTGGGTCGTTGTAGGACTCCAATTGCTGCTTAACGTCATTGGGCACGATCCGCATCACGTGGTTCATGCCCTCGATCACCGTCAGCTCGGCGTCGGGCTTGGCCTTCTGCAATTGTTGCGCATCGGCCACGCCGACCTGCAGGTCATTGGTGCCCTGGACGATCAGCGCCGGCATCTTCAGTTTGGCAAATGCTGCCGAAGGATCGGCGCGGAACAGGCTGATCAGATAAGGCTGCACGCTGGGTCGGAAGATGCCCTCAAGCGGTGTAGGCACATCGGCGTCCACTTGGCCGGCCTTGAGGTGATCGAGAATCTGGTTGCTGCGCAGCAACAGTGCGGGAGGCATGTGGTCGGCCAGTTGCTGGCGGATAACCTGGTCCACCGGGCGGGCACTGCCCGACAGGGAAATCACCCCGGCCGGATTCAACTGCGGGGCGGCGAGGGCAGCTACCAGCGCACCTTCACTGTGGCCCAGCACAATCAACGGGCCCATGCGCGGGTCGGCCTTGAGCAACTTGCCCCAGGCCACGGCGTCGGACACATAGGCGTCCAGGGTCAGGTTGCGTTCATCGGGGGTGGCGGCAAGGCTGGCGGCTACACCGCGCTTGTCGTAGCGCACGCTGGCGATGTTGTGCCTGGCCAGCACCCAGGCCAGCCGCTTGAGGCTGTCGTTGCGTGCGCCGTCGGCGCTGTTGCCGTTGCGGTCGGTGGGCCCGGAGCCGGCGATGATCAGCACCACCGGCACGGGCTTGTCGGATTTGGGTAACAACAACGAGCCAAACAGCTCACCACTGCCGGTGTCCAGGCTGATGGGCCGTTGCAGCACGACAGGGGAGGCGGCGAAGCCAAGGCTGGAAAACAGGGTAAGGGTCAAAAGCAAAACTCGCAGCATCATCGCGCCATCATGAGGAAGGTGCCGGTTGGACCAACGTCTACCGGTAAGGTTTCGAGGATGAACTAGTCGGTTAGCCTGCGTATACTGGCCGCCTTAAGTTATTACGGTTGACTTGATTCAACTGATTTCACGGAGCGCCCTGCATGTCCGGCAATACCTACGGCAAGCTGTTCACTGTTACCACCGCGGGCGAAAGCCATGGCCCGGCGTTGGTCGCCATTGTCGACGGCTGCCCGCCGGGCCTCGAGTTGTCCCTGGAAGACCTGCAGCGTGACCTCGACCGCCGCAAGCCCGGTACCAGCCGCCATACCACCCAGCGCCAGGAAGCCGACGAAGTCGAAATCCTCTCCGGCGTGTTCGAAGGCCGCACCACCGGTTGCGCCATCGGCCTGCTGATTCGCAACACCGACCAGAAGTCCAAGGACTACTCGGCGATCAAGGACCTGTTCCGCCCGGCTCACGCCGACTACACCTACCACCACAAATACGGCGAGCGCGACTACCGTGGCGGTGGCCGCAGTTCGGCGCGGGAAACCGCGATGCGTGTGGCGGCCGGTGCGATTGCCAAGAAGTTCCTGGCCACCCAGGGCATCGTGATCCGCGGCTACATGAGCCAGCTGGGTCCGATCGAAATCCCGTTCAAGACCTGGGACAGCGTCGAAGACAACGCTTTTTTCTGCCCAGACCCGAACAAAGTGCCGGAGCTGGAAGCCTATATGGACCAGTTGCGCCGTGACCAGGATTCCGTCGGCGCCAAGATCACCGTGGTCGCCGAAGGCGTAATGCCCGGCCTGGGCGAGCCGATTTTCGACCGCCTTGATGCCGAGCTGGCCCACGCGCTGATGAGCATCAACGCGGTCAAGGGCGTGGAAATCGGCGCCGGGTTCGACTGCGTCGCCCAGCGTGGCACCGAGCACCGTGACGAGATGACCCCGGAAGGTTTCCTCAGCAACAACGCCGGCGGCATTCTCGGTGGCATCTCCTCCGGCCAGCCGATTGTTGCGCACCTGGCCCTCAAGCCGACGTCCAGCATCACCACGCCGGGCCGCTCGATTGATGTGCACGGCAACCCGGTGGACGTGATCACCAAGGGCCGTCACGACCCGTGCGTCGGCATCCGTGCCACGCCGATTGCCGAAGCGATGATGGCCATTGTGTTGATGGACCACCTGCTGCGCCATCGTGGGCAAAACGCCGACGTAAAAGTCAGTACTCCGGTATTGGGCCAGCTGTGACCGTGTGTGGCGAGCGAGCTTGCTCGCGCTGGGCAGCGAAGCGGCCCCAAAGCCTGCAACCCGGTAGTACCTGGAGAACTGCGGCGCTTCTAGTGGGGCCGCTTCGCGCCCCAGCGCGAGCAAGCTCGCTCGCCACAAGTCACTTATGCTGACGCAAGGCCTTCCATACTGGCGACTCTCCAGCTTCTACCTGTTCTATTTCGCCCTGCTGGGGGCGACGGCGCCGTTCCTGGCGTTGTACTTCGATCACCTGGGGTTCTCCAGCGCGCGCATTGGCGAGCTGGTGGCCATCCCCATGTTGATGCGCTGCGTGGCCCCCAACCTGTGGGGCTGGCTGGGGGACTACACCGGCCGGCGTCTGGCCATCGTGCGCTTTGGCGCGGTGTGCACCCTGGTGAGTTTCTCGCTGATCTTTGTCAGCAAGACCTACGCCTGGCTGGCGTTGGTCATGGCCTTGCACGCGTTCTTCTGGCACGCGGTACTGCCGCAGTTTGAAGTCATCACCCTCGCGCACTTGCAAGGCCAGACCTCGCGCTACAGCCAGGTACGGTTGTGGGGCTCCATCGGTTTTATCCTCACCGTGGTGATCATGGGCCGCCTGTTCGACTGGCTGAGCCTGGACATCTACCCGGTGGTGATCGTGGTGATCATGGCCGGCATCATCGGCGCGAGCCTCTGGGTGCCGAATGCGCAGCCGCCGGCCCAGGGCAACCGCCTGGCCGGTGACGGCTTTTTGCAGCAACTGCGCAGCCCCGGCGTCCTCGCGTTTTATGCCTGCGTGGCGCTGATGCAGATGAGCCACGGCCCGTACTACACCTTCCTCACCCTGCACCTTGAACACCTCGGTTACAGCCGTGGCGTGATCGGCATGTTGTGGGCGCTGGGAGTGGTGGCGGAAGTCTTGATGTTCCTGGCCATGAGCCGGATTCTCTCGCGCTTTTCGGTACGCCGGGTGCTGATGGCGAGTTTCCTGCTGGCGGCGCTGCGCTGGTTGCTGCTGGGTTCATTTGCCGAATTCTTCTGGGTGCTGTTGTTGGCGCAGGTGATGCACGCGGCGACCTTCGGCAGTTTTCACGCGGCGGCCATCCAGTTCGTGCAACGCAGCTTTGGCGCTCGCCAGCAAGGCCAGGGCCAGGCACTGTATGCCGCATTGGCCGGTACCGGTGGTGCGCTGGGCGCACTCTATTCAGGTTACAGCTGGAACCTGCTGGGGCCGACCCTGACCTTCAGCATTGCCAGCATTGCGGCCCTGGCCGCCGCCCTAATCATTGGCATTCGATTGCAAGAGGAGCGGCCATGAGCGGCTCCCGTGACAGAGGAAGAATTTGATGAGCTATCTCGCGGTTTACCACGTCTCCACCCCCGACACCCCGAACAAGGTCCTGACTCACCAGGACGACATTGCCTCGACCCTGGCCGAGCTGGGCGTGGGGTTTGACCGCTGGCAGGCCGCTACCCGGCTTGAGGCGGACGCCAGCGAGGTTGAGATCATCGCGGCCTATCAAGCGCCCATCGACACGCTGATGACCGAGCGCGGCTACACCACCGTTGATGTGATCCGCGTCAGCAACGATCACCCGCAAAAAGCCGAATTGCGCGCCGAGCGGCTGGAGGAACACCGCATGGCCCAAGATCACGTACGTTTCTTCGTCGCGGGCCGTGGGCTGTTTACCTTGCACATCGAAGACTATGTGTACGCGGTGTTCTGCGAGAAAAACGACCTGATCTCGGTGCCGGGCGGCATCCCACACTGGTTTGATATGGGGGAGAACCCGCATTTTGTGGCGATCCGCCTGTTCAGTGATCCTGAAGGGCTGGCGGTCAACCTGACCGGCGACGCGATCGCCGAGGGTTTTCCCCGGCTTGAGGACTAAGGTTGCCTGCCAATGCCTCCTGAATAGGGGGCATTTTTTTAGTTCAATTCCTGCCGGTTGGAAATCACTGTAGGAATAAACTTTAAAGTTTGTGGGCAACAGCTGTTTATCTTTGGCCTTACTTAATACTTCCTCTCTTTGTGTAACTCTCTCTGGTCGAAATATTTACTCGCCTGTCAATAGGAGGAATCCGACTTCGGGCGTTACAAGACCCATATGAAGAGGAGGCCTGCATGAGCGGTACAGAGCCACAGGAACAACCGTCCACGCACACTGATAACGCGCCGGTTGCCAGCCGCAAGACGCGTGCGATGTTGTCGGGTAAGCCCTTGACCCCAAAGGAACGGGAAATTCTGCATTGGGCGGTCGAGGGTAAGACGGTGTGGGAAATCAGCAGGATTCGCTCAATTTCCCAGGCCACGGTGAAGTTTCACCTGCGCAATATCTACGGCAAGTTGCAGGTGACTAACCGCGTCCAGGCTGTGAACGAGGCGATCAAGCAGGGATTGTGCGAATAAAAAAAGGCCGTGGTGCGCAACGGCACCACGACCTGTTCGGGTCCTGCATGTCAATCAAGCCGAATGGTAAGTCGGCAGGGCAAAGCGGTTCTGGCTCTGCAGCATCGAAATCTGTGGCAGGTCGCTGGCTTGTTCAGCCAGGTCGCGACGAATCGCGCTGATGACCCACGTCAGTTGGTCGGCCGTGTGCAGTTGCTGATAAGAGATCGAACGTTTGATCTGCTTGCCTTCGCTGTTACGCAAGGTCAGCAAAATGCCGCCATCAGGACGGGCCTGGGTGGTGACGTCGAAATTGGAGAACACAGAAGAAAATTTATCTTGGATCAGGCTCATATCTATCAGCTCCGTTTGCTCATGTTTTGCAGCGTGGAGTGATAGGTGCAGTGATTGTGCCAGTACTGGGTATCTTAAAAAATCGTTATAAATCAGCGCCTTATAAATTTTTTAGATTTTCGGTTTCGTGCAATTTGCATGAATGGCCATCGTGCATCCTGCATTTTGCGGGGTTTTGCCAATTGTTTCGCCACGGGTGGGCGAGGCAGGTCTTCCATAGTGACCGCGTCACCGGCCGTTAAATTCCTTTTCCTTTTGGGATACAAAACTTTTCAAATCCTGCGTGTACAGCCGAAGAATGGCAGGCGTATTTTCCTGCAAGGCATTCGGCGCCGGTCTTACGGTGCGAAGGGTGCTTGAGGTCATACGAACAATAAGAAAAAGGACGTTCCTGCCATGAACCACCCGCCGAGTGACATGATCACCTGGGGCAAGATGCTGCGTAAGGTGCCCACCATTGTCCGTGCCCTGCCGCGCCTGGTCCGCGGTATGCGCGCCGCCAACGTCACAGACCCGGCGCAACCGTGCGGCCTGGGCTGGACGTTCGAGCAAGCCACTCAACGCAATCCCGATGGCGCTGCGCTGCTGTATGGCGACCGCGTGCTCAGCTATTGCCAGGCCAACCAGCAAGCCAACCGCATGGCCCATTACCTGCAGCAGCAGGGGATCAGCAAGGGCGACGTGGTGGCCTTGTTTATCGAGAACCGCCCCGAGTTGTTGCTCAGCGTGCTGGCCGTGGCCAAGGTGGGCGGCATTTGCGCCATGCTCAATACCTCGCAAACCCAGGCGGCGCTGGTCCACAGCCTTAACCTGGTGACGCCGGCGGCGATTGTTGTGGGGGCCGAGTTGGTAGGCGCCTACGACGCTGTGCGCAGCCAGGTGGCAATTGAGGCCGATAACACCTGGTTTATTGCTGATCAGCAGCACACCCATGTGCCGCCGAATTACGTAGACCTGATGGCCGCCAGCGCCGATTGCCCGGTGGAAAACCCCGCCAGCACCCAGCAGATCTACTTCAACGACCCTTGCTTCTATATCTACACCTCCGGCACCACCGGCTTGCCCAAGGCCGGTATTTTCAAACACGGCCGCTGGATGAGGACCTCGGCCAGTTTCGGCACCATCGCCCTGGATATGGGCCCCGAGGATGTCGTGTATTGCACCTTGCCGCTGTATCACGCCACCGGCCTGTGCGTGTGCTGGGGTTCAGCGATTGCCGGGGCGTCGGGGTTTGCGATTCGCCGCAAGTTCAGCGCCAGCCAGTTCTGGGACGATGCGCGCCGATTCAATGCGACCACCCTCGGTTACGTCGGCGAACTGTGCCGCTACCTGATCGACCAGCCTGTCAGCGAGCAGGACCGGGATAACCGGGTGACGAAGATGATCGGCAACGGCTTGCGCCCTGGCGTCTGGGCCGAATTCAAGCAGCGCTTTGGCGTCGATCACATCTGCGAGCTGTACGCCGCCAGTGACGGCAATATCGGTTTCACCAACGTGCTGAATTTCGACAACACCATCGGCTTTTCCCTGATGCACTGGGCACTGGTGGACTACGCCCATGACAGCTGTGAGCCGATTCGCGGCACTGACGGCTTCATGCGCGAAGTGCCGAAGGGCGGCCAAGGGCTGCTATTGGCCAGGATTGATGACAAGGCACCGTTCGACGGCTACACCGACCCCGAGAAGAATCGCAAGGTGGTACTCAGCGATGTGTTCGAGAAGGGCGACCGCTACTTCAACACCGGCGATCTGTTGCGCAACATCGGCTTCGGCCATGCCCAATTCGTCGACCGCCTGGGGGATACCTATCGCTGGAAAGGTGAAAATGTCTCCACCACCGAAGTCGAGAACATCTTCCTGCAGCACCCGCAGATCTCCGAAGTGGTGGCCTACGGGGTGGAGATTGAAAACACCAATGGCCGCGCTGGCATGGCCGCCATCACCCCTGCGGAATCCCTGGCATCCCTGGACATGCGCGAACTGCTGACGTTTGCCCATGGGCAACTGCCCGCGTATGCGGTGCCGTTGTTCCTGCGGATCAAAGTGAAGATGGAAACCACCGGCACCTTCAAATACCAAAAGGTAAAACTCAAGGAGGAGGCGTTCGACCCAGGCAAGGCCGGTGATGATCCGATCTTTGCCTGGCTGCCGGGATCGGACAGTTACGTGCCGGTGACCGGGCAACTGCTGGCGGAAATCCAGGGGGGCAAGTTCCGTTATTGATTCTGCCTATTGGCGCTTTTGGGAAAAAAGGCATGACAGTGGGGAACTCCATCGCGAGACTGGGCGCCTTATGAAACACCAGACAAGGAGCCCCACATGTCAGACCAAGCCAAACAAATGACCGAAGACGAAGCCGCCGAATTTGCCGAGCAAGTGTTCGACGTGGCGCGCAAGGGTGATGCCGCGATGCTGGCTGCGTTGCTGGCCAAAGGCTTGCCGCCGAACCTGCGTAACCACAATGGCGATACGCTGTTGATGCTGTCGGCCTACCACGGTCACGTGGACGCGGTAAAAGTGCTGCTGGAATTCAAGGCCGATCCCCAGATTGCCAATGACAAGAACCAGTTGCCGATTGCCGGCGCGGCGTTCAAGGGCAACCTGCCGGTGGTCAAGGCGTTGATCGAAGGCGGTGCGTTGGTCGAAGGCGCATCCTCAGATGGCCGCACAGCCTTGATGATGGCGGCGATGTTCAACCGTACCGAAATGGTGGATTACCTGATCAGCCAGGGCGCCAACCCCAAGGCCACCGATGCCCAGGGCGTGACCGCGCTGGCAGCCGCGCAGACCATGGGCGCAGTGGATACGGCGGCGCAGTTGCAAAAACTGGTGTAGGCTTTGCGCCCTCAAAATCAGCCCCGCCACAGGACCACCCCATGAAAACCGCACTCGTCGAACTCATCAGCAAAATCAGCTCCGGCTGCATGAGCGAACCCGAGATCGCCAAGGTGGCGGACGAAGCGGCCCAGGCCTACGCCGATCCTGAAGCTTTCCTGGCCGCCAACCCCGACATCAACTACGACGACACTTTCCCGATTCCCCTGGGCGAGTGGATCGTTGTCGGCAGCCTGCCCGAGACCGTGCTGTTCCAGGCCGACACCTACCTGGATCTGTTCGCCCAGATCGTCGCCTCGTTCGGTCCGGGCGTGGCCTTCAACCTCAAGCCCAAGCAACTGGCCAAGACCGAAGCCCTGACTGCGCTGAACCGCATCCAGATCCAGATGAGCGCGCTTAATCCGGAGAACGGCGGCTATGTGCTGATGAACTTCAGCCAACTGCTGGACGACGAGATCCAGACCGTGCTGGTCTACGGCAATGACGTGCCGCGGGTGCTGGAGTTGTGTGCCGAAGTCGGGATCAAGGGCGAACCGTCCCTGGAAGCCCTGCGGGTTGCGGTACACGTCTGAAATAAAACGGAACCCCTGGCCACGGCTGACTATCCTAAGCAGGCAAGCCCTCACTTAGGAGCGACACCATGGGTTCCACTTTTAATGGTCTGATCGGGTTGATCATCCTCGCGCTGGATATCTGGGCGATCATCAATGTGTTCAAAAGCGGCGCGAGTACCGGCGCCAAAGTGCTGTGGATCCTGCTGATCCTGCTGCTGCCGGTGTTGGGTTTGATCATCTGGGCGATCGCCGGGCCGCGCGGTAACGTGCGGATCTGAAGATCTGCAACGTAGACGTAGCAGCTGTCGAGCCTGAGCGAGGCTGCGTTCGCGGTGTGCCTGACACACCGCAGACGCAGCCTCGCTCGGGCTCGACAGCTGCTACGGTTACTAGATCAACCAGCTGCCTTCCAGCTCCAGCAACTTCACCTTGTTTTCAATCCCGCCGCCAAACCCCACCAGTGTTCCATCGCTGCCCACCACACGGTGGCAGGGGATGATGATGGAAATCGGGTTGGCGCCATTGGCCGTGCCCACCGCGCGGATCGCCTTGGGATTTTCCAGGTACTTCGCCTGTTTGCCATAAGTCCAGGTGTGCCCATAGGGAATTCGCAACAACGCCTGCCAGACTTGCTGCTGGAAGGGCGTGCCAACCGGCGCCAGTGTCAGATCGAATACTTCCCGCCTGCGCGCAAAATACTCATCCAGTTGCCGTCTTGCTTCATCCAGCTCATTAGTTGCCAGGCGCCAGTCTGCCTGCACCGGGCTTTGATGCACGTCCATATATAAGAGGCGTAGCCCTTGCTCATCCGCTGCCAATAACAGCGGGCCGAGGGGACTTGGGTGGTAGCAATAAAACATCATGGGCAATCCAGAAGGGCAGCGGGCAAAGATACGGCGGTAAGTTGGCCGCTACAATCCCGGCTGTTTTTTGTGTGTCGAGATATTCGCTGTACAAAATTTTCACATTCCATCCAAGACAATTCGCCGGCTATTTCCCCTGTCGAGTGCTCTAAAACGAGTGCCCACCTACTGCAGGAGTGAGTAATCAATGGCGTTGCCGGCGTTGATCGGGCACCATTTGCGCCATTGCGTTCACCGTCTACCCCAGCCTGCCTGGGCGATGGCGGGGCGGCGCTGTATTCATTCGCAACTTAAACTTCCAATGGGTCCTAAAACGACATGGCAAACCCGGACGCCCTGAATCAGCAGCGAGCTTCTAATCGCTTGCTGCAACCGACCGTCAAATCCCATCTGGCGTACACGCTGCTTTGTGCCTTGATCATGATGGTGATGTTCTCCCTGCTGCGCCTGGCGCTGCTGGTCTACAACCGCGAGATGATCCTCGACACACCGGCCTCGACCTTCCTTGAAGCGTTCGCCAACGGCCTGCGCCTGGATATCCGCCTGGTGATGTACGTGCTGGTGCCGCTGCTGCTGGCCTTGTTCAGCGTGCGGGCCATGGCGGCGCGCGGGTTTTTCCGCTTGTGGCTGACGGTCGCGTCCAGCATCGCCCTGTTCCTGGGCCTGATGGAAATGGACTTCTACCGCGAATTCCACCAGCGCCTCAACGGCCTGGTCTTCCAGTATGTGAAGGAAGACCCGAAAACCGTGATGAGCATGCTCTGGTACGGTTTCCCGGTGGTGCGCTACCTGCTGGCCTGGGCCGTGGGTACGCTGATCCTGAGCATCGCCTTTAAAGGCGCCGACCGTGCAACGCGCCCACGTGGCCCGTTCAGCGGCGGCACCATCGGCACCCGCCAGGTGGCGCCGTGGTACACCCGCATCGCGGTGTTCGTGGTCTGCCTGCTGGTCGCCGTGGTCGCCATCCGTGGCACCCTGCGCCAGGGCCCGCCGCTGCGTTGGGGTGACGTGTACACCACCGACTCGAACTTTGCCAACCAGTTGGGCCTCAACGGGACCTTGTCGCTGATCGCGGCGGCGAAGGCGCGCTTCTCCGAAGAGCGCTCGAACATCTGGAAAGCCACCCTGGAACAGCCGTTGGCCACCCAGACTGTGCGCGACATGCTGGTACTGCCAACCGAGAAACTGGTCGACACCGACACCGCCGCTGTCCGCCGTGACTTCACGCCGCCGGCCGAGAAGACCCTGCCGATCAAGAACGTCGTGGTTATCCTGATGGAAAGCTTCGCCGGTCACTCGGTAGGCGCCCTGGGTCGTCCGGGCAACATCACGCCGTACTTCGACAAACTGTCCAAGGAAGGCCTGCTGTTCGACCGTTTCTTCTCCAACGGCACCCACACCCACCAGGGTATGTTCGCCACCATGGCGTGCTTCCCGAACCTGCCGGGCTTCGAATACCTGATGCAGACTCCGGAAGGCAGCCACAAGCTCTCGGGTCTGCCGCAGTTGCTCAGCGCCCGCAAGTTTGACGACGTGTATGTCTACAACGGCGATTTCGCCTGGGACAACCAGTCGGGCTTCTTCAGCAACCAGGGCATGACCAACTTCATCGGGCGTAATGACTTCGTCAACCCGGTGTTCTCGGACCCGACCTGGGGCGTGTCCGACCAGGACATGTTCAACCGTGGCCTGGAAGAGTTGAAGGCCCGTGAAGGCGGCAAGCCGTTCTATGCGCTGCTGCAAACCCTGTCCAACCACACGCCGTACGCGTTGCCGACGCCATTGCCGGTTGAGAAGGTCACCGACCGTGGCAGCCTCAACGAGCATTTGACCGCCATGCGCTACTCTGACTGGGCCTTGGGCCAGTTCTTTGAAAAGGCCCGCAAGGAGCCGTACTTCAAGGAAACCCTGTTCGTGATCGTGGGCGACCACGGCTTCGGCAACGAGCAGCAGATCACCGAGATGGACCTGGGCCGCTTCAACGTGCCGATGCTGATGATCGCACCGGGCATGCAGGAGAAGTTCGGCGAGCGTGACCACACCGTGGGCACCCAGATCGACATCGTGCCGACCATCATGGGCCGCCTGGGCGGTGACACCCTGCACCAGTGCTGGGGCCGTGACCTGCTCAACCTGCCGGAAGGCGACAAGGGCTTTGGCGTGATCAAGCCGTCGGGCAGCGACCAGACCGTCGCCTTGCTCACCGGTGATCGCGTGCTGGTCCTGCCTAAGGAAATGCCACCGAAGTTGTGGGAATACGAACTGGGCGCCAACCCGACCGGGAAGGTGATTCCAGAATCGCCGGACGAAGCTGCGTTGAAGCAGAAGCTTGAATCGTTCCTGCAGACCGCTACCAAGAGCCTGCTGGATAACACCGCAGGTGTAGTGGACGGCAAGCCGGATTAAACACCCGCGCATAAAAAAAGAGGCCTTTTTAAGGCCTCTTTTTTTTGCACGCTGGAACGCGTTATATCTTGCCGAGCAACAACAGAATCAGCAGCACTACCAACACAGTACCGAGAATACCCGATGGCCCGTAACCCCAGTTGCGTGAGTGGGGAAACACGGGAAGACCGCCGACCAGCAGGAGGATCAGAATAATGATAAGAATGAGGCTCATGTTTTGTTTTCCTTATTGTCTTCTGAAAAGACCTGTTATTTAACGAATAGGCCCGACAACTGATACGGACGCCTTAATAACTCCGACCAATGTGTTTGGCAGAAAATTCCGTGTTTTTTTAAAGCTTTTCGCTAACTTGCTTATTTCCTTTAACCCCGTTGCAAATAACCGCCCTTAGTTCAAATAAATTGAACTTGGCAGGTTTCCCGCTATCCGACCCGGCCCACGGTTTGCCTCGGGCATTCAGCAGTCTGATGGTGCGTGGGTGCAGGAAAAACCTTCGCTACACTGCGGCTCACTTCTTCCGTGAACCACAAGGCTACTTTCCTATGCAAAATCGCATGATGATCACCGGCGCCGGTTCTGGCCTGGGTCGCGAAATCGCTCTGCGCTGGGCCCGTGAGGGTTGGCAACTGGCCTTGTCGGACGTCAGCGAAGCAGGCCTGCAAGAAACCCTCAAGCTGGTGCGCCAGGCCGGCGGTGACGGTTTCACCCAGCGTTGCGACGTGCGCGACTACAGCCAGCTCACCGCCTTCGCGCAGGCCTGTGAGGAAAAGCTCGGCGGCATCGATGTGATCGTCAACAACGCCGGTGTCGCATCGGGCGGGTTCTTCAGCGAACTGTCCCTGGAAGACTGGGACTGGCAGATCGCAATCAATCTCATGGGCGTGGTCAAGGGCTGCAAGGCCTTCCTGCCACTGCTGGAGCAGAGCAAGGGCCGCATCATCAACATCGCCTCCATGGCCGCCCTGATGCAGGGCCCGGCCATGAGCAACTACAACGTGGCCAAGGCCGGCGTGGTGGCGCTTTCGGAAAGCCTGCTGGTGGAACTCAAGCAGCAGGAAGTCGGGGTGCACGTGGTGTGCCCATCCTTCTTCCAGACCAACCTCCTGGACTCGTTCCGCGGGCCGACGCCGGCGATGAAGGCCCAAGTGGGCAAGCTGCTGGAAAGCTCGCCGATCACCGCCGCACAGATCGCCGACTACATCTACCAGCAGGTGGCTGAAGGGCAATTCATGATCCTGCCCCACGAGCAGGGACGCATGGCCTGGGCACTGAAGCAGAAGAACCCGCAACTGCTGTATGACGAGATGACCGTGATGGCGGACAAGATGCGGGCCAAGGCTCAGTCGCTCAAAGCCTGAACATCGCGTTTAGTTCTGAGGCGCAATTCGCGATTTGTCATCGCTTGTCTGTAAGGCAAATTACCTGCGCGTGTAAGGCATGCCTGTTTAGCCTGAAGGCCATTGATGGCGATGGGCGGGGGGCGCATGGTCGGGGTTCGGTAACTTAAAAAGGACGAACCCCATGCTGGTATTAAGCCGCGCGGTAGGTGAAATAATTTCGGTGGGCGACCAGATCACTTTGCGCATTCTGGAAGTGAACGGCACCCAAGTGAAGCTGGGCGTGGAAGCGCCGGTGGGGGTCAATGTGCACCGGGCGGAGGTCTATCAAAAGATCCTCAGTCGCCAGGGGCAGCAGACCAACACCCATCCAGTGCCTGTGCCCAATCCCTGAGTATCAGTCGAACAGATGCTTGGGCACATCGTGCTTGAGCATCAACTGGCACTGCTCGCTCTCGGGGTCGAAGACAATCAGCGCCTGGCCCTTGGTCAATGCCTGGCGTACCCGCAGCACCCGGGTTTCCAGGGGTGTGTCGTCACCATTGTCGGTGCCGTCGCGGGTCACGAAGTCTTCGATGAGGCGGGTCAGGGTGTCGACTTCAAGTGCATCGTAGGGAATCAGCATACAAGCCTCGGCTAAGGAATCCCGGCGATGCTACTGCGCCGGGATCCGAGTTGCCAGTCTCAGGTTTTTTGACCCACCAGGCTGTCCACCGACGGCACGCGGGTATCGCTCTCCATTTGCGTGTCGTGTTCGATCTGGTGACTGAACCGGTCGAGGGAGCCTTTGGCCGGCTGTGCATCGCTGGCGAACACCGGCGGGCTGAGGATGTACGCGCCCAGCAGGCGACTCAGCGCGGCGAGGCTGTCGATGTGCGTGCGCTCATAGCCATGGGTAGCATCGCAACCGAATGCCAGCAGTGCGGTGCGAATGTCGTGGCCGGCGGTCACCGCCGAATGCGCGTCGCTGAAGTAATAGCGAAACAGGTCGCGGCGCACCGGCAACTCATTCTCCGCCGCCAGGCGCAGCAGGTGGCGGGACAGGTGATAGTCATACGGCCCGCCGGAATCCTGCATCGCCACACTCACCGCGTGTTCGCTGGAGTGCTGCTCGTGGGCCACCGGCGCAATGTCGATGCCGACGAACTCACTCACATCCCACGGCAATGCCGCGGCTGCGCCACTGCCGGTTTCTTCGGTGATGGTGAACAGCGGGTGGCAGTCGATCAGCAACGGTTGGCCGCTGTCGACAATCGCCTTGAGCGCCGCCAGCAGTGCGGCAACCCCGGCTTTATCGTCCAGGTGACGGGCGCTGATGTGGCCGCTCTCGGTGAACTCCGGCAGCGGGTCGAAGGCGACGAAATCGCCGACGCTGATGCCCAGGGAATCACAATCGGCGCGGGTGGCGCAGTAGGCGTCCAGGCGCAGTTCGATGTGGTCCCAGCTGATGGGCATTTCATCCACGGCGGTATTGAACGCGTGACCGGAGGCCATCAACGGCAACACGCTGCCACGGATCACGCCGTTATCGGTAAACAGGCTGACGCGGCTGCCTTCGGCAAAGCGGCTGGACCAGCAGCCCACGGGTGCCAGGGTCAGGCGGCCATTGTCCTTGATTGCCCGCACGGCGGCGCCGATGGTGTCCAGGTGCGCGGAGACGGCGCGGTCAGGGCTGTTTTTCTGGCCCTTGAGGGTGGCGCGGATGGTGCCGCGCCGGGTCATTTCAAAGGGAATGCCCAGTTCTTCGAGGCGCTCGGCAACGTAGCGCACGATGGTGTCGGTAAACCCGGTGGGGCTGGGAATGGCGAGCATTTCCAGCAGCACTTTTTGCAGGTAAGCGAGATCCGGTTCGGGGATGGTTCGGGTCATAAAGACTCCTGATGAGTTGAGGATGATCGTTCCCACGCTCTGCGTGGGAATGCCTCATGGGACGCTCTGCGTCCGCTCTTGTGACGCGCAGCGTCACGGGCTGCGTTCCCACGCAGAGCGTGGGAACGATCATTCACGCCGTCGGCTGGCTATGGGGAAACAGCAGGTCCACGAACTTTTCAGCCGTCGGCTGCGGTTCATGGTTGGCCAGCCCGGCCCGTTCGTTGGCTTCGATAAAGACGTAGTCCGGTTGGTCGGCGGCCGGCACCATCAGGTCCAGGCCCACCATGGGAATGTCCAGGGCCCGGGCGGCGCGCACGGCGGCGTCCACCAGGGTCGGGTGGAGGATGGCGGTCACGTCCTCCAGGCAACCACCAGTGTGCAGGTTGGCGGTACGCCGCACCGCCAGGCGTTCGCCACGGGGCAGGATGCTGCTGTAGTCGTACCCGGCAGCGTGCAGCGTGCGTTGGGTTTCGTGGTCCAGGGGGATTTTGCTTTCGCCATCGGTGGCAGCCTGGCGCCGGCGGCTCTGGGCCTCGATCAACGCGCCGATGGAGTGCTGGCCATCGCCGGTGACTTCCGCCGGGCGGCGAATGGCAGCAGCGACTACTTCAAAACCGATCACCAGAATCCGCAGGTCGAGGCCTTCGTGGAAGCTTTCCAGCAGTACACGCGAGTCGAACTGGCGTGCAGCCTCAATCGCTTTCTGCACATCCTCGATCGTCTGCAAATCCACCGCCACACCCTGGCCTTGTTCACCGTCCAGCGGCTTGACCACGACGCGCTGGTGCTCGTCGAGAAACTCCAGGTTGTCATCGGCACTGCCGGCCAATTGCTGGGCCGGAAGGTTCAAGCCGGCAGCCTTGAACACCTTGTGGGTCAGGCTCTTGTCCTGGCACAAGGTCATGCTGATGGCGCTGGTCAGGTCGCTCAATGACTCGCGGCAGCGCACCCGGCGGCCACCATGGCTCAGGGTAAACAGCCCGGCATCGGCATCGTCCACCTGCACATCAATCCCGCGCCGATGAGCTTCCTCGACGATGATCCGCGCATAGGGATTGAACTCCGCCTGCGGGCCGGGGCCGAGGAACAGCGGCTGGTTGATCCCGTTCTTGCGCTTGATGGCGAAGGTGGTCAGTGCGCGAAAGCCGAGCTTGGCGTAGAGACTTTTTGCCTGGCGGTTGTCGTGCAGCACTGACAGGTCAAGGTAGCTCAGGCCACGGCTCATGAAGTGTTCGATCAAGTGGCGCACCAACACTTCACCCACACCGGGGCGGGTGCATTGCGGGTCCACCGCCAGGCACCAGAGACTGCAACCGTTCTCCGGGTCGTGGAAGGCTTTCTGGTGGTTCAGGCCCATCACGCTGCCGATCACCGCGCCGCTGTCTTCGTCCTCGGCCAGCCAATACACCGGACCGCCTTGATGACGTGGAGTCAGCAGCGCCGGGTCCACCGGCAACATGCCGCGCCCCTGGTACAGCTGGTTCACCGCCTGCCAGTCCGCCTCGCTTTGTACCCGACGAATCCGAAACCCACGAAACACACGGGTCGCGGGACGATAGTCGGTGAACCACAGGCGCAAGGTGTCGGACGGGTCGAGAAACAACTGCTGGGGATCAATCCCGAGGATCTGCTGTGGCGCCGCCACATACAGCGCGATATCCCGCTCGCCGGGCTGCTCGTTGAGCAACTCCAGGGCCAGGCTCGCGGGGTCCGGAAAAGTGTGGCCGATCAACAGCCGACCCCAACCGCAATGCACGGCAATCGGCGTGGGGTCCAGTGCGCTGCCGTCTTCGGCGAAGCGGGCTTGCAGGCGCTCGTAGGAGGGCGCCTGGCCCCGCAGCAAGCGTTGGCTGTAAGCCGTGGCATGAGGTTTCATGAATCAGATTCCTTGTTCGCTGAGCCACAGGTTCAGCGCCGCCAGTTGCCACAGCTTGGAGCCGCGCAACGGGGTCAATTGGCCTTGGGGATCGGTGAGCAGGCGGTCGAGCATGGCCGGGTTGAACAGGCCGCGATCCTGGCTTGGGTCCAGCAACAGGTCGCGCACCCAGCTCAAGGTGTCGCCCTGCAAATGCTTGAGGCCGGGCACCGGGAAATAACCTTTCTTGCGGTCGATGACTTCGCTCGGGATCACCCGGCGCGCGGCTTCCTTGAGCACTTGCTTGCCGCCGTCCGGCAGTTTGAATTTACCCGGCACGCGGGCCGACAGTTCCACCAGGCGGTAGTCGAGAAACGGCGTGCGCGCTTCCAGGCCCCAGGCCATGGTCATGTTGTCGACGCGCTTGACCGGGTCATCCACCAGCATCACGGTGCTGTCCAGGCGCAGGGCTTTGTCCACGGCCGCATCGGCGCCGGGCTGGGCGAAATGCTCGCGCACGAAGTCACCGGCGGCGTCATTCGCGGTCAGCCATTTCGGCGCGACGGTGGCGGCGTAGTCGTCGTAGCTGCGGTCGAAGAACGCATCGCGGTAGGCGGCATACGGGTCGCTGGCGCCGTCCACTTGCGGGTACCAGTGGTAACCGGCGAACAGTTCATCGGCGCCCTGGCCGCTCTGCACCACCTTGCAGTGCTTGGCGACTTCCCGGGACAGCAGGTAGAAGGCGATGCAGTCATGGCTGACCATCGGCTCGCTCATGGCGCGGAACGCAGCCGGCAATTGCTCGATGATTTCGCTTTCGGCGATGCGCAGTTGATGGTGCCGGGTGCCGTAATGCTTGGCGATCAAGTCCGAATATTGGAACTCGTCGCCGCGCTCGCCACCGGCGTCTTCAAAGCCGATGGAGAAGGTCGACAGGTCCTGCACGCCGACTTCGCGCAACAGGCCCACCAGCATGCTGGAGTCGACACCGCCGGAAAGCAGCACGCCCACGTCCACTGCCGCCCGCTGACGAATCGCCACGGCTTCGCGGGTGCTGTCGAGCACACGGTCGGTCCAGTCTTCGAGCGTCAGGTTGGCTTCATCGGCGTGAGGGCCGTAGGGCAGGGTCCACCAGGTTTTCTGTTCAGTCTTGCCGTCGGCGTCGATGCGCATCCACGACGCAGGCGGCAGTTTTTCAATGCCCGCCAGCAAGGTGCGCGGCGCAGGCACCACGGCGTGGAAATTCAGGTAGTGATTGAGGGCCACCGGATCGAGGATCGGGTTGATATCGCCACCCTTGAGCAGCGCCGGCAATGCCGAAGCAAAACGCAGGCGCTGGCCGGTGCGCGACAGGTACAGCGGCTTCACGCCGAGGCGGTCACGGGCGATAAACAGGCGCTTAGCATCGCGCTCCCAGATGGCGAAGGCGAACATCCCGTTGAGCTTGGGCAGCAAGGCTTCGCCCCAGGCGTGGTAGCCCTTGAGCAGCACTTCGGTGTCGCCACCGGAATAGAAGGCGTAGCCCAGGGCTTCCAGCTCTTCACGCAATTCCGGGAAGTTATAGATCGCGCCGTTGAACGCCAGGGACAGGCCCAGTTGGGCGTCGACCATCGGTTGGGCGGAGCCGTCCGACAGGTCCATGATTTTCAGGCGTCGATGGCCCAGGGCAATCGGCCCTTGAGCATGGAAGCCCCACGCGTCAGGACCGCGTGGCGCCAAGTGATGGGTGATTCGTTCCACCGCTGCCAGGTCGGCAGGTTGGTGATCGAAACGTAACTCTCCAGCTAATCCGCACATAAATTCCTTACCGGTTTTTCCGTTGGGGAGGGATAGAAATGCAGCCCGCCAAAACGGCGGGTACCCAGAGACTGACCCGGGTAAATTGTGGGAGTTTTAGAACAATACGTTATAAGGCAATGAGCCTTGACGGGCTGGGGGCCCGTCTTGGCCCTCAGGATTTGCTTGGGTTACCGCGAATCAGCGCCCGCAGTGCGAACCGATTGGGGTGACAGGCTTCGCTGACACTGCGCGGCAGCGGCAGCGGCTCATTGTCGAGCCAGGCGGCCAGCAGCTCTGCGCAGAGGGGCGCGGTGACCAAGCCGCGTGAGCCATGGCCACTGTTGATATACAGGCCGTGCAACCAGGGGCATGGTGCATCCGGGACGTGCCGGGCGTCTTTGCTGAGGGCGGCGTAGGTCTGATCAAACATCTCGCGTTCCGCCAGCGGCCCGACGATCGGCAAGTAGTCCGGGCTGGTGCAGCGGAACGCGGCGCGGCCCTCGAGCTGTTCGGGTGCCAGGCTGTCGGCGCCCAGGCGTTGCAGCAGGTCGGGGGAGATTTCCCGCAGCATCTCGAGGTTGCCGACGTGCTCGGCCACCGTGGGCGTAAGGTCGTCGCTCTTGAAGTCAAAGCTGGCGCCGAGGGTGTGCTCGCCCAGGCGTGGCGGGGCGACGTAACCCTCGGCGCACACCACCGTGGCCAACGCCTGGCTTTGCGTTGTTTGCGGCAGCCGGGTGATTTGCCCGCGGATGCGTTTGAGGGGGAGGTCAGCGCTGAAGGAAAACCGCTTGATCTCGGCGGCACCGGCCAGCACTACCACGCTGGCCTGCGCCAGAACCGTATCGCCCTGCAGCGCCTGCCACTCACCGTCGACCTGCTTAAGCTCAAGGGCGTCATGGTGCTGCAGCACCTCGATCAGCGGGTGCCTGGCTTGCCACTGGCACAGCGCGGGCGGGTGTACCCAGCCGCCCTCGGGGAAGAACAAGCCCCCTTGCTCCAGGGTTATTCCGGCACGCGCCTGGGCCTGCTCTTTATCCAGCAGGTGCAACAGGTCCGGGGCAAAAGCGCTGGCCAGCTGTGCCTGGCGCTCGGCTTCCTTGGCATTGAAGGCCAGTTGCAGCACGCCGCAGCCATCCCAGTCCACGCCACGTTGCAGGTGTTCCAGCAGGCGCCGCGTGTGGCCGAAACCGCTGAGAATCAATTGCGACAGTGCCGTGCCGTGGGCTGAAAGCTTGAGGTACAACACCCCTTGCGGGTTACCGGAGGCTTCCTGTGCGAGCGCTGCGTGGCGTTCCAGCAAGCTGACCCGCCAGCCCCGTGCCGCCATGCTGGCGGCCGTGGCGCAACCGGCCAGGCCACCGCCGATGACGAGCGCGTGGCGCTCACCAGCAACAGCAGGCGGGCGCGCAAACCAGGGTTTTGTCGCGGGCGGTACGGGCGTTTCAGTGGGCCAGCCGAGAAACTCACCCCGCAGGATTTCCCACTTGTGGCCGATGCCCGGGGTGCGCTTCATCTTGAACCCGGCCCCATTGATCAGCCGGCGCACCCAGCCGGTGCTGGTGAAGGTGCTGATGGTCGAGCCCGGCGCCGCCAGCCGTGCCAGTTCGGCGAACAGCTCGGCAGTCCACATGTCCGGGTTTTTGGCCGGGGCGAAACCGTCGAGGAACCAGGCGTCGACCTGAGCGTCCAGCTGTGGCAATTGCTCCAGGGCATCGCCGATCAACAGGGTCAGGGTGACGCGACCGTTATCCAGCACCAGCCGCTGGAAGCCCTGATGGATCGCGATGTACTGCGCCAGCAGTTGCTCGGAGAACGGTGCAAGTTCCGGCCAGAGGGCGAGGGCGCGTTGCAGGTCGGCGTGGCTCAGCGGGTACTTTTCCACGCTGACAAAATGCAGGCGTGCGCCCGGCACTGCGTGCTGTTCGAACAGTTGCCAGGCGCACAAAAAATTCAGGCCGGTGCCGAAGCCGGTCTCACCAATCACCAAGCGCCCACCCACCGGCAGCGCAGCAAAACGCTCCTGTAAACGGTTCTGTTCAAGGAACACGTAGCGGGTTTCTTCAAGGCCCGACTTGTCGGAGAAGTACACGTCGTCGAACACCCGCGAGTGCGGGCGACCTTGGTCATCCCAGTCGAGCTGGGCGTGGGATACGGGGTTCATGGGCGGCTCATAAAATACGGCAGGCAAAGACAAGGCGGCCATTCTAGCTGATCAACAGGGGTGTCATTGATCCATGACAACCGGGTGTGAAATTTCCTCCGGCGCTGCACCGTCCAATCCGCTAGTCTTGCCTCATTCTGGAACGGAGCCGCCCATGTTCGAATCTGCCGAAATCGGTCACGCCATCGACAAAGACACCTACGACGCCGAAGTGCCGGCCTTACGCGAAGCCCTGCTGGAAGTGCAGTACGAACTGCAGCAGCAGAAGCGCTTCCCGGTGATCATCCTGATCAATGGCATCGAAGGCGCCGGCAAGGGCGAAACCGTCAAGTTGCTGAATGAATGGATGGACCCGCGCCTGATCGAAGTACGCACCTTCGACCAGCAGACCGACGAAGAACTGGCCCGCCCGCCGGCGTGGCGCTACTGGCGCCAGCTGCCGGCGAAAGGCCGCATGGGGATCTTTTTTGGCAACTGGTACAGCCAGATGCTGCAGAGTCGCGTGCATGGCGAGATCAAGGATGCGCGGCTCGACCAGGCCATCGCCGGTGCCGAGCGCCTGGAAAAGATGCTGTGTGACGAAGGCGCGCTGATCTTCAAGTTCTGGTTTCACCTGTCCAAAAAGCAGATGAAATCCCGGCTCAAAGCCTTGCAGGATGACCCGCTGCACAGCTGGCGCATCAGCCCGCTGGACTGGCAGCAGTCAAAGACCTACGACAAGTTTGTGCATTTCGGTGAGCGGATCCTGCGCCGCACCAGCCGTGACTATGCGCCGTGGTACGTGATCGAGGGGGTCGATGCACACTACCGCGGGCTGACCGTCGGCAAGATCCTGCTCGAAGGCCTGCAAAACGCCTTGAAAGTGCCCAAGGGTAAAGTCAGCGGCATGAACCCGGCGCCGCTGCCGTCGGCGGTTGACCAGATGAGCTTGCTGAACAGCCTGGACATGAGCCTGAGCCTTGAAAAGGACGATTACGAAGAACAACTGATTACCGAACAGGCGCGGTTCTCCGGGCTGATGCGCGACAAGCGCATGCGCAAACACGCGTTGGTGACGGTATTTGAAGGCAACGACGCGGCAGGCAAGGGCGGTGCTATCCGCCGCGTGGCGGCAGCCCTCGATCCCCGGCAGTACCACATCGTACCGATTGCCGCGCCCAGCGAAGACGAACGCGCCCAGCCTTACTTGTGGCGTTTCTGGCAGAAAATTCCGGCGCGGGGCATGTTCACCGTGTTCGACCGCTCCTGGTACGGCCGGGTGCTGGTGGAACGCATCGAAGGCTTCTGCACGCCGACGGACTGGATGCGCGCCTACGGCGAGATCAACGACTTTGAAGAGCAACTGCGGGATGCCGGGGTGATCGTGGTCAAGTTCTGGCTGGCGATCGACAAGCAGACGCAGCTGGAGCGGTTCCAGGCCCGCGAGGAAATCCCGTTCAAACGCTTCAAGATCACCGAGGATGACTGGCGCAATCGCGACAAGTGGGACGACTACCGGGCGGCGGTGGGCGACATGGTGGACCGCACCAGCACCGAGATTGCCCCGTGGACGCTGGTCGAGGCGAATGACAAGCGCTGGGCGCGGGTGAAGGTGTTGCGCACCATCAACCGGGCGCTGGAGGAAGCGTTCGACAAGACGGACAAGCACGACAAGAAGTACAAGAAGTACAAGAAGAAGTAACGCCATGCTTTTGCATACGCGGGATGAATGATTGTCGCGGTTGAAGAGGGCGGGATCTATGCTCGATCCATCTCTCAACAACCCCAACAATAGAGGTAGCCCATGCGTGAAGTAGTGATCGTCGACAGCGTGCGAACCGGCCTGGCCAAGTCCTTTCGCGGCAAGTTCAACCAGACCCGTCCCGATGACATGGCTGCCCATTGCGTCAACGCGCTGCTGACCCGCAACGGCATCGACCCGGCCACGGTCGAGGATTGCATCGTCGGTGCCGGCTCCAACGAAGGTGCCCAGGGCTACAACATCGGCCGCAATGTGGCGGTGTTGTCGCAGCTGGGCACCGGTACGGCGGGGATGACCCTTAACCGTTTCTGTTCCTCGGGCTTGCAGGCGATTGCCATTGCGGCCAACCAGATTGCGTCCGGTTGCAGCGACATCATCGTGGCCGGCGGGGTTGAGTCCATCAGCTTGACCATGAAAAGCGTGAACACCGATAACCTGATCAATCCGTTGCTCAAGGAGCAGGTGCCGGGTATTTATTTCCCTATGGGGCAGACCGCTGAAATCGTTGCGCGGCGGTATCACGTGAGTCGTGAAGAGCAGGATTTGTATGCGCTGCAAAGCCAGCAGCGTACGGCTCAGGCCCAGGCTGACGGGTTGTTCGATGATGAAATTGTGCCGATGGCGGTGAAGTATAAGGTCGAGGACAAGAATACCGGCGCGGTGCAGGTGTTGGATGGGGTGGTGGACCGTGATGACTGCAATCGTCCGGATACCACCTTGGCCAGTCTTGCGGGGTTGAAGCCGGTGTTTGCCGAGGATGGGTCGGTGACGGCGGGGAATTCGTCGCAGTTGTCTGATGGGGCTTCCATGACACTGGTGATGAGCCTGGAGAAGGCTCTGGAATTGGAGCTCAAGCCTAAGGCGTTTTTCCGTGGGTTTACGGTGGCGGGGTGTGAGCCGGATGAGATGGGGATTGGGCCGGTGTTTTCGGTGCCCAAGTTGCTCAAGGCTCGCGGGCTGGCGGTGGCGGATATTGATTTGTGGGAGCTGAATGAGGCGTTTGCTTCGCAGTGTCTGTATGCGCGTAATCGGCTGGAAATTGATAACGCCAAGTACAACGTCAACGGCGGGTCGATTTCCATCGGGCATCCGTTTGGGATGACGGGGTCGCGGCAGGTGGGGCACCTGGTGCGTGAGTTGCAGCGGCGTCAGTTGCGTTACGGCATTGTCACTATGTGCGTTGGGGGTGGGATGGGGGCTACTGGGTTGTTTGAGGCGGTGCGGTAGGTTGGGGGGCATATCCGTTATTTAGGTAACGGCCACCTATGGTTTCGCTCTTACAGCGAGTCACTTTGCAAAAGCGGCAAAGCAACCAAAACGCTCTGCCCCGCCTGTCGGCACCTCGCCTAGGCTCGGTGTTCCCTCACTCCGGCATTGTTCCGCGGGCCGCCGCGACGGGCCATCCATGGCCCGGCGCGGCTAAACCGGCGTCCTGCCGGTTTACCCGCTCCGCACTGCCTGCGTTCGGCCTCGGGCTTATTGGGGCAGTCAGATCAAAATCAAAAGCAGATCAAAAGCAGAGCACAGCGGCCTCCCGGCCGGCTTGAGTGTTAAAAGCAGAGGCAAGATCCAGAGCGAAAGCCAAATCTGAAGCGGATGCAGCTCTGCTTTTCTGTGGGAGCTGGCTTGCCTGCGATGCGGACACCTCGGTTTTTCAGATACACCGAGGCGATGCCATCGCAGGCAAGCCAGCTCCCACATTTGACCGTGCCCGC
>NZ_JAAAFU010000016.1:0-49497 GCF_019352905.1 Pseudomonas sp. Xaverov 83 | reverse complement strand
CAGGCGGGGCAGAGCCCTTTGCTTACTTTGGGGCTTTTCCAAAGTGAGTCGCTGTAAGAGCGAAACCATAAGCAGCCGTTACCTAAATAATGGATATTCACTCCACCGCTTAGCTCAACAAAACCACCCCCCCAGGCAACTCCGTACACTTGGCCCCATACGCATCGCGAATCAAAAGCGCCACCCCCGCCAACTGATGCAAACTAAACCGCGCCTGCACCCGCCGCTTGCCCAGCTCCGCATTCATCAGCAGCAACATCCCCGGCCGATAGCGATTAATCTCATCCACCACCGTCGCCAAGGTCGCGTTATCAAACACCAACACCTGCTCCCGCCAGGCCACCACCGCCTGCACATCCACCGCCACCGGCTCACCCACACCGCCAGCGTCATAAGTCAGTTGCCGCCCACCCTCAAGCCGAACCGTACGCCCACCCACAGCCACCAACAGCGCCCCATCAATGCACGTCACACACACACTGTGATCCGTATTGCGCACATTGAACCGCGCCCGAGCCGCACTCAACCACCCTCCACCGGCCTGAACCTGGAGCGGCATCGCCGCATTGGCAACCACCTCAACCTCCCCCTCCACCAACTCAATCCCCCCCTCACGCCGACTGATCCGCGTCTGGGTATTGAGCTCCAGCCGAACCCCCTCACCCAACTCCACCCGCCGCTGCTCCCCAACCTCGGTGCGATAATCCGCCGTCAACCCGGCAAACCCACCCGGCACGGTAAACCGCACCATAAACACCGCCGCCGACGCCGCAATCGCCCCACCCAAAAACGCCCGCCGCCCAAAATGCCGTGGACGGGAAACCTGCTCGGCGGCCGTAGCCAATTGCTGCCACAACACCTTGGCCTGCTCGAACGCCCGGGCATGTTCCGGACTCTGGGCGCACCACTGGCGCAACGCTTTGGCATCCGCAACGGTGGCCCGGCCCGAAGTCAGCAGCACCAGCCAGTCACGCGCTTCATCGTGCAGGGGGCTGTCTGGGGTATTCCGGGCAGCGGAGAAGTTAAAAATGTTCAAGCGCGCAGGTACTCAACGGATTATCAGGGACTCAATCACTAAGACGGTTTTCCGGCCCCGGGACCGAACCGCTGGATCACTTTTCTTTCAAGGCGCTGCGCGCAGTGGCCCAGCCCGGCCTTGATTTCCTTTTCGACCATGCGCGTGGAAATCCCGAAACGCTTGGAGATTTCCAGGTGCGGCGCCTCTTCCAGGCGCGCAGCGATGAGGATCTGGCGCCGCCGCGCCGGCAGTTCGTAGAGGGCCTTGAGCAAGGACTGGATTTCCCGCTGGCCACCCACCACCCGCGAGGGGTCCTGGGCTTCATCGGCTGTCTGCAGCAGCTCTTCGACTTCACTGCCGGTCAGCAGCCGCGCATCCGCCTGGCGTCGGTCGGCGGCGATGTTCAGGGCCATGCGGTACAGGTAAGCATTGGGTTGCGCCAGGTTCGGCGGCACGTCCATGCGGTCGACCCGCAGGTAGGTTTCGTGCAGCACGTCGTTGGCCAGGTCCTCGGACCCGAGGCGCTTGCGCAGGCGTACCTTGAAGTCCTCGTAGGACGCCAGGAACAGGCTGACCATCGTGCTGTGGCCGGTGTCTTTCATGCCCCGGAAACTCCTTCCCCTGCTGTGCATTCCATGCGTGTTCCTGTTGAATCGGGCATCAAAAGTAAGGTCACCGGCAAGCGCAGTGAACTGGGCGCCGGGCGTTCGACACGGGTGGCGCCCAAGCCGCGTACCAGCGCTTCGTCACGCTGCAGGTCACCGGTGGAGCTGACCAGGCGGCTGTGTTCGATCACCCCGTCACCGCTGACCCACACCTGCACCAGCGCGCGGTAACTGCCGGGGCGGGTCAGGGGCGAACGGCACAAACTGCGCTCGATCGCCTGCTGCAAGGCCGTGGCGTAGCTGTTGTTGATCCGTGCTGCATGGCCGGCCTTCAGTCCCCGCGTCGTTGCCGGCTGGCTGACCTCGGGGACTTGCAGGGTGAACGCATCGCTGCGGGCATAACGCGCCATCAAGCCACTCCCTGACAGCAGCAGGCCCAGGGCTTGCTGCGCGCTGTAGCGGCCATGTACACCGATGGAACGCCGGCCCCGGGTCAATTCGCGATCCACCAGCACCGCCATGCCGGTGGCACGGCTGAACGCTTGGAGGGCGTTGTCCAGGTTCTGGGCAGGCAGGTCCAGGATCACTTCGGCGCGCACGCTTTGCGCCAGCCCCAACAGCAGAGCCAGGCAGCAGCCCGCGCGCCTCCAAGCCCCCCTGCTCAGCATCGCAACACGTCCGACATAGCCTACAAAACCGTCATCCTGAGGCCCGTTTATGAACCTGATGTTACGGTGCCAGCAAAAAAAACATCACGGTGACGGGCAGCCCGCTGCACTACACTTTCGCCCCATACCCGCCCATTTCCCAAGGCGCGCCAGGAGGCACCGATGAACCTGTTCCCGACCCTCGCCAGCCTGTTGCTGTGTGCAACCCTGCCGCTGATGGCCCACGCCGAAGGCACACCCGGTGGCTGCGCCGAGGTCAATGTGGATGGCTACAAGGCGCCGGACTATGGCTGCCTGAGCCAGCAGATGGGCAACAACCCGGACGCCGCCAAGGCCACGCAAAAGAACCAGGAAGCGCAACAGGTGCCCATCGAAAAACGCAAGCCGAACCAGATCGGGCTCTCTACCCCGGCGGCGACCAGCGTGCGCATGGGCAATACCTTTGGTACTTCGGTGAAACCCCAGCGGCCTTGATCTCCGCGGTCCCCCTCCTGCGTACCCGCTCGAAAAAAAGCCATTGTGTTATCGCGATTGCCGATGTTATGTTTCTAACAGACATCAAAATCATGAAATCTGAGTAACATCAATGACCGGTCTCCGCGAAAACGTCATGGATAAAAACAGCTTCCAGCGCACGCTGGAACAGCAGTTCCCGACGCTGACGCCCACCGGCAAACGCATCGCGACCTACCTGCTGGGCAACCTGCAACAGCTGCCGTTCGAAACCGCCGACAGCATCGCCCAGCAAGCCGGCACCACCGGGATTTCAGTGGGGCGTTTTTTGCGCGCCTTGGGTTATCGCAACCTCGATGACGTCAAGCAAGGCCTGCGTGGCGACCCGCAAGCGTCCTGGCTGATCACCGACCGCCTGGGTGCCTTTCGCCAGGAGAACGATCAGGAAGACGCCCTCGACCGCTCCCTCAACCGCGAGATCGAAGCCATCCAGCACGTCTATGGCCTGGCCCGCAGCCAGGGTTTCGCCGACATCGTGCAGCACATCGTGGACGCCGACGCCGTGTTCATCCTCGGCATCCAGTCCACCCGGGGCATCCTCAACGCGTTCCACAGTCACCTGGAATACATTCGCCCCAAGGTCTATTACGTCGACGGCCTGTCGGGGATCTACGCCGAAACCCTGAACTCCGGTTTTGAAAAACCCTACGCCATCACGGCGGACTTCCGCGCGTATTCGAGCATCACGCCCACGTTCTGCGAGACCGCGAATGCCCAGGGTCTACCCTTGGCGCTGATCACCGATTTGCAATGCCCCTGGGCCCGGGACTACGACCTGGACCTGCTGCAACTGAAAACCGATGTCGGCCAATTCTGGGACTCCATGGCCCCCCTGACGTGCCTGTTCAACCTGATGGTGTCTGCCGTCGCTGACCGCTACGGCGAGCGACTGGATGCACGCCTGGCAAAAAACCGCGCCCTGCAACAGGCCTTCGGCCAGTTCGAATCCTGACCCTGGAAAGGAAATCTTTGAGTGAATACCAGCCCATTGGTAGAAATCGCCCCACCGGAATACCCGGTACAGGTCGACCTGATCTACGCCAGTGCCGACAACCTGGCAGGCACCGTTATCTACCGCAACGCCCGCTGCCTGCTGCACACCGAAGCGGCGGCCTGCCTGCGCAAGGCAAGCCTGTTGGCACGCCAGGCCGGCATGACCCTGCTGATCTACGACGCCTATCGGCCGGCCTACGCCCAGCAACTGCTGTGGCAAGCCCTGCCCAACCCGGACTACGTGCGCGACCCGCGCCTGGGCTCGCATCACACCCGTGGCGTGGCCGTCGACCTGACACTGATTGATGAACACGGCATACCCCTGGACATGGGCACGGCGTTTGATGCCATGGAGCCCAAGTCCCACCAGTTCTACCCCGACCTGCCGCCGCAGGTGCAGCGCAACCGCCTGCTGTTGCTGGGCATCATGCTCGGCGCCGGCTTCAAGGCGATTGCCACCGAGTGGTGGCATTACGAATTGCCGGATGCCGAACTTTTCCCATTAATTGAGGAGTCACACTGATCACAAGGACCGTAGCATCACAATAATTAGCAGCACCCTTTAGCTCCAACTGCCCGGTTATAGATTTCATAAAAATAAACCAACCCGCTTTTTCCTCTAAATAATCAAGGAAACCGGCATGACCCCAAGCAACCGCAAGACCCTCGCACTCTCCCTGCTGTGCGCCGCCCTGAGCCTGGGCGCGTGGCAATCGGCAAGTGCCGCCGCCCCCAAAGACACCCTGATGATCGGCAAGGCCGCCGACCCGCAAACCCTCGACCCGGCCGTGACCATCGACAATAACGATTGGGCGGTGACGTACCCGGCGTACCAGAAACTGGTGGCCTACAAAGTCGAAAACGGCAAGGGCAGCACCGAGGTCAAGGGCGACCTGGCCGACAGCTGGACCACCTCGGCCGACGGCCTGGTGTGGGACTTCAAACTCAAGCCCGGCAACAAGTTCGATGACGGCGCCGAGGTCGACGCCAACGCAGTGAAGTTCTCCTTCGACCGCGTGATGCAGCTCAAGCAAGGCCCGTCGGGCGCGTTCCCGGATGACATGAAAGTCACCGTGGTCGACCCGCTGACCGTGCGCTTCACCCTGACCAAACCCTACGCGCCCTTCCTCTACACCCTCGCCCACAACGGCGCCGGCATCATCAACCCGGACGTGGTGAAACAGGGCGACGTCAACGCCTACCTCTCCACCCACACCGCCGGTTCCGGCGCGTTCCGCCTGACCAACTGGCAGAAAGGCCAGAGCCTGACCCTGGAACCCAACACCTACTACGCCGGCGCCAAGCCCGCGCTGAACAAGGTGGTGATCAAGATCATCAGCGAAGCCTCGGTACGCCGCCTGCAACTGGAACGCGGTGACCTGGACATTGCCGAAGACATGCCCCAGGACCAGCTCACCAACCTGGCCAAAAAGAAAGACGTGGTGATCAAGGAGTTCCCGTCGCTGCGGGTGACCTACCTGTACCTGAACAACCAGAAAGCCCCGCTGAACAACCAGAACGCCCGCCAGGCAATCGTTGATGCGGTGGACTACAAAGGCATTGTCGACGGCATCCTCAAGGGCCAGGCCAAGTTGATGAACGGACCGATTCCCGCCGGCATGTGGGCCAATGACCCGAGCCTGCCAATGATGAAACAGGACCTGGACAGCGCCGGCGCCAACCTGAAGAAGCTCCCGACAAAAATCACCACCCTGAACTACATGTACTCCGACAAGGACCCTGACTGGGAATCCATCGGCCTGACCCTGCAAGCCAGCCTGGCGCCGCTGGGGATCAACCTGAAGATGGAAAAACTGGCCAACGCCACCATGCGCGAGCGCCTGGGCAAGGGTGACTTCGACGTGTCCATCGGCTCATGGGCGCCGGACTTCTCCGATCCCTACATGTACATGAACTTCTGGTTCGACTCGTCCCTGCAAGGGCTGCCGGGCAACCGCTCGTTCTACAGCAACCCGGTGGTGGACAAGCTGATTCGCGACGCGGCGGCCAACAACGACACGGCCAAACGCACCGAGCTGTACCAGGAAGCCCAGAAGATCGTGCTCAAGGACAGCGTGTACGCCTACCTGTATCAGAAGAACTACACCCTGCCGATGCGTGATTCGGTGAAGGGTTATGTGTTCCATCCGATGCTGGAGCAGGTGTTCAACGTGGCTGAGATCAGCAAGTAACACGCGATCAAATGTGGGAGCGGGCTTGTGTGGGAGCTGGCTTGCCTGCGATAGCATCACCTCAGCCTGCCTGACAGACCGAGGTGCCTGCATCGCGGGCGAGCCAGGCTCCCACACAAGCCAGCGCGCCTGGATGAATGCCGTCTGTCCTGTGTTACCGAGGAGCCCTCATGGCCTTCCTGAATATGTTGCGCAAACGCCTGTTCGGCCTGATTTTGGTCGTCGTCGGCGTTTCGCTGATTACCTTTTGCATCTCTCACCTGATCCCGGGTGACCCGGCACGCCTGATTGCCGGCGACCGGGCCAGCGACGCCATCGTCGAGAACATCCGTCATCAACTGGGCCTCGACCTGCCGCTGTACCAGCAATACGGCCGCTACATGAGCGACCTGCTGCACGGCGATCTCGGCACATCGATCCGCACCAGCCGCCCGGTGCTTGAAGACCTGAAAGCCTTCTTCCCCGCGACCCTGGAACTGGCGGTTGCCGCCCTGTTGCTCTCCGTATTGGTAGGCGTGCCGCTTGGCGTGCTGTCAGCGGTGTATCACAACCGCGCCATCGACCAGATCGCCCGAACGCTGGCGGTCACCGGCATTTCCACGCCGGCCTTCTGGCTCGGCCTGGGCCTGATCGTATTGTTTTACGGCCAACTCGGCTGGCTGCCCGGCAGCGGTCGGCTGGATGAAGGCCTCGAACCGCCCCGCACCATTACCGGGTTCTACCTGATCGACTCGCTGCTGGCCGGCGATATCCCGCTGTTCCTGAATGCCCTGGAACACCTGATCCTGCCCGCCGTCACCCTGGGTTTCGTCAACCTCGGCGTGGTCGCCCGGCAGATCCGTTCGGCGATGCTCGACCAGTTGGGCGAGGACTACATCCGTACCGCCCGTGCCTACGGCCTGTCGCGCTGGGCGGTGATCCTGCGCCACGCCCTGCCCAATGCGCTGATCCCGTCGATCACCGTGCTCGGCCTGACCCTCGGTGACCTGCTGTACGGCGCCGTGCTCACCGAAACCGTGTTCGCCTGGCCAGGCATGGGCGCCTATGTGGTGAAGTCGATCCAGTCCCTGGATTTCCCGGCGGTGATGGGCTTCGCGATCATGGTGTCGTTTATTTATGTGCTGCTGAACATGCTGATCGACCTGCTCTACCGGGTGGTCGACCCACGCATCGGCGAGGTGAACTGAGATGACCGCACCCGTGACCATGCCCGTACCGGTGCCCCTCGAGCAACGCCCCACCTGGCGTGCGCGAATGGAGTACCTGGGCTATCAAATACGCCGCAGCCCGCTGACCATCGCCGGCCTGACCATCACCTTGATCGTGCTGATCTGCATGGCCTTCGCTCCGTGGCTGGCCAGCCATGATCCCAACGCGTTGAACCTGGCCCAACGCCTGGCCGAGCCCTCCGCCGAACATTGGTTCGGCACTGATGAAGTCGGCCGCGACCTGTTCAGCCGGGTGCTGTACGGCAGCCGCCAGTCGGTGGGCGTCGGCTTGTTCGTGGCGTTTTCATCCTGCCTGGTGGGCGGGC
The DNA here is from genome assembly GCF_019352905.1 of Pseudomonas sp. Xaverov 83. Lineage (NCBI taxonomy): Bacteria > Pseudomonadati > Pseudomonadota > Gammaproteobacteria > Pseudomonadales > Pseudomonadaceae > Pseudomonas > Pseudomonas sp. Xaverov 83. The sequence continues at coordinate 41,974 of NZ_JAAAFU010000016.1, read as the reverse complement.
TGCTGGGCTGCCTGTCGGGGATCATCGGCGGGCGTTTCGACAGCCTGATCATGCGCCTGATGGACATCATGCTGTCGGTGCCGTCCCTGGTGCTGATCATGGCGCTGGCCGCCGCCCTGGGCCCGAGCCTGTTCAACGCGATGCTGGCGATCACCGTGGTGCGCATTCCGTTCTACGTGCGCCTGGCCCGCGGGCAAGCCCTGAGCATTCGCCAGATGGGCTACGTCAAGGCGTCCCAGACCTTCGGCGCCGGGCGCTGGCACATCGTGTCGTGGCACGTGGGCCGCAACGCCATGCCGCCGTTGCTGGTGCAGCTGAGCCTGGACATCGGCAGCGCGATCCTGATGGCCTCGGCCCTGGGCTTCATCGGCCTGGGCGCGCAACAGCCCACCGCCGAATGGGGCGCGATGGTTGCCACCGGGCGCAATTTCATTCTCGACAACTGGTGGTACTCGACCTTTCCGGGGCTGGCGATCCTGGTCACCGCGACCGGTTTCAACCTGCTGGGTGACGGTGTTCGTGACCTGCTCGACCCACGGCAACAGGGGAAATGACCATGTCCAGTCCGGCAGTCCTTGCCATCGATAACCTGAGCCTGGAATTCCCGGCTTACCGTAACAACGTCCAGGCACTCAACGGCGTGTCGTTGCACGTCAACCCCGGCGAAGTGGTCGGCGTGGTGGGAGAGTCCGGCTCCGGTAAATCCGTGACCGCCATGCTCAGCCTGCGCCTGCTGCCGGAGCGCAGTTACCGGATCACCGCCGGCAGCTTGCAGATGCTTGGCCGCGACATGCTCGGCGCCAGCGAAAAAGAGCTGTTGCAGATTCGCGGGCGGGACGCGGCGATGATCTTCCAGGAGCCGATGACCGCGTTGAACCCGACCCGGCGCATTGGCCGGCAGATGCTCGACGTGATCATCCACCACCAGCGCCTGAGCAAAGCCGCCGCCCGCGCCAAGGCCATCGCCCTGCTGCGGGACATGCACATCGCCGACCCCGAGCAAGTGCTCGACAGTTACCCTTTCGAACTGTCCGGCGGCATGCGCCAGCGGGTGATGATCGCCCTGGCGTTTTCCTGCGACCCGCAGTTGCTGATCGCCGACGAACCCACCACCGCCCTCGACGTCACCGTGCAACGCCAGGTGCTGTTGCTGCTGCGGGAAAAAGCCCGGGAGCGCGGCACCGCGATCTTGCTGATCACCCACGACATGGCCGTGGTCTCGCAGTTCTGCGACCGGGTCTACGTGATGTACACCGGCGCGGTGGTAGAAGAAGGCCCGACCGCCCAGGTGATGAGCGATCCGCGCCATCCCTACACCCAAGGCCTGCTCAGCGGCTTGCCGGAACAGGTAAAGCCCGGCGACGACCTGCTGACCATCCCCGGCCAGGTGCCCAACCTCGCCGCCCTGCCCTCAGGCTGCACCTTCCGCGAACGCTGCCCCCAGGCCATGAGCCAATGCATCGAGCGCCCGCGCCTGAACCTGATCAACCCTGTCGGCACCCGCAAAAGCGCGTGCTGGCTGACTGCCGGGGAGTCGGTGTAATGACAGTGCCTCAAGATTCACTGCTGGCCCTGCGGGATGTACGGGTCAAGTTCCCGGTAAAAACCGACTGGCTGGGCCGCCCGCGCGGTTATGCCCACGCCCTCAACGGCATCGACTTGCAGGTGCGCCGTGGGGAAACCCTGGGGATTGTCGGCGAATCCGGCTGCGGTAAAAGCACCCTCGCCCAACTGTTGATGGGCCTGGTCAAGCCCAGCGACGGCGAAGTGGACTGGGTCTATGAAAGCGCCCGGGAACGCCATCGCCATGTGCAGATTGTGTTCCAGGACCCGCAATCGTCCCTCGACCCGCGCCTGCCCATCTGGAAAATCATCACCGAGCCGCTGTTCGCCCTCGGCGATACGCCCAAGGGTGAAATGCGCACCATCGCCGCCAAGGTCGCCGCCCAAGTGGGCATCCGCGCCGAATACCTGGACCGCTACCCGCACCAGTTTTCCGGTGGCCAGCGCCAACGCATCGCCATCGCCCGCGCGCTCGCCTCCAACCCGAGCATCCTGGTGCTGGACGAACCGACCTCGGCCCTGGATATCTCGGTCCAGGCGCAAATCCTCAACCTGCTGGCCGAGCTGCAACGCCGGCTGGGGCTGACCTACATCCTGATCTCCCACAACGTGTCCGTGGTGCGGCATATGGCCGACCGGGTGGCGGTGATGTACCTGGGGCAGATTGTGGAACTGGGGTGTGCCGAGCAAGTGCTGGAGCAGCCGAAGCATCCCTACACCCAACTGCTGCTGGAGGCCGTCCCCAAGCTGGGGGTGGCACTGGATGATGCCTACGTCAGTGCGCCCACCGAGTTGCCGGGGAACCGGGTATTGCCGGGCGGGTGCTTTTTCCTGGATCGCTGCCCGCGCCGCACCCAAGGGTGCGAACGGCCGCAGCGGTTGACCGGTGGGATGAGTCAGCAAGTGCGGTGTCATCTGGAGCATCCATGAACCGCACCTGCCGAGGCCTCAGGGTGTAGGTGCCATCCCCAGTGTTGCCGACGCAACACTGGGGACTGCGACTGGACTGCCGCTGGCGACAAAATCCTCTTTGCGCAGCACCAACAAAGCAATCAACGACACCGCCCCGGTCGCCACATAAAAGTACCAGGGTGACGTGATGTCGCCGGTGACCTTGATCAGCCAGGTGGAGATCAGCGGCGCACTGCCGCCGAACACCGCCACCGGGATGTTGTACGCCACCGCGATCCCGGTGGAGCGAATGCGCGTGGGCAACAGCTCGCTCATCAACGCGTACGTCGACGAGGCATACAGCCCGAACAGAATCGCCACCGCCATCAGCGGCCAGAAGAACGAGGCCGGCGTGGCCGTGGGCGCCGATTTGAACATCCAGAACATGGCCAGGGTGGCCAGCGTGCCGATCACCAGCAAGAACGGTTTGCGCCCGTATTTGTCGGTGAAGGCACCACCAAACGGCATCACGAATGCCGCCGAGAAGCTGGCGACGAAGACGTAGAGCAAAGTGGTGCCGCTGTCGAACTTGAGGATTTTCGACATGTAGGTCGAGGCGAAGGTCAGCACGAGGTAAAAGATCGAGCTGTGCAGGGTGATGATGAAGAACACCAGGGCGATCGCCCGCTTCCACTGCCAGACTTCACGCAGGGGCGCCTTGGAGGTTTCACCGGCGCGTTGCAGGGCCAGAAACTCGGGGCTGTCTTCCAGCTTCAAGCGGATGTACATGGAGATCATGCCCAGTGGCGCGGCGATCAGAAAGGGAATGCGCCATGCCCATTCCTGCATCAAATCGGCGCCCAGGATCCAGGTCATGCCATTGGCGACCGCACCGCCGAGCAACAGGCCGAGCACCGCCGTGACCATCAGCCAGCAAGTGGCAAACCCGCGGCGGCCGGGACCGGCGTATTCAGAGATAAAGCTGGTGACAGTGCCAATCTCGCCGCCGGCCGAGAAGCCCTGCACGCAACGCACCAGGATCAGCAACACCGGCGCGGCGATGCCCAGGGTTGCGTAAGTCGGCAACAGCCCCAGCAGGCAGGTCGAGCCGGTCATCATCACCAGGGCCATGATCAGGGTTTTGCGTCGACCGATCTTGTCCGCCAGCGGGCCGAAAAACAGCCCGCCCAGAGGCCGGATGAAGAAGCTCAGGGCAAATGCCGCAAAGCTCGCCAGCAGGCTGGTGGTGGGGTCGTCGGAGACAAAAAACGCCTGGCCGATGTAGACCGCCAGAAAGCCGTAGACGCCGTAGTCGTACCACTCGATCAAGTGACCGGAAGTGGCACCGAGAAACGCACGGCGCCGCTTGCGGGCCGTGTCTTGCTGTTGAATGCCCATCGATGGGACTCCTTGTCTGATGTCTATCCATGAAAAGCGGGGTCAGTGAGCGGCGGTGATGCTCTGCTGTTTCAGCCACGCCCGCAAGTCGGTCTTGAGGATTTTGCCGTAACTGTTCTTGGGAAGCTCGTCGCGAAACACGTATTTCCTGGGCTTTTTGAACGAAGCCATGCGCTCGATAAACCAGGCACCCAGTAGCTTTTCATCGAGGGTTTGCGCGCCGCGGGTCACCACAAAAGCAACCACCGACTCGCCCCACTGCGCATCGGGCTCGCCCACCACGCACACTTCAAACACATCGGGATGCTGGGCCAAAACCTCTTCCACTTCACGGGGGTAGACGTTGCTGCCACCGGTAATGATGACGTCCTTGGAGCGATCCGTGAGGGTCAGGTAGCCGGCCGAATCGAGAAAACCGATGTCGCCGGTCAAGAGCCAGCCATCCACCAGGGCCTGGCGGGAGGCCGCTTCGTTGCGCCAGTAACCCTGCATGACGGTCGCGCCACGCACGGCAATTTCACCGCGCTGCCCCGCCGGCAGGGGCTGGTGATCGGCGTCCAGGATGCGGATTTCCATACAGGACTGCGCCTGGCCAACGGAGGCCGCCAGGGTCGCCCAGTCCGGGCGCTGCCGTTCGGCGATCAGTGCGCGGGACAGCACGCTGATGGTCATCGGGGTTTCGCCCTGGCCGTAGATCTGCACCAGGCGCGGGCCGAAGGTGTCGACGGCCTCTTGCAGGTCCGCCAGGTACATCGGGCCACCACCGTAGACGACGGTCTTGATCCCTTCCCCGCCATAGCCCTCGCGCCGCGCCTGTTCCACCATCCGCTTGACCATGGTGGGCGCGGCAAACAGCGAGACATTGCCCAGTCCGGCAGCCAGCCCGAACAACTCGCCAGCGTCGAAACCACGGGACTCAGGGACCACGTGCCGTGCACCGCAGCGCACATGGATAAAGTTGTAGAGCCCGGCGCCATGGGACATCGGCGCGGCGTACACCACCGCGTCATCGCCGCTGACCGGGTCAACATCCGTGGGGTAACACAGCGACATGGCAATCAGATTGCCGTGACACAGCATCACCCCCTTGGAACGCCCGGTGGTGCCGGAGGTGTAGAACAGCCACGCCAGGTCCTGATCCGCGCGGCGGCAAGGCTGATCCAGCGCCGGGCCGGCGAACGCGGTCGGCAAGACACGCCCATCCCACTCGATACAGCCTTCAGGCAAAGCCCCGTGCGCAAACACCTGGCCGCCGTCGGTAAAGATCAATCGCGCCTGGGCGTTATCGGTAATCCAGGCCGCTTCCGCCGGGTGCAATTTGCTGTTGATCGGCACTGCTACACCGCCGATCCACCAGATGGCGTAGAGCAGTTCCAGGTACTCGCAGCAATTCTTCATCAGCAGCGCCACATGATCGCCGGGCACCAGGCCGTGCTGGTCGACCAAGGCGGCAGCGCGTTGCCGCACCCGTGCCGCGAAGGTCGCGTAGTCCGCCACCTGGCGAGTCCCTTCGAACAACGCAGGTCGTTGCGGATCACGGCGTTGGGTGTCGTGCAGCCAGTTGGCAATATTCATCTCAGTACCGCCGTGCTTGCAGCACCGAGGCGTAGTTGGCCACGGCCATGCCGCCCATGTTGAACACCAGGCCGAACTCGGGATTGGGCACCGACAGGCCGATTGCCTCCCCCGTCAGTTGCCGAAATGCCAGGGCATGCATCGACACGCCCGTGGCGCCAACCGGATGCCCCTTGGCCTTGAGCCCGCCGGACAGGTTCACCGGCAAACGCCCTCCCGCCCGCACGGAGCCGTTATCCAGGGCACGATGCCCTTCGCCCTTGGGCGCAAGGCCCATGGCTTCGTAGATCAGCAACTCGGCGATGGTAAAGCAGTCATGCACCTCGGCAAAACTCAGGTCTGCCAGGGTTACATTGGCCCCACGCAACGCCGAGTGGATCGCCCGCTGCGGGCCCTCAAACGCCAGGATGTCGCGCTGGGCGATCGGCAGAAAGTCGTTCACCTGGGTCATTGCCCTGATCTGCACATCACGACGAAACGCCCGGGCCCGCTGGGGCGAGGCCAGGATAATGGCCGCGGCGCCGTCGCTGATCAGCGAGCAGTCCGTCAGGCGCAACGACGGCGCCACCAGCGGATTGCCCTGGGAGACGTTGTTGCAGTATTCGAAATCCATCACCCGGTGCATCTGCGCCAAGGGATTGGCCATGGCATTGGAGTGGTTCTTGGTGGCGATGGCCGCCATGGATGACAGCGGGCAATGGTAGCGCTCGGCGTATTGGCGGGCCGCCATGCCGAACAGTTGCGGAAAACTCAGGCCCGCCTCGGCCGGATCATTCTGATAGCCGGCACCGGCCAGCGCGTGGGTCACCTGCGCGGTGGTGTTGTGGGTCATCTTTTCGGCTCCCACCACCAGCACCAGTTCGGCGCTGCCGGACAGGATGGCATTGACCCCCGCCTGAATCGCTGCCGAACCGGATGCGCAGGCATTTTCACAACGGCTGGCAGGCGTGAAACGAAATCCCGGGTCGGCTTGCAGCAGCAACGAGGCGGCGAAACCGTCGGGCACCATCCCCGCGTTGAAATGCCCGAGAAACAACGCGTCGATTTCCGACGCATCAAGGGCGGCATCCGCCAGGGCTTCGCGGGTGACCTGAACGATCAAGTCTTCCAGGGTAGAGCCTTCCAGGCGGCCAAACCGTGAGTGGCCGGCGGCAACAATCGAAACGCAATCAACGGGCATGTGTATTTTCTTCTGTGCTTGGTGCGGACATTCCTTAGAATGACCCACCGAACAGCCCCCTTGCCAGTTCGTGCAACTACTTACATGGATAAGTAGCGTGGGCCGGATACCCCCTGAGGCAGGATGCCCGATGAGCGTTTTCGCACACCAACTCCAAGACATCGAACGCCTGGCGTTCAGAGTGTCCCCGGCCCCACAGCTGATCACCAGCCACCGGGTGATACTCGATTGCAACGAAGCCTTCCTGCAGCTGTTCGGCTACCCGCGTGAAGCACTGCTCAACCAGTTGACCCTGTTGATCTACCCCTCCCAGGCCGACTATCACGCCATCGGCAAGCGCAGCCATGACTGGTTGCTCGACAGCAAGAACGGCTCCTACTCCGATGAGCGCTTCATGCAGCACCACAGCGGCGAAGTGTTTTGGGCCAGGTCCCACGGCTACACTTTGACCCCGCACGACCCTTTCAAGCTGATGGTCTGGCACTTCGAGCGCCTCAACCGTACCCACCAGGGCACGGACGACCTGACGCCCCGGGAGCGGGAAATCGCCATGCACATCGTCAACGGGCTCAAGTCCAAGGAAATCGCCCAGCGCCTGGGTATCTCCCACCGCACCGTGGAGGTTCACCGGGCACGCCTGATGAAAAAGTTGCAGGCGAAGACCATTGTCGAGCTGGTATCGAAAATTATCCGGGTGGGCTGAAGCACCTGGCTTGAACCACAGAGGATTACCCCGCCGCCCACACCGGCTGGCGTTCAAACTCCTCGAACAACTCCAGGATCGTCTCCCTGACTTTCTGCACCGCGTTGCTCTGCACCGCCGTGTCCGGCCAGCACAGGGACAGTTCACGGGTGAACAACCGGTGATCGATCCGCGCCAGCTTGAGTTGCTGCTGCTCCAGCTCAACATGGGCCGCCGCCCACGGCAAAATCGTCACCCCCAACCGCGCCTGCACCGCCGAGAACAACAGGTTGGTGGAGTTGGCTTCGAACTCCACCTCAAACGGCAACCCGGCTTCCTGCATGGCGGCCTCGACACGGCTGCGAATGGTGTTGGGTGCACACGGCAGCACCAGCGGCATGTTCGCCAGCGCCTCGATGCTGACGGGCATGTCCGCCAGGGCAAACTCCGGCCACGCCACCAGGTACAGGGTTTCGGTGAGCAAGCGTCGGGACGCCACGCTCCGGGTCGGCACCCCGTCGACAATCACCGCCATCGCCACCCGCCCCACGGTAATCAGCCCACCCAGGTCGGCGCTGGGAGCGTCGATCAGTTCCAGCTTGATCCCCGGATAGCGGCTGCGGATGGTGCGTGCCAGGGGAATCGCGAGCATCCGTGCGGTACTCGATGGCATGCCGACCGAGACCTTGCCCTGGGGATATTCGGCGTCCTGGCGCAGCAGTTCGCGGGTGCCGTCGGCCTGGCGCAACAGCTCGATGGCATGCCGGTACAACGTCTGGCCCGCGGCGGTGGGCACCACGCCCTGCACGCTGCGCTCGAGCAGTTGCATGTCCATGTCCCGCTCCAGGTTACGCATCTGCTGGCTGATGGCGGGCTGGGCAATGTGCAGCGCCTCGCTGGCGCGGGTGATGTTGGCGCACTCGACCACTTTGACGAAGTAGCGCAACTGGCGCAGGTCCATGGGAGCCTCCCCAAAAAAATCGACTCTATATAAAAATCCGATGGGACCAAAGGAATTTCATATTTGTTGCTTATGTAGGACCGGCATAGATTGATTTCACAATAAACGAAGCGCCTCGCCGCGCTTCTATAGGCCCGATCAGGGTCAATGGGAGGTCGTCATGTCCAAAGCGTTAACCGCATCGGCAACGAGGGTAAAACCCCACAAAACACCGCTGTCCCGCGAGCAGATTCGTGGCTTCTGGGCGGTGTACCTGGGCTGGGTCCTGGATGGTGTGGATTCGGTGATCTTCGCCCTGGTGCTGATTCCCGCCCTGACCGAGTTGCTGCCCAATTCCGGGCTCGCCCCCACAGCGGCGAACATCGCCATGTATGGCTCGATCATGTTCGGCCTGTTCCTGGTGGGCTGGGGCCTGTCGTTTATCTGGGGCCCGCTGGCCGACCGCTTCGGACGGGTCAAGGTGCTGGCCGCGAGCATCCTGGTGTACTCGATTTTTACCGGTGCGGCGGCCTTCTCCGACAACATCTGGCAACTGGCGATTTTCCGCTTGATCGCCGGGATTGGCGTCGGCGGTGAGTGGGCGCTGGCGGGCACCTACGTGGCCGAGAGCTGGCCCGAGGACCGGCGCAAGATGGGCGCCGGGTATCTGCAAACCGGTTACTACCTGGGCTTTTTCATCGCCGCGCTGCTCAATTACACCGTCGGCGCCACTTACGGCTGGCGTGTGATGTTCTTGTGCGGGCTGTTTCCGGCGGTCGTGGCGATCTACACCGCGCTGAAGGTCAAGGAGCCGCAAGCCGTGCGCAGCACACCCAAGGCAGGTGCATCTGCGCCCTGGTGGGAAATTTTCGCCCCGGCCTTTCGCCGTCGCACCTTGACCAGCTCGGCCTTGGTCGGGGTGGCAATTGTCGGTCTATGGGCCGGTTCCGTGTATGAAGCCACCGCCGTGGTCACCCTGGCGACCCGCGCCGGTATCGACCACGTGGGCGCCGTGCACCTGGCGTCGATTGGCGCGGCGGTGCTGTCCCTGAGCACCATTCTCGGTTGCCTGGTGGCGCCCTGGTTGGCCGAACAACTCGGTCGGCGAATGGCCCTGGGGATTTATTTCAGCGGCATGGCGGCGTCGATCATCTTTGCTTTTGGCTGGGTGTTTTACCTGGACGATGGCCTGCACCTGTTCATGGTGTCGCTGGTCTTCCTCGGCTTTTTCGGCGGCAATTTCGCGATCTTTTCCCTGTGGTTGCCGGAACAATATCCCACCCGGATCCGCGCCACCGCATTTGCCTTCAACGCGTCGGTGGGGCGTTTCATCGGCGCCGGCGTCAACTTCCTGCTGGCCGCCGCCATTCATTGGTATGGCTCCATCGGCGCGCCGATTGCCTGGACCGCCGCAGCCTTTGTACTGGGCGTGCTGATCCTGCCGTTTGCCGTCGAAACCCGTCATCAGACATTGCCGCAATAACCCCGACTGGAGAAGCCCATGCAAGCGTTGCAAGGCATCAAGATCATCGACCTCAGCCGCGCCCTCTCGGGACCGTTCTGCACCATGGTGCTGGCGGATCTGGGCGCCGATGTGATCAAGGTAGAGCCCGGGCCGGCCGGGGACATGAGCCGGACCTGGGGCCCGTTCGACCGGGGTACCAGCACCTACTACCTCTCGTGCAACCGCAACAAGCGCGGCCTGTGCGTGGACTTTCGCAACCCCAAGGGCCTGGACACGATCCAGCAGTTGATCGACGACGCCGACGTGGTCATCGAGAACTTCAAGCCCGGCACCCTGGAGAGCATGGGCCTGGGTTATGAGGTGCTCAGCACGCGAAATCCACGGTTGATCCTGGGCAGCATCAATGCGTTTGGCAGCGACGGGCCGATGAGCAGTTGGCCGGGGTTCGACCAGATTGCCCAAGGCTATTCCGGGCTGATGAGCCTGACGGGTTTCAACGAGGGCGATCCGACCCGTACCGGCACCGCCATCGGTGACCTGACTTCGGGCATGTGGCTGGTGAGTGCGGTGCTGGCGGCACTGCTGGAACGCGAGCGCACCGGGCGCGGCCAGCACGTCAACACGTCGCTGCTGGCCAGCCTGGTGGGCCTGCTGAGTGTGCACGGCCAGCGTTACCTGAGCCTGGGCGATGTGCCTCGGCGCACCGGTAATGCCCATGCGGTGATTGCACCCTACGGCGTGTTCCAGACCCTGGATGGCCCGTTGAACCTGGCGCCGATCACCTCGGCGATGTGGGGCCGGTTGTGCGTGTTGCTGGACCTGCCCGAGCTGCCGGACGACCCGCGCTTCGCCAGCAACGAAGCCCGGGTGGAACGCCGGGATGAGTTGAAAGCGATCCTGGAAACCCGCCTGAAAACCCGCGGCAAGCGTGACTGGACCGAACGCTTTATTGCCGCCGGATTGCCTGCCGGCCCGATCAACACCCTCGACGAAGTGTTCGCCGACCCGCAGGTGCTGCACAGCCAGTTGACCCGCACCCTGAACCATCCCAACCTGGGTGCGTTGCGCCAGGTCGTCACGCCGATCTTCAGCGACGCCGCGCCGACCGAGCTGCAACGACCCCCGCCGCTGCTTGGGGAGCACAGTGTCGAAATCCTCCAGCAAGCCGGTTTCGACCCGGCCTCGATCCAGGCCTTGCTCAAGTCCCATGTCATCTTGCAAGCCACGCACCCCGAACACGCCACAGGAGTCGCACCATGACCGTCAACGTTTCCCTCACACTGCTCGACAAGCGCATCGCCCGCCTGGTGTTCAGCAACCCCAGCCAGCGCAATGCCCTCAGCGCGCAACTGCTCAACGGTCTCGACGAAAGCCTGGTCGCCCTCGCCGCCCAGGGCGTCGGCGTGGTGATCCTCGGCGCTGAGGTTGGCCATTCGGTGTGGAGCGCCGGCCACGACATCGGCGAAGTGGCGCACGACCGCGACCCGGTGGCCTACGGCAAGCCGCTGGAGCAAGTGCTGCGGCGCATCCGCGCCTACCCCGGCGTGGTGATCGCGGCGATCTCGGGCTCAGCCTGGGGCGGCGCCGTGGACCTGGCCATGAGCTGCGATATGGTGGTCGCCGACCACAGCGCCAGCTTCGCCATGACCCCGGCCAATATCGGCCTGCCCTACACCACCAGCGGCCTGCTGCGGTTCTTCAACAACCTGCCGATTCACGTGCTCAAGGAAATGTTCTTCTGCGCCCAGAAGCTCGACGCCGAACGCGCCGAACGCTTCGGCGTGATCAACCGCTTAGTGGCCACCGACGCCCTGGAAGCCACCGCCCTGGAGATAGCCCGGGGCATCGCCGCCAAGGCACCGTTGGCAATCCAGGCAGTGAAGGAGCAACTGCGTATCCTCGAAGACCTGCAACCGATGCCGGTACAGGCCATGGAGCAGATCGCCGAACTGCGACGCCAGGCCTGCGAGAGTGCCGACTTCGGCGAAGGGTTGGCGGCGTTTGCCGAACGGCGACCGCCGGTGTTTGAGGGGCGCTGAAGCGTTATTAACAAAATTTTCATGTTTGCGCGGCTATGATCCGCCACCTCGTTGGGGAGTAGCCTGCTTCGGATTCTCGAAGCGTTCGTATCAACATTCTCGGCAACATGCCGTGGTGCGAACACCATTTTGGTTGGTGAGACCAGCGACACATCCATGCCTAAAGTCGGGCGTGTGGTTGTGTCGTTGACTCATATAGCCCGACTGGAAGTCTTACCGTGAACCCCATTTCCCTCATCCTTCTCGCCCTTGCCATGTCCACGGACGCCTTTGCGGCGGCCATCGGCAAAGGTTCCAGCCTGCACAAACCCCGTTTGACCGAAGCCCTGCGGGCCGGCCTGATCTTTGGTGTGATTGAAGCCATCACGCCGATCATCGGCTGGGCTATCGGCCAGGCCGCCACCCGCTGGGTGGAACAGTGGGACCACTGGATCGCCTTTACCCTGCTGGTAGCCTTGGGCCTGCACATGATCTACAACGGCTTGAAGGCCGATGATCCAGAAGAAGAGAAACCGAGCCAGCACTCGTTCATGATTCTTGCCGTGACGGCGTTTGCCACCAGCATTGATGCCCTGGCGGTCGGTGTGGGCCTGGCGTTTGTTGACGTGAATATTCTGGTGGCCGCTGCGGCGATCGGCTTGGCGACCATGACCATGGTGACCATCGGCATGATGCTCGGCCGGGTGTTGGGGACTGTGGTGGGCAAGCGCGCCGAGATGGTCGGCGGCGTGGTGCTGATGCTGGTGGGTGCGACGATTTTGTATGAGCACCTGTCGGTCTGACCGACGCATAACAAATGTGGGAGCTGGCTTGCCTGCGATAGCGGAGTGTCAGTCAGCAACGATGTTGACGGGTACACCGCCATCGCAGGCAAGCCAGCTCCCACACTGGATCTACTGGAACTTATGGAGCGTATTTCAGGCCGCGTGTTTTTCTTTCTTCAAACTCTCGATGTCGATCACAAACCGATACTTCACATCGCCCTTGAGCATGCGCTCGTAGGCTTCATTGATGCTCTGGATGTCGATCATCTCAATGTCCGAGACGATCCCGTGCCTGGCGCAGAAATCCAGCATGTCCTGGGTTTCCTGGATGCCGCCGATCAACGATCCGGCCAGGCTGCGGCGCTTGAAGATCAGGTTGAACACAGTCGGTGACGGGTGTGGGCTGTCCGGCGCGCCTACCAGGGTCATGGTGCCGTCGCGCTTGAGCAGGTTGAGGAAGGCATCGAGGTTGTGGGACGCGGCCACGGTGTTGAGGATGAAGTCCAGGGAGTTGGCAACCTTGGCCATTTCATCCGGGTTCTTCGACACCACTACTTCGTCGGCTCCCAGGCGCAGGCCGTCTTCGCGCTTGTTCGGCGAGGTCGTGAACAGCACCACGTAGGCGCCCATGGCGTGGGCGATTTTCACCGCCATATGCCCCAGGCCACCCAGGCCGACGACGCCGACGCGCTTGCCCGGCCCGACCTTCCAGTGGTGCAGCGGTGAGTAGGTGGTAATGCCTGCACACAGCAGCGGCGCGACCGCCGCCAGGTTGCTCTCGTCGTGGGAGATGCGCAGGACGAACTTCTCCTTGACCACGATATTGTCCGAGTAGCCGCCGAAGGTGTTTTCGCCGCCAAACACCGGGCCGTTGTAAGTGCCGGTGAAGCCGTTTTCACAGTACTGCTCTTCGCCCTCGGCGCAGGATTCGCAGTGTTGGCAACTGTCGACCATGCAGCCGACGCCGGCCAAATCGCCCACCTTGAACTTGCTGACATTGGCGCCCACGGCGGTCACTCGGCCAACGATTTCATGGCCCGGCACCGATGGGTACAAGGTGTTGTGCCATTCGTCGCGCACGGTGTGCAGGTCCGAGTGGCAGACGCCGCAGTAGAGGATGTCGATTTGCACGTCGTCGGCCCCGGGGGCGCGACGTTCGAATGTGAAGGGTTTGAGTGAGTCCTTGGAGTCACGAGCGGCGTAGCTGTAAGTCTTGGCCATTTCGTTCACCTGTTTGTTCAGACGGTTGAAGTCAGTTGACCAGCATAGACGCTGAACCGTTCAACCGAGCACGCCCATACAATCCGCACGGCAGCCCGGCCCCTAAGCTGGCGACTTTTCGATCACGCTGAAAAGTGCTGGAGAATGGGCATGTGCAAGAAAGTGACGACGATATCCCTGGCCTTGACGCTGTTGGGCGCGCAGATGATGGGCAGCGCGTTGGCGGCAACACCGAATGTGGCCGTGGCGCCGCAATACGACACCAGTCACGTCTACGTCGCCCCGGCTGACGTGGACCGTTTTGCCCAGAGTTTCCTCGCCACATTCGGCGGAAAAAGCACGCCCCAGGTGGTGGTGAATGTACTGCCGGTGCCCAGCAGCACCACCTCGCAACTCCTGCAGACACCGGCGGGCACGGTGTCGCTGTTCGGCTTCACCACACCTGTCCCGCATCCGTTCGGCCAGGAGCGCAACGGCTACCTGGTCAAGGACATGGACGTTGCACTCAAGGCTGCCCGGGAAAACGGCGCGGCGGTGATTGTCAGTGATTTTCCCGACCCCATCGGCCGTGATGCGGTAATCCAGTGGCCAGGCGGCGTGAATATGCAGCTCTACTGGCACACCAAGGCCCCGGATTACGCGGCGTTCCAGACCGTTCCGGAGAACCGTGTGTATGTCTCCAACGACCGCGCCGACACGTTCATCAAGTCTTTCGTCGGGTTTTCCCACGGCAAGGTCCTGGCCGATGACAAGCATGCCCCGGCGGTGGATATCGGCCAGGCCAGCGGCAGCTATCGCCGCGTTGACATCGAGTCGCCGTTCGGACGCATGGCGGTGCTGGTCACCAACGGCCAACTGCCCTACCCCTTCGGCCATGAAACCACCGGCTACCAAGTGGCCGACCTGACCGACACGCTGGGCAAAGCCACTGGTTCCGGCGCCAAGGTGCTGGTGCCTGCGTTTGACACTAAGGGCCGGCGCAGCGCGCTGGTGGAATTCCCGGGCGGTTACGTCGCGGAGATTCACCAGCTCAGCGGCGCAAAATGATCCGCGGCACAGGCTGGGGCCTGGCGGTGCTGTGGCCGTTGCTGGCCGGCAGCGCCCACGCTGATGATCAACCGACGCGGCCGGACATCAAAGCCAACCGCTGGCAGGAAGACTGGTCCGTGCTCAAGGACCCGACGCTGCGCACCCAACCCCTGGACAGCCTGAAATACATCCCGCTGTCCAGTGCCAACCCGTTCACTTACCTGTCCCTGGGCGCGACCTTGCGTGAGCGCTTCGAGATGAACGACGCCGCCGGTTTCGGCGCGAAGAACGTGGCCCGTGACCAGTACCTGATCCAGCGTCTCCAGATACACGCCGACCTGCACCTGGATGAAAACTGGCGGGTGTTCACCCAGTTGGAGGATGCGCGGGCCTATGACAAGACGACGATCGGCGGCGCCGACCAGAACCGCGTCGACCTGCGCCTGGCCTTTGCCGAATACATCAACACCTTCAGTGCCGGTACGTTCAAGGGCCGCGTCGGTCGGCAGGACTTTGCCTTCGACTTGCAGCGCTTTATTTCTTCACGGGACGGACCGAATGTGCGCCAGTCCTTTGATGCGCTATGGGCTGACTGGGAAACCTCGAACTGGCGTTTTATCGGGATCGCCAGCCACCCGGTGCAGTACCAGGACGAGCGGCACTTCGACGATAAATCCAACGCTGACGCGCAGTTTCACATGCTGCGGGTCGAGCGGCTGGTAGGTGGCAAAAATGAGCTGTCGGCCTATTACGGGGTGTATGAACGCAGCGATGCCCACTATCTGGACGGCGACGGCGATGAGAAACGCCAGCTGTTCGACGCCCGGCTGGGGGGCGCAGCCCTGGGGTTCGATTGGGACATTGAAGCCATGCTGCAAGGTGGCTCAGTGGGCCACAAGGATATTCGCGCCTGGGGTGGCGGCAGCCGCGTGGGCTACACCTTCGACAGCCTGGCCTGGACACCGCGCCTGGGGCTGCAGATGGATATCGCCTCGGGCGACCGCCACGCCGGTGACGGCACGGTGGGGACGTTCAACCCGCTGTTCCCCAATGGCTACTACTTTTCCCTCGCGGGTTATACGGGCTACAGCAACCTGATTCACGTCAAGCCGTCGATCACCGTCAAGCCCATCGCCAAGCTCAGCGTTCAGACCGCCGTAGGCCTGCTCTGGCGGCAAACCACCGCAGACGCGGTCTACACTCAGCCCAACCTGCCGGTTGCCGGCACCGCAGGCCAAGGTGAACGCTGGACCGGCGCCTACGCTCAAGTTCGCACCGACTATGGTTTTACCCCCAACCTCACCGGCGCCGTCGAGGCCGTGCACTACGCGGTCGGCCAAACGCTGCGGGATGCGGGCGGCCATGACAGCAATTACCTGGGGGTGGAACTCAAGTTCAGCTGGTAACCCCAACCAAGCACACCCGTACAAGCGCTGCCTGCGCCTGTTCGACAATAGTCAGCCTTTGCCTTCGTACTCACCCAAGGAGTTTCCATGAGCACTTTACTCACCAAAGACGGCACCGAAATCTACTTCAAGGACTGGGGCAGCGGTAAACCCGTGCTGTTCAGCCATGGCTGGCCGCTGGACGCCGACATGTGGGAATACCAGATGGAGTACCTGAGCAGCCGCGGCTACCGCACCATCGCGTTTGACCGCCGTGGTTTTGGCCGCTCGGACCAACCCTGGACCGGTAACGACTACGACACCTTCGCCGACGATATCGCCGAACTGATCAACCATCTGGACCTGCAGGACGTGACGCTGGTGGGCTTTTCCATGGGCGGTGGCGACGTCGCCCGCTATATCGCGCGCCATGGCAGCGCGCGCGTCGCCGGCCTGGTGTTGCTGGGGGCGGTGACGCCGCTGTTCGGCCAGAAACCCGACTACCCGCAAGGTGTTCCCAAGGATGTATTCGACGGCATCAAGGCCGGCCTGCTGAAGGACCGCGCGCAGTTCATTTCCGACTTCAACACACCGTTCTTCGGCATCAACAAGGGCCAGAAAGTCTCCGACGGTGTACTGACCCAGAGCTTGCAGATCGCCCTGCTCGCCTCGCTCAAGTCCACCGTGGATTGCGTCACTGCGTTCTCGGAAACCGACTTCCGTCCAGACATGGCCAAGATCGACGTACCGACGCTGGTCATCCACGGAGACGGCGATCAGATCGTACCGTTCGAAACCACCGGCAAGGTGGCCGCCGAGATGATCAAGGGCGCCGAATTGAAAGTGTACAAGGATGCGCCACACGGCTTCGCGGTCACCCACGCCGAAGCCTTGAACGCAGACCTGCTGGCGTTCCTGAAACGCTGAACCGACTGCATCACGCTGCTACACCTCCTTTTGGCCGGGCTTGCACCCGGCCTTTTTTATTCAGGCGTAACGCAGGGCGCCGACCCACCGCTGGTTGAATGCTATTCGCCCGGGCCCGGCAATCAGGATGCTGGTGAAAATGATCAACAGCAGCCAGCCAAACTGCCCTTCGAGCAGTGTCCATTGCGGATGCACCACCAGCATGGCGATCAGCAGCACACTCAGGATCGGCAGGCAGGCCAGGCGCACCAGCACCCCGGCGATGATCAACAGCGGGCACAGCACTTCGGCGAAAATCGCCAGCAACAGTGTCACGCTCGCCCCCAGGTGGAAGGGATCCTCGATCACCTTCAACTGTTCACCATAATCCAGCAGCTTGGGCAGGCCATGGACCCACAGCAGGAACAAGCCCCCGCTGACTCGCAAAAACAGCAGCCCTAAATCCCGTGCTCCGTCATCCCGTAGTAATGCGTTCATAAGCGACCTGTTCCCGTGACGTTTTACCGACGTTTTTACGCCGGAACCGGAGCCGATTGTGCGGCCACGGACGCCTCGGAAATTGCAGCGTTGTGCTGACCTGGGACCTTACTCACCCGTGTCGGCAAACCCGGCGACGATCTCATCGATCACCACCCGCACCCGCGCGGTGTGCCGCAGGTCGGCATGGGTCACCAGCCACACATCGTAGGGTAACGGCCGCGTACGGTCCGGCCACAGCCGCACCAGACCGTCCCGCTCGCCGGTAATCAGCGGAATTTCACCGATGCCCAGGCCCGCAGCGATGGACCGGCGCACCAGCAGGCTGGAACTCATGGCCGCAACGATGCGCCCGCGCCCCAGCGGCTCGGAGACCAGGGTCAGGTCTTTTTGGCTTTGCAGGTGTGGCTGGTACACCACCAGATCGTGTCCTTCGAACAGGCTGCCAGGCTGCGGTGCGCCGTGGCGGTCGATATACGCCTGCGAGGCAAATAGCCCCACCGGCCAGCGGGCGATGCGCCGGGCGATAAGGTCGGGGTTGTCCGGGCGAGTGTTGCGCACGGCGATGTCGGCTTCGCGCTTGGCCAGGCTCAGGATCTGGGTCGAAGCGTCCATCTGCACCCGCACGTCAGGGCGCGCGTCGTGCAGCCGGGCGATGGCCGGGATCAAGAAGTCGATGGCCAGGGAGTCGGTGGTGGTCACCCGCACGGTGCCGGTCAGACGGTCGTCCAGGCCCTGGACCTGACGTTCCAGGTCAATGGCCGAACGCTCCATTTTCTCCACTGATTGCAAGGCGGCCTCACCCACGGCTGTCAGCGCATAGCCTTCGGAGGTGCGCAAAAACAACGTCGCGTTCAACGACTTTTCCAGGGCATTGACCCGCCGCCCCACGGTGGCTTGATCCACCCCCAGCACCCGCGCGGCACCGCGTAATGTGGACTCGCGGCACACCGCGAGAAATACCCGGGCATCGTCCCAGTTCATGATTTCCCCCTTTTGATGCATCTATGCATCACTGTGACGTGTAATCGCAGCATTATTGCATCACTTATCCCGGATATGCTGGGCGCCAGAGAAAATCCTCCGGATCGCCAGCCTGCTGAACCGCCCGGTACCGGGCGCGGTCCCAACCCATACGTTCATTGCTACAGGTGCGCTCAAATGAATCTGCCCCACGAAATGACCCTGATCGAAATCACTAGCCCCGGCGGCCCCGAGGTTCTGCAACCGCGCCAGGAGCCCATGCCTGTTGCCGGCCCCGGCGAAGTACTGATCCGCGTGCACGCCGCCGGCGTCAATCGCCCGGACGCCCTGCAACGCGCCGGCACCTACCCGATGAAACCCGGCATGAGCCCGTTCCCCGGGCTGGAAGTGGCCGGTGTGGTGGTCGCGCTGGGCGAAGGCGTCAACGAGTACGCATTGGGCGACAAGGTCTGCGCCCTGACCAATGGCGGCGGGTATGCACAGTACTGCGCGGTACCCGCCAGCCAGACCTTGCCGGTTCCCGATGGTCTGGACTGGATTCAGGCGGCAGCGATTCCGGAGACCTTCTTCACTGTGTGGGCCAACCTGTTCGGCATCGGCGGCGCGCATAAAGACCAGCGCGTACTGATCCACGGCGGCACCAGCGGCATCGGCACCACCGCGCTGATGCTGTGCCGCGAGTTTGGTATCGAAGCCTTCGCCACCGCCGGCAGTGCAGAAAAATGCGCCACCATCCGCGAACTGGGGGCCGAACCGATCAACTACCGGGAACAGGATTTCGCCCAGGTCATCGCTGACAAAACCGCTGGCGAGGGCGTCAACGTGATCCTCGACATCATGGGTGGCTCCTACCTGAACAACAACATCAGCGCCCTGGCCATGGAGGGTCGGCTGGTGATGCTGGGCTTCCTGGGCGGCGCACGCGCCAAGGACATCGACCTGCTGGCGATCCTCGGCAAACGCGCGATCGTGACCGGCTCGTTGCTGCGCTCGCGCACCCGGGAAGAAAAAGCCGCGATTGCCGCACAGCTGCGCGAACACGTGTGGCCGGTGCTGTCGGCCGGGCGTTGCCTGCCGATGATCGATGAGGTGTATGCCTATACCGACGCCGCGAAGGCCCATGCGCGGATGGAAGGTGGTGACCATATCGGCAAGATTGTGTTGCGGGTGGACTGAAAAAAACGCTGCGGGTCAGGCCTGGGGTTTCAACAGGGCCTGATACGCTTGCGCCTCGGCGAACAACCACTCGGAAAACTCTCGCTGCTTGTTCGCCGCACGCTCCCGCGGCGGCCACACCAGCCAATACGGATAAGGGTACGGTGCGGTGATTTCACTCAACTGCACTAACTCACCGCGCCCAATGGCGTCCTGCACCAGGCTGCGCCGATCCAGCGCGATGCCCTGCCCCAGCCGCACCGCCTCCAGCACCAGGTTCGAATCGTTGCTGCACAGGCCTTGGCGCTCCACAGCCATTTCCACACCCGCCGCCTGGCACCAGGGCAACCAGGATTCGGTGCTGTGAATAATCCGGCTCGCGATGATCTGCGCGGGCGTGCGCGGCAGTTGCCCGCCATTGAAGTGCGGCGCCGCGACTACCACCACTTCGTCATGAAACAGTAACGCCTGTTCCACCCCCTCCCAATCGCCTTTGCCCATGCGAATGCCGATATCCACCGACTCCTGATGCAGGTTGGAAACCGTCAGGCTGGCTTGCAGGCGGATGTTGATGTCCGGGTAACGCTGCTGAAACGCCGGCAGCCTGGGGATCAACCAGGCGCGGGCAAACGAGGGGATGACGGCTACCACCAGTTCGCCCATTTTCGGCTGGGCCTGGATTGTCCGGGTGGCGTGCTCGATGTCCGCCAACGCCTGGCGGATTTGCAGCGCGTACAAGCGGCCATCCTCGCTGACACGCAGCCCGCGACCTTCACGCACAAACAGGGTAAGGCCGACCATCTCCTCCAGCGCCTTGATCTGCTGGCTGATCGCCGAGTGGGTGACGTGCAATTCCTTGGCGGCCAGGGTCACGCTCCCGAGCCTGGAAGTGGCTTCGAAACTACGCAGTGCGGCCAGGGGTGGGAAAGCGTTCATGTAAGCGCGGCTAACCTTTCGTGATAAAAAAGATCGATATTGCAGGGATGGATGCCCCGATAAAGTAATCTGAATTTAACACTGCGGTAAATGGAGGCTACATGAAACTGGTCGGCATGATGGACTCGCCCTACGTGCGCCGCGTGGCAATTTCCCTGGAGCTTTATGGTGTCGCGTTTGAACACCAGTCACTGTCGGTGTTCAGCACCTTCGACGAGTTCTCCAGGATCAACCCGGTGGTCAAGGCCCCGACACTGGTGCTCGACGACGGTACGGTGCTGATGGATTCCGGCCTGATCCTCGAATACCTGGAAGCCCTGGCGCCGGCTGACAAAAAGCTGTTGCCCCAGCAAGCAGTGGCACTTGCCCGGGATCTGCAAGTGATCGGCCTGGCGCTGGCCGCGTGCGAAAAGACCGTGCAGATCGTCTACGAACATCACCTGCGGCCTGCCGAAAAACTTCACCAGCCGTGGATCGACCGTGTGACCGGGCAACTGCTGGCCGCTTATTCGTTATTGGAGACGCTGGTGGCCGAGCGCGACAGCGACACGCCGCTGAACCAGGCGAGTCTGACGGTGGCGGTCGCCTGGTCCTTCACCCAGCTCAAGATAGCCGACGTCGTGAAGGCCGATGCGTTCCCGCACTTGCAGCGCCATGCGGCACGTGCGGAACAGCATTCGGCGTTTCACAAGTACCCGACCGAGTAGCCGCGTTTACCCGGCGTACACCGGATAATCGGTAAAGCCCACTTCCGTGCCGCCATACAGGCCGGCAGCGTTCAACGGGTTCAGCGGCCAACCGTTGAGCAGGCGCTGAGGCAAGTCGGGGTTGGCAATGTATGGCCGGCCAAATGCAATCAGGTCCGCCAGCCCCGCCTCTACCAGTCGTACGCCGCGCTCTGCGGTGTAGCGGCCGGCGTAGATGATGCGACCGGTGAAGGTGTCGCGCATAGCCCGGCGGAACGACTCGGGCAATTCCGGCGCGTTGTCCCAGTCAGCCTCGGCGATGGACACGTAGGCGATGCCGGCCGCCTCAAGCACCTTGATCGCCTCAATGTAGGTGTGATGCGGATCTTCCTCGACCAGGCCGATGTAAACCCGGTCCTGGTCAGTGCCACTGAACAACGGCGCAAAGCGCACACCCAGGCGTTCCGGGCCGACCACTTCAGCCACCGCCTCGACGATTTCCCGCAAAAAACGCAGGCGATTGTGCAGCGAGCCACCGTATTCATCGTCGCGCTGGTTGGAATGCGCCGAAATGAACTGGTTCACCAGATAGCCGTTGGCCGAATGAATCTCCACGCCATCGAACCCGGCGGCCAACGCGTTTTTTGCAGCCTGGGCATACAGCCCCACCAGCTCCTTGACCTCTGCGGTAGTCAAGGCGCGGGGCACTGGTGGCTGCACCAACTCACCGGTACCGGGCCCGGTTGCAACGAATGCCTTGGCTTGCTGCGGCTGGATCGCCGACGGCGCGATGGGGGCTGCGCCGTCAGGTTGCAGGTCGTGATGGGACACGCGGCCCACGTGCCAAAGCTGGGCGAAGATCACACCGCCTTCGGCATGCACGGCATCGGTCACGGTGCGCCAGCCGTCGATTTGCTCCGGCGTGTAGATGCCCGGAGTCCAGGCATAACCCTGGCCGCGAGGCTCGATCTGCGTGCCTTCGCTGACCATAAAGCCGGCGGTGGCGCGCTGGCGGTAATAGAGCGCCATCAAGTCCGTGGCGATATCACCGGGCTGGGCACTTCGCTGGCGGGTCAGTGGCGGCAGGACGATGCGGTTTTTCAGGGTGTGGTGCCCCAATTTGATCGGGGTACCTAAAGCGCTGTTACTCATGATGGGGGTTCCAGAAGCGAATTTCGGGCGTGCAGAAGTGGCCGGCTCCCGCTCGGGGGAGCCGCCAACCACTTACTTTGGGGGGATTTAGCGGGTTACGCGGTCAGCTTCAACAGCGCTTTGGCGACGTCGCTGGAACTGGCAGGATTCTGCCCGGTGACCAGCAGGCCATCTTCAATCACAAAGGACTGCCAATCGGCACCCTTTTCATACTTGCCGCCCAGTGCCTTGAAATCGTCCTCGATCAGGAACGGCACTACGTCGGTCAGGCCAACCGCGGCTTCTTCGGAGTTGGAGAAGCCGGTGACGCGTCGACCCTTGACCAGCGGTTCGCCGTTGACGGCCTTGACGTGACGCAAGGCGCCCGGGGCATGGCACACAAAGCCAATCGGCTTGCCGGCACGCTCGAAGGCTTCGATCAGGGCGATGGAGATTTTCGACTCTGCCAGGTCCCACAGCGGGCCATGGCCGCCTGGGTAGAAGACGGTGTCGAAGTCGTCAGCGTTGACCGAGTCCAGCTTCAGCGTGGTGGCCAGGGCCTGCTGTGCCGCCGGGTCGGTGGCGAAGCGGCGGGTCTGGTCGGTTTGCGAATCCGGCAGGTCGCTGACCGGATCCAACGGCGGCTGACCACCGGCTGGCGAGGCCAGGGTCACGTCGGCCCCGGCGTCCTTGAACGCGTAGTAGGGAGCAGCAAATTCTTCGAGCCAGAACCCGGTCTTGCGGCCGGTGTTGCCAAGCTGGTCGTGAGAAGTCAAAACCATCAATACTTTCATGTGCCAGTGCCTCGGGGTGATGTGGGGTGGAATGGAGTGAAGCTTAGGAGCCGGGTCAACACCGCACAATGTCATGTCCGCAAGGATTCCGGACATTGCGCCAAGCCGGTTGCCGTTTACCGGTTACACGCCGACAATCACCGCTCCGCGCCCCTTGGAGAGATGAGATGCACAGCATTGCGCTGATGGTTTACCCGAACTTTCAATCCCTCAGCCTTAGCCTGGGCTCGGTGTTCGAGTGCGCGAATCTGCTGCGGGGCGAGCAGGCCTATGAGTTTCACCTTGTGTCGGAGAGTGGCGGCCCGATCATGACGTCCCAGGGGTTCTCGGTGAACAGCACACCGATCCGGCCCGAGGGTTATGACACATTGATCGTCAGCGGCTACCTGGAGTTCCAACTGCCTGATGCCAACCTGCTGAGGCTGGTCCAGGCGGCCTCCAAGCAGTCCCGACGGATTGCGTCGCTGTGCATGGGCATCTTCGTGCTGGCCGAAGCCGGGTTGCTCGAGGGCAAGCGCGCCACCACCCACTGGCTGCATGCGCCGGCGTTCGCCAAGCGTTACCCGCAGATTCGCCTGGAAGAAGACAAACTGTTCGTCGTCGACGGCCAGATCTGGACCGGCGCCGGCATGAGCGCCGGGGTGGACCTGGCGCTGGCGATGGTGGAGAACGACCTGGGCAGCGACCTTGCCCGTCGCATCGCGCGCAAGCTGGTGATTGCCCAGCGGCGTGGCAGCGAACAGTCGCAATTGTCGGCGCTGCTGGAACTGGACCCCAAATCCGACCGCGTGCAGCTGGCCCTGGCCTACGCTCGGGAGAATCTGACTCACGACCTTTCAGTCGAAGCGCTGGCGGCCGTGGCGCGCCTCAGCCCGCGCCAGTTCAGTCGGGTGTTTCGCGAGGAGACCGGGCAAACCCCGGCCAAGGCCATCGAATCCCTGCGAGTAGAAGCTGCGCGGGCGATGATGGAAACCAGTCGCCATCCGGTGGAAGTGGTCGCCCGCGAGACCGGGTTCGGTGATCGCGAGCGCATGCGCCAGGCGTTCCTGCGCGCATTCGGGCAGCCGCCTCAGGCGATGCAGGCGGCGCTGTTCAGTGCAGGGGCTGGTGCAGCGTTTAGCTGAGGCCTCAGTGCAGCGCCGCCCGGGTCACGAGGAAGCTCAGCAGGTTCGGCTCATCATCCAGCTCAATGGCCTGCACCGGACGGGGCAGGTTATCCAATACCGTGCGCCAGAACGCCTGGCTCACTTCATCCTGATCATAGAAACGCACCAGCCAGTTCGCCTCGCCACTGCTCAATACCTGAGTAGCGATGGCGCGGCCGATGCCCTTGCGGCGGTAGCGTTTCAAGATGAACAGGTCAGCCAGTTCCAGCGCATCAATCCCCGGCAATTCGCTGCCTTCAATCAGCAGGAAGCCGGCGATATAGCCGTCCACCAGCAGTAGGTTGGCACTCCACTGCGGGTCTTCCCAATAGCGGGCCAGGTGCTCCTCATGGATGTAGAAGCGGCCGTCCACCTCGACGTCTTCCTGTTCCCAGTCCGAGGACTCGTAGGCGTAGAACTGGTAAAGGTTGGCGATCAGCGCGGCGTGTTCCGGGCCGGCCTCGATCAATTCGACGGTGGTATCGGGGATTGCAGGCATGGGCATCTCGGCAAAAAAACAGGGCGCCATTGTCAACAAAGCCACAGGCAATGCCAATACACCGGCGAAGCTTTCTGTTGGCTGAACCGATCGCGCTTTTCTCTTGTCAACGACAAAATCATTACAAAGTTAGACTAAACTCCGCAGCACTTCCCTCCCCTCGTTTTCAGGATAAGTACTTTGACAAACGTCTGCACCAGCGGCCTCGATGTCGGCTTTGCATCCCTGGATTACCTGCAAATCGGCATCCTGGGCATCATTCAGGGCATCACCGAATTGCTGCCCGTGTCTTCCACCGCCCACATGCGCATCGTGCCCGCCCTGCTCGGCTGGCCGGATCCCGGCTCGGCGTTTTCCGCGGCCATGCAGCTGGCCGCACTGGCGGCGGTGGTCAGTTACTTCTGGAAGGATGTGCGCCAGGTCACCGTGGGCAGCATCAGCGCGGTGCGCCAGGGCGACTACAACAACCAGTGGTTCAAGCTGGCGGTGGCGATTGTGCTGGCGACTATTCCGATTGGTATAGCCGGGATTGCCTTGTCGTCGACGCTCAACTCGTGCAACTCGCCGTTGCGCGGGCTGATGGTGATCGGGATTTCCTGCCTGGTGATGGCGGTGCTGCTGGCCGCGGCTGAACTCAGCGCAAGGCATAAGCGCACGGTGGGCGAAATGCGTCTGCGGGATGCGCTGATTGTCGGCATTGCGCAAATCGGCGCGCTGATTCCGGGGGTTTCCCGCTCGGGTTCAACCCTGACCGCCGCACTGTTCCTCAACTTCAAGCGTGAAGAAGCGGCGCGATTTTCGTTCCTGCTGGGCTTGCCGGCGATCGCCCTGGCGGGATTGAAGGAGCTGTGGGTGTTGTTCCACGCCGACCTTCCGGCCCATGCCTGGCCGCACCTGATCTTTGGCCTGGTGGTCGCCAGTGTCTCGGCGTTCTTCGCGATCTGGGGCCTGATGAAGTTCCTGGAGCGGTTCTCCACCTGGCCGTTCGTGATCTACCGTGCGGTGCTGGGGGTGTTCCTGATTGTGGCGGTGAGCACCGGGTTGTTGGCTTAAGGCACGCGGTCGGCCAGTTCCTCGAGCAAATCCGCTGATGGTATGAAGAACAGGCCGCCGGTGACCGCCGTGCTGAAGTCCAGCAGGCGGTCATAGTTGCCGGCCGGTCGACCGACAAACATGTTCTCCAGCATCAACTCCAACGGCTCCGGCGAGCGTGCGTAGCCGATGAAGTACGTACCGAACTCCCCGGCGCCTGGACGGCCAAAGGGCATATTGTCCCGCAGGATCTTCACTTCCTCGCCGTCCTTGGTGATGGTGGTCAGCGCACTGTGGGAGTTGGTCGGCTTGGCCGCGTCGTCGAGTTCGATGTCCGACAGCTTCGTACGCCCGATCACCCGCTCTTGAGCCTCGACTGACAATGCGTTCCAGGCCGTCATGTTGTGCAGGTACTTCTGCACCAACACATAGCTGCCGCCGCTGAAGTCCGGGTCCTCATCACCGACAATGGTGAAGCCCACCGCCTTGCGCCCGACCGGGTTCTCGGTACCGTCGACAAAACCGATGATGCTGCGCATGTCGAAGTAACGGAAACCCTGGACCTCGTCCACCACCGTCACCGCATCGCCCAACGCCGCCATCAACTGCGTAGCCAGCTCAAAACACAGGTCCATCTGATCGGCACGGATGTGCAGCAGGATATCCCCCGGCGTAGCGGGTGCCAGACGACCTGCCACGCCCACTTCCTTGAACGGATGCAGCGCTGCAGGGCGCGGGCTGCCGAACAGCGCGTCCCAGGCCTTGGAGCCAAAACCTGCAACACAGGACAGGTTGCCCGCCGGCACACGCTTACCGACTGAACGCACCAGGCCGGCAATATCGGCGCACCAACTGCGTACCGCCTCCGCCGAGTCGCTGCCGGGAGCCAGGGTGGCGACCATGAAAATGGCGCTGCTGGTGATCGGGCTGCAGACGGATTGAGGTTCAAGGTTTGGATCGGTTGGGGTTGTCATTGAGAGGTCCACGGGTGGCGGTCGATATTTCAACGAACGCAGATTAGCAGACAGAAGAAGGACGGTCGCGGCTCAGCGCTTAGAGGGTGGTCCCGCCTGCCGGGCTACAACGCCCGGCATTCAATCCTCAGCAATTGAGGGCCTTGTTCGTGGCTCTCAAGTACCACCGGCAAAAACCGCTGGATCACCGCCATGTTGCTCTGCAGGTGCTCGGTCATCCGCGGCGTGGTGAAACTGCCGCCGCCCGCGAGCGCCATCGGCAGCAATAGCTGGTCGGCCAGATGCTCGGCGGCGACCGCTTCGCTGGCAAGCCACTCGAGCGCCTGCTCGATGGCCTGATCGGCCACCGCCTCTGCGCGCAACCTGGCCTGGCCAAATGCGCTGAACACTTCGGTGACGTGCGCATGAGCATATTCCAACAACAGGACATTGCCTGGCCCGTGCTCCGCGTCAAGGTTCACCGCGTGCAACTGCTCTTGCTTGATCGTCAGCCGCTGACGAACACGCTCCAGCTCACGCTCGGCCACATGAACAGGCAACCCGGCACTCAGTGTGGTGGCTCGAGAGCCCCGCAACTCACCCCGCTCTGTGAGGTGCAACGGCATCAATGTGCTCGGATGTATAAACGCCACAAGCTCGCCACCGCCCGCCGGTACAAAACCGTGACGCACCAGTGTCAGTTCCACTCTGGCGCCCATCCGCCGCAATTGCGGCAACCAGGCGCGTTCAAGAAAATCCACCGGAGGCGCCATCGGATTGTGGGTGCCTCCGCAAATGCTGACGCGACTGGCTTGCGGCGCCAGCAGCAATGCCGGCAACACTGTCTGCAATACCAGGGTGCAACTGCCGGCCGTGCCGATAGAAAATTTATAGTCCCCGCCCTGAATCAGTCCAGGCTCGAACAGCAACGCCTGGGAACCCAGCTCGGCGCCTTCGACCCGGGCGCCACATACCTGGGCAGCGGCCAGAACCGCCGTCAGGTGCTGACGCAGCAGCCCTGGCCGACTGCGCCTGGCACGAATATTTTTAATCCGCAGCGTGCGCCCCGTCACCATCGACAGGCTCAAGCCACTGCGCAACACCTGGCCGCCGCCCATGGCGCCGTCCAACTCGATCACATCCTGGTCCATAACCATTCCTTATGCGTAGTGCTTTACCGTTTCCCTCAGGTAGTGGTCCAGCAAGTGCGTGTGTTCCTGGGTACGTGGCAATTTGGGGACTTCGCGCTCCAGCTCTGCCGAGATAAACCGGTGCAATGCCGGGCGCCTGGGTCCATACGCCGCTTCCCCGGCATTACGTTTCAGGGCCAGCAACGTCGCCACTTCATCCAGCAAGAGTGGGTCCGTGACCGTCGACAACAGGTCGGCAAATGTCATCGGTGGCCGTCCGAGCCCAAGGTCGATCCAGCGCACCGCCAGCAACGGCCGCAGCACATAGAAGTACTTTTTGAAGCGCACCGTGTCGCCTTGCAGGTACCCACGAAAGGTCTTCCTGGCCATCGACAAATAGTGACTGCGGGCCGCAGGCGGGCTGTAGAACGCTTCCGCCAGGGCCTGCAGGCGCGAGGTCGCAGGCGTCTCGCTGCGATACACCAGCGGCGAATCGAGCCACTCCAGCAGCGTCGGGTTGGATTTACGCAGCAGACCGAGGGTCTTGCGCAACTCCCAGCCGCTGATATCCAGCTCGTCGTCCAGCGGGCGTTCGATCACGTCCCGTGGCGTATCCACCTGGACAAACCAGTCCGGCTTTTCCACATAGACGAAACGCACGTCGTAATCACTGTCGGTGGACGCAAAGCCCCAGGCACGACTGCCGGATTCACAGGCATACAGCACCGTAACGTTTCGCTCACGCTCTATGCGCTCCAGCTCAAGCAAGACCCGTTCGCGCATGGCGAGACTGAGGGGGTGACCGTCGTCTTGTTCCCTATTCATGTTTAACGCTCCTGTACAACCATCAAATTCCAGACTTTATCCCTTCACGCACACCACCTGACGCAAGGTGTGCAGCACTTCCACCAGCTCGCGCTGGGCGTGCATGACTTGGTCGATATCCTTGTAGGCCATCGGAATCTCATCGATTACCGAGGCGTCCTTGCGGCATTCCACGTGGGCCGTTGCCCGAACCTGGTCGGCCACCGTGAAGGTGTTTTTGGCCTTGGTACGGCTCATGGTCCGGCCAGCACCATGGCTGCAGGAGCAGAACGACTCTTCGTTACCCAGCCCCCGCACGATGAAACTTTTCGCGCCCATCGAGCCGGGAATAATCCCCAGCTCACCCTTCTTTGCCGACACCGCACCCTTGCGAGTGACCAGAATGTCCTCACCGAAATGCCGCTCTTTTTGCACATAGTTGTGGTGGCAGTTCACCGCCTCCAGCGCCACTTCAAACGGTTTGTGGATCACCTTGCGCGTCGCCTCAACCACCGCCCGCATCATCATCTCGCGGTTCTGACGGGCAAAATCCTGGGCCCAGCCGACCGCCTCCACATAGTCATCGAAGTGCTGGCTGCCTTCCTCGAAGTAAGCCAGGTCGCGATCCGGCAGGTTGGCGATGTGCTGACGCATGTCCTGTTGAGCCAACTGGATAAACAGGTTACCGATAGCGTTGCCGACGCCACGGGAGCCGCTGTGCAACATGAACCAGACCCGGTTGGCTTCATCCAGGCAGACTTCGACAAAGTGGTTACCCGATCCTAGCGTCCCCAAGTGTTGGCGGTTGTTAGTGTTCTTCAGTTTCGGGTACTTGTCGGTGATCGTTTTGAAGCGTGGCTGCAACGCCGCCCAAGCCTGGTCGGCCTGCTGCGGAACAGTGTCCCAGGCACCCTTGTCACGCCCGTTACGGCCACTGGTGCGACCATGGGGCACCGCCGCCTCGATCGCGCAGCGCAGGCCGTGGAGGTTATCCGGCAGGTCGGCGGCAGTCAGCGAGGTACGTGCGGCAATCATGCCGCAGCCGATATCCACGCCAACCGCGGCTGGGATAATCGCGCCCACGGTGGGGATCACGCTGCCAATGGTCGAGCCCTTGCCCAGATGCACATCCGGCATCACCGCAAGGTGTTTGAAAATGAACGGCATCTTCGCCGTGTTCATCAATTGCTGGCGCGCCTCTGGCTCAACCGGTACCCCTTGGGTCCAGAGTTTGATGGGCTTGCCGTTGGCAACTTCCAGCAGTTGGTAGGTCTTCTCTTGCATGATCTCGATTCTTTTTGTATGTGCCGCAGGCGCGGCGTTTCAAGTAAACAGACGGCGACAAAAGAGGGGGGAAACATGCGGCACGCTCTCCCGCTGAGCTACAGTCTTGCGACTGGCGGGACTCGAACCCGCGACCATTCCGTACTGTAGTTTCACCGGCATTCGCCGAGGCAATCGTAATAAGGTGGCACGACAAAAAGTGTGACTGAGCGCCGGAACATACCGGCTTACCATAGATGTACAGCCACAGGCATTCGTGCCTTCACCGGCGCTGACAAGGGTCTGACGAGACGTCTTGGATGTAGTCCCGTCGGCATTCAGCGCCGGTGAAATCAAACGTCTACTGCTTCAATCGCCTGCACCCAATGTTGCGCACCGTAGCGCCCTTCGGCGAACTGCGCGACCACATCAAATACCGCATCACTGAAGCCTCCCACATTCAAAATATCCTGGCGGTCTGCCGCCTGCGTGGTTGCACCGGGCTGCATATCGATACACACCAACCGCGCTTGCGGGTTGACCTGCTTGATCAACGCCCACTGACGCATGGTTTCGGTACCACGTTGGCGCCTTGCGTCAATCCACGACTCGTTGTCGGACACCAGGATCAGCGTGTCCACTTTCATTTTGGCGCTGGCTATTTTCGCCAGCGGCGCCGAGCAGTTAGTCCCGCCTCCGCCGATGGCTGCCAGCTTCTGCGCATTGCTCATCACACTGTCACGCGGGTTGAGGCGGATATCCACCACATGGTTTTCAAACGGCATCAAGCGTGCGTCTGGCTGCTTGCGCAAGATCGCCGCGCCGATCAAGGCCGCCACATCTATGCAACGTACAGCGCTGGTGGCGCCCTCGCGATACCCGGTGACCGGGTTGTGCATCGAGCCCGACACATCAGGGCAAACCACCACCGAACCTTGCAACACCGGCACGTTGGCCAGGGACAACTCGAGGGCGTCCTGCAGGGCTTCACGCACACAGGCCGGTACGTCATCCCCCGCCATTCGATACGCCGCCAGCAACTGGTACGGGTAAACCCGCGCCTTGGCGATCGCCTCTGCATCAGCCAACCGCGCCGCTACTTGCCATGCGAACCCTGGCACCTCGAACGCGCCTTGGCGTGCAAAGGTATTAAGGTTCATGCGCAGGGCCTGCCAACCCATGTTATCGGCCTGGGCAGCCCATTGTTCTTTGCTGAGCTTCTCGTTCCCCAGCAACTGGAACGGTACTGCCGGCACTTCAGTGGTGGAACCACTACGGAAGGCGAGCAAAGCCCGCGTCAACTCCGGCAAGGCTTGTACGTCCACCGGCCGCCCGATCAACCAGGCGAAGAACGCTTCACGCCATGGTTCAGTGGGCTTGGGGTGAACCATTTTCACCACATCCGCCAACGACGGCTGATTACCGACTGACGCCTGCAGAAGCTGACGCTCCGTCGCCGTGTTCAACCAGTTCTGCACCAGGCGCTTGGGCTGCGAGCCCAGGGACTTGCGCCCCGTCACACCGCTGCGCAGGATTTGCACGAAGTTGCGCAACATCTTGCCGCTGTCCACCACCTGCTCGAACACCTGCGGCACCATCACCGAACGCTGCGCCACCAATGCGGCCAACAGCAGCGCGGGCATGTCTTTCATGTGGCCTTGGCGGCGGGCATAGCACGCAACCTTGGCGACATAGCGGCTGTCCAGCTCGCTGGCCAACTGCAACACGCTCTCCAGCTGGCTTTCTGCCGAGGCGTGGAAGGTCTGGTTCAGGCAACCGGTGACTGCCAACTGGGCCAGCTTGTGCTTGGCGCTGTAGGCATAAGCCGGTACCCGTGTGGCGTTCAAGGTGTCGCATGCAGGCAGTTTCGCCTGCTGGGTGTTAAAGATCTGGGAGTTGGCCATCGCGGCGTCTCGCTCTGTTGTGGGTTCCGTTGCGAGAGTTATTGCAGCTGCCATGCCAGTTTTTTATTTCCGCCGTTAAATATTTTTATCTATTTGTTTTATATGAATATTTTTAATTTAAATAACTAATCGACTCGACTGCGATGACATTCCCATCAGAAATTACTTATCCTTACATATCGCCATCTATATTTTGGTATCGCCATGATTCAAAAGCGCACGGTCGCCATAGGTTTTATCGGTTCAACCCTGGACCGGGTCGGCAAAGGCGCCAACCGCTGGAACCATTGGCGGCCCAGCGTGGGCCTCTGCCAGCAGCAGGAAGTACTGATTGATCGCCTGGAGCTGATTCACGGCGTCGACGCACGAGACGTCAGCCTGGCTCAGCGGGTACGCGACGACATCCTGCAGGTATCGCCGGAAACCGAGGTGCGGCTGCACCCCATGCACCTGAAGAACCCCTGGGATTTCGAGGAGGTGTACGGCGCTCTGCACGACTTCACCACCAGCTACCGCTTCGATACCGACCACGAGGACTACCTGGTCCACATCACGACCGGCACCCACGTTGCGCAAATCTGCTGGTTCCTGCTGACGGAAGCGCGCTACCTGCCAGCCCGCTTGATCCAGACGTCCCCGGCTCGCCGCCGCAACGAAGAGGAGCGTGCCACCGGCACCCATGCGCTGATCGACCTCGACCTGTCGCGCTACGACCGCATCGCATCGCGCTTCGCCCACAAGCGCCTGGAAAGCCTGGCCTTCCTCAAATCCGGAATCGCCACACGCAACCCGGCCTTCAACCGCTCCATCGAACAGATCGAACGCGTGGCCGTGCGCTCCAAGGCGCCGATGCTGCTGATCGGCCCTACCGGTGCCGGCAAGTCATTCCTCGCGCGGCGCATCTACGAACTCAAGCGCAGCCGGCATCAGGTCCAGGGGCGTTTTGTTGAAGTGAACTGCGCCACCTTGCGCGGCGATGGCGCGATGTCGGCTCTGTTCGGCCATATCAAAGGCGCCTTCACCGGCGCCCAGAACGCTCGCGATGGTTTGCTGCGCGCGGCAGATGGCGGCATGTTGTTCCTGGATGAGATCGGCGAGCTTGGGCTCGACGAACAGGCGATGCTGCTCAAGGCCGTCGAAGAGAAACGCTTTTTTCCCCTCGGTGGCGACCAGGAAGTCACCAGCGACTTCCTGATCATCGCAGGCACCCACCGCGACCTGCGCGGCCGCGTCGCCGAAGGGCTGTTCCGCGAAGACCTGTACGCCCGGATCAACCTCTGGACCTTCGACCTGCCGGGCCTGGCCGGGCGTCGTGAAGACATCGAACCGAACATCGACTTCGAACTGGAACGCCATGCCCGCGAACAAGGCCAAGTGGTGCGCTTCAACCTCGAAGCCCGGCGGCGCTACCTCGCCTTTGCCTGCTCCAGCGAAGCGGCCTGGCTGGGCAACTTTCGCGAACTGTCTGCCTCCATCACGCGCATGGCCACCCTGGCGGACAGCGGGCGCATCGACGAAAACCAGACCCAGGAAGAGATCGACCGACTGCGTCACGCCTGGGGCCTGGCGTCGCCGCAAAACGATTGGCTGTCACGCCTGGGCGTCGATACCGAACTGGACCTGTTCGACCAGTTGCAACTCAACGCCGTGATCGAAACATGCCTCCAGTCCGACAGCATTTCCGATGCCGGACGACGCCTGTTCGGTGTTTCCCGACAAGCCAAGGCGCAACCAAACGATGCCGACCGACTACGCAAATACCTGGCGAGGTTTTCGATTGAGTGGAAACAGTTGGCGGAGTTGAAGGGCTGACGGATACCTAGAGCGCAGCAGCCTGGCCTTGTGCCGCCTGAAACAACGCATCGGCAGTCTCCTGAATTTCTTCACGCTGCCACACCTTGCCCAACCACTCGATTGGAATGCCCTGCACGCCGTAATACGCACCAGCCAACTGACCCACGATCGCCGCAGTAGTGTCGGCGTCATCCCCCAGGTTTGCCGCAGCCAGCACGGCCTCGGCAAAGCTGTTGGTGTGATAAAAACACCATAGCGCAGCTTCAAGCGAAGCCACCGCGTAACCAGAACCAACGATGTCGCTGCGCGCCTTATCGAGGTAGTGCCCATCAGCAATGTCCACAACTTTGGGTTCGCTCAAGTCCAGATAGTCAACCTTTAGTACCTGCGCTTTCGAATCCCCACGCAGCGCATTGGAAATACACTCCGCCAGCACCAGGCAGCACTCAATCGCCTCCAACGCGCCATGAGTAGTGCGGGAACTGTCGACGGTAAACTCCCGCAAGCGCTCGGCTTCAGGGAAACAGAACAGCACCACCGGGGCCAGGCGCATCATTGACCCGTTACCCGCCGAGTACGGGTCGGTGGAGCCCGCGAACGGATCGCCTGTGTGCTGATACTTCGTCAATGCATCACGAACGGTTGTGCCGATATCGAAACACTCCCCCGTAGCACTCAGGTAGCCCCACTTCCACCAGTTCAAATAACGCCCCATCTGATCGGCAGCGTCGAAACCATTCTTGCGCAGCAGGCTTTCGGCCAGACACAGCGCCATGGAAGTGTCATCCGTCCACTGACCAGGCAAAAGCTGGAACGGTCCACCCCCCACCATATCAGTGACCGGGGCAAACGACCCACGGCGCATGAACTCAACCGTAGTCCCTACTGCATCACCACAGGCCAGCCCAAGCAGGCTGCCGCGATAACGGTCTGAAAGCATCATCAACACCACTCCTTTGCACAAATAACACCCTAACCGCAGAACCATACCGGAGCTTTCTGTTCTGTGGGTCATTGCGCATTTCTACGGGAAATTTCCTACTCAAGCACTCCCCTCCCCCAGCCTCCCGATGGTAGTGTGTGAAATTGTTTCTGACCTTCTGATCAGACATTTCTCACTCACTCCCTGCAAAGGAATGCCCTCAGCAATGGATTTTTCCCTCAAGCAACTGGCCGTAGCCACCCTGATGGCCGCCAGCCTTTCGGTGTTCACCACCCAAGCGCAAGCCAACCTCACCCCGCAACAGAACGCGATCATCCTGAAGACCTTCAGCGATGCTTCGGTGAAGGATTTCAGGCAGTTTCTCGGCAGCCTGGCCAAGAGTGACGTGGCGAAGAGCGACAACCTCGGCCCGGCCATCAGCGCGTTCCTCGACAACAAGGACCTGACCGCCGACCAGCAGAATGAAATCCATCGCCTGCTGGGCCTGTATGCGCGAGTGAAGTACGGCGCTGCCGCCACTGAAACCCTGCGCGAACTGGTGGAGATCCCGACCTTCCAAGTGGCCGGCGTGGCCCAGCACGACAACCCCGAGTTCATCAAGATCGCCGCCAAGATCAAGAGCCTGGCCGAGTCGTTCAACCTGAACTTCCGCAATATCGATAACCGTGTCTATGAGATCTCCCTGGAAGGCAGCGGCGATGAAGTCGTCGGCATCCATGCTCACGCCGATGTGGTACCGGTAACCCCGGAAAACTGGGTGCTCAAGGACGGCACCAAGCTCGATCCGTTCAAGGTCACGCTGATTGGCGATCGCATGTATGGCCGCGGCACCGAGGACGACAAGAACGGCATCGTGGCAGCGATGTATGCGATGAAGGTGATCAAGGAAGAGAAGCTGCCACTGGCACGCAATTTCAAGCTGCTGGTGGACACCACCGAGGAAACCTCCGGCGACGCAATCCCGTACTACTTCGAACACAACCCAACGCCCAACTACAACCTGGCGCTGGATGGCGGCTACCCGGTGGTGATCGCCGAGAAAGGCTACGGCACGGTCATGGCCAAGTTCCCCAAGCGCAAGGCTGAAGGCAAAGGCGCAGAAATCATCTCGATGACCGGCGGCAAGGCCACCAACCAGATTCCATCGGCGTCGGTGGTGACATTGCTCAGCGACAAGCCTGCCGAACTCGCCGCCAGCCTGCAAAAGGCCGGTAGCGAATACGCCAAGCGCAATGGCGGCGACTTTGAAGTAGCGGCCAAGGTGGTCGGCAAGGACGTCCAACTGACCGTCACCGGCGTGTCCGCCCACTCCTCCGAGCCGGAATCCGGGGTGAACCCGGTGGCCCGGATGCTCGATTTCCTCAACAGCCTCGACGGCAAAGTCACGCTCAAGCACAACCAGTTCACCGACGCCGCGCGTTATGCCGCCAACAACTGGGGCCTGGATTACCTGGGCGGCAAACTGGGTGTGGGCTTCTCCGATGCGTTCATGGGGCCGCTGACCACCTCGCTGACCTATGTGGGTGAGGATGACAAAGCCTTCAAGCTGGCAGTCAACCTGCGGGTGCCAAAAGGCAAGTCGCCGGAAGCGCTCAAGGCTGAAATTGCTGACAAGCTGGCTGCGTGGACCAAGAAGAGCCACGTAGCCGTGAGCTTCGACTACTCGATCGCCGAGCCGATGTACCGCAACCCTGAAGGCGAGTGGGTCAAGGCGCTGTTGGCGGTGGCCAGCGAGAACCTGGGCATGGAACACAAGTACGGCACTTCCGCCGGTGCGACCTCGGTGCATGAGCTGCCTAATGGCGTGCAATTCGGCCTGGCGCGGCCGGAGGTCAAGTACACCGGCCACACCGACAGCGAGTTCAAGACCGTCGACCAGTTCCTGCTGGACCTGCAGATTGTCACCGAAATGATGGGCCGCATCGGGCAACTGCCGAAGCTCTGACCCTGCGCTCGGACCCGCCGTCCTGGCGGGTCCACTAGGCGATACGCCACCCCTTCGACGCCCGCCGCTGTGCCAGGAACCGGGCATAGCGCCCCTGGCGGGCCGTCAGTTGTTCAGGCGTGCCGTGCTCTACGATCCGGCCCTCTTCAAGCACCACGATCTGGTCGGCCATCACCACCGTCGACAGCTGATGCGCGATCACGATCAACGTGCACGTGCCGCGCAAGCGTGCCAGGGTTTCGGCGATGACCGCCTGGTTCTCGGCGTCCAATGCAGCCGTAGCTTCGTCCACCAACAGGATCGGCGCGCCCTTGACCAGCGCCCGGGCGATCGCAACACGCTGGCGCTCGCCACCGGACAGGCGTGCCCCGCCCTCGCCCACGGTGGTCGACAGGCCCATGGGCAGGCGCTCGATGATTTCTTGCACGCCGGCCTGTCGCGCGGCCTTCAATACTTGCGCATCGCTGGCATCGGGCTTGCCGAGGCGAATGTTGTCGGCGACGCTGCCCTGGAACAGGTAGGTGTCCTGGAAAATCTGGCTGATCTGCGCGTTGAGTTGCTCGCCGGACATCTGTCGCACATCCACGTCACCGATACACACCTGGCCCTGGCTGACCTCGAAAAATCGCGCGACCAACCGCAAGAGCGTGGTCTTGCCGGAGCCGGATTCCCCTACGAGTGCGGTCATGCTGCCAGGCTCAATACGCAGGTTCACGCCGCGCAACACGTCCCGAGGACTACCCGGGTGACGAAAGCTGACGTCGCACAATTCCACGGAGGCATCCCGCGGACACTGCGGCGCGCTTGGCTCCTTCATCGGCAATGCCGCAAGGATCTCGCGCACCGCCTCAAGTTGCATCCCGGCCCCGCGCAACGTCTCGCCATAGCCAGCCACCTCCAGCAGCGGGTCAACGAAGCGGCTGACCAGCAACAGCGAGACCATCACCGCGATCACCGAACCCACGTACAAGGCATTCCCCAGGTAGGCGTCAAGCCACAACGCGGCGGCGATCAACAAGGCGGCGAACACCACCTGCACCAACCACATATTCAGCAGTACCGAGGTTGCAGACAGCAGGATCAGGCGTGCCCCTGTCGCGTGTTGCTGTTCAATCGCCCGCTGCAGGAACACCGAGCTACCGCCGCCACTGAACGCACGCAACACCGATTGCGATTGGGCGAACTCCAGCATGCGTTGGCTGGTGTCGGCCGAACTGCGCTGGAACGCTCGGTCGGCACGCCGGCCCAGCCGCGCGCTGAACCAGAACGCAGCACCGAGAATCGGCAATGCCAACAGGGCGATCAGGCCCATTTTCCAGTTCAACACAAACAACGCCAGCACCAGCACCAACGGCGTCACCACGCCGCTGAGCACCGGGGTAAATACATGGGCCGGCAGTTGGGCCACGGTCATCATGCCCTGGGTCACCACCTGGTTGAGCCGCGCGGTGTTATCCGGCGTAAACCAGCCGACGGGCAGCCCGGCCACATGATCGCCAATCCGCTGGCGACCGCCTTGCAGCACCGCCACGCCCACCGCGACGCCAGCCTTTTCAACTTCCCGTCGCGTAGCCCAACACGTCGCCACCGCCGCCAGAAACACCACCAGCCACAACGCGGCTTCGGCAAGATCACCGTTGAGCATATCGGTCAGTACCGGCACCAGCGCAGCGATGGTCAGCCCACAGAGCGCGCCGTAGAACACCACCTTTCCCACATAGCGACGCAAGACTGGCCCGTCGTCGCCCGACAGTTCGATAAAGGTTTTCAGCATGTCGGCAGCACCTGTTCGCGGGTCTGTTTGTAGCCGCCCGACGCCCACAGGCGCGCGTAGCGGCCCTCCTGCGCGATCAGTCGGGGATGGTTGCCCTGTTCAACGATGCGGCCGTTTTCCAGCACGATGATGTGGTCGGCGTGCATCACGGTGTCGAGGCGGTGGGCGATCACCAGCAGCGTGCGCCCTTGGGCAACGCGTGACAGCGCGTCCTGGATCGCCACCTCGTTCCCGGCATCGGCGGCGGCCGTGGGTTCATCCAGTACCAGCACCGGCGGCGCCAGCAATACCGCGCGGGCGATGCTGATGCGCTGCTGCTCACCGCCGGACAACTGCGCGTCCTCGCCGATCACCGAGGCGTAGCCCCGTGGCAAGCCGATGATGCATTCGTGGATATTCGCGGCCCGGGCGGCCGCTTCGATTTCCTTGCGGCTCGCGCTGGGCCGGCCGAGGGCGATGTTTTCCGCAATGCTGGCGTGGACCAGGCGCACCTCTTGCAACACGAAGCCAATCAGGTTGTAGAGCTGCGAGGTCTCGATCTGCCGCAGGTCGACGCCGCCCAGGGTGATACGCCCCTCGGTCGGGTCAAAAAAGCGCAGCAGCAGGCGCGCCAGGGTCGACTTGCCCGAGCCCGAAGCGCCGACAATGGCGGTGACGGTACCGGGCTTGAGGGTCAAGCTGATGTTCGACAGTACCGGGTTCTGCGGGTCGTAGGCGTACCCGAGGTTTTCCACGCGCACCTCGGCGTCCTTGGGCAGCCGCTCGGAACCCGGTTCCACCTGTGCCAGCACCGGTGTCGCCAGCAGTGCCTGTACACGCTCGGCGGCGCCAACGGCGTTGTTCAGGTCGTGAGTGATGTAACTCAGCAGCATCAGCGGCGCACAAATACCCGGCGCGACAATGGCGAACGGCAGCACCTCTACGGCGCTGATCCAGCCCAGGCTGATAAACACCAGGCCGAACGTCAGCACCGTTGCCAGCACCGTCACCGGGGCGATCATTGCATTGGCGTTGGCCATCGTCCCCACCAGCGGCCGGGTGAATTCAACGAAGGCTTTGCTGAAATCATCCACCGCTTTGCGGTAGCTTGCGTGGGCCTTGCCGATGGCACCGAAGGCCTTGACCACCGGAATGCCGTTGACGAACTCGACGACTGCGTTATTGACCCGGGTCATGCGTTCGACAAAGGCCTGCCTGGTGCGGCCGCTGGCGTTCATCGCACGATTGAAGAACAGGAAGAACCCCGGAAACGGCAACAGCGATACCAGCGCCATGCGCCAGTCGACCGAGAACAGATACACCGCCGACAACAACACTGCCCCGGCGCAACGCCCGGCGGTGGTATAGAAATGCGCAGTCAGGCTGTGCAGGGTACCGATGTCGTCCTGCATCGCCTGCTTGACCTCGCCCGACGCCCGCTCGGTGAACCAGCCCAGCGGCACCTGGCTCAGTCGCTGGGCGATTGCCAGGCGCAGGTGGCGAGTGATGTGGTTGTCGGCCAGGTGCGCGACCGTCTCCGCAACCGTCATCAACAGCAGGCCCGCGAACAGGCTCGCCAGGCTGACACAGAGGGTCAACCACACCTCGCCCGACGCCTGGGCCATGGACGGCCAGCCGAGGGCGACCCTGGCGATATGCACGATGCCGCCCAGCGGCACCAACGTCAGCATACTGCCCACACCGGCCAGCAGTGCCGCAGCGATCAGTCGCCCGCGCACCGGCCGCAACACTTGCGAGACCGCGCCCCGCCCCCTGGGTTTGGCCGCAGCCACATCCTTGTTACTCATGAAGTCTCCCTGACTGAATGAGCCTTTGCTCGCCCTTATCTTATCTTCCGAACGAGCCGCCAAAACCCTCAATCAAACCTCAAGTTTTTTTCAGGCAGGGGCACGTACTGTCACCCAATAGCGGGTGCGCCTCACCACTTGTATCGGCAACGCGGCGGCCAGGTTGTTCAGGGCCAGGTCGGTATTGTCCAGGTGCAACACGCCGCTGACCCGCAGCATCGCCACCTCCGGCGCACAGCGCAGCACTCCGGGGCGGTAGCGCGCCAGCTCGGCGATCAGCTCGTCGAGCCGGGTACCATCAGCCACCAACAGCCCCTTGACCCAGGCGATGCTGCGGTCAGTCACCGCCGCAGTCGGGTGCACCTTGTCCCTGGAAACCGTGGCACCTTGCCCCGCCTCCACTCGCACCGCTGGGCCATGGTCCGGCTGCACGTGTACGGCGCCCTCAAGCACTGCCAACTGACAGCTGTCGTCGCATTGGCGGACGCTGAAGCGCGTGCCCAGGGCCTGAAACACACCTTGGCGACTCTGCACCCGAAACGGTCGAGATGACGGCGCGGTAGTGATGAAGACCTCGCCGGCCCGCAACCGTACCAGGCGTTGGCGGTCGTCGAATTGCACGTCAATCGCCGAGGCCGAGCCCAACACCAGGCGGGTACCGTCGGGCAATACGACTTCGCGAATTTCGCCAGTGCGGGTGCTGTGGCCGGCACTTGCCAGTTGCCAGGCGTCGGTGCGGCGCACGCCGTAGGTGAGGCCACCGGCTGCTACCAACAGGCCCAGCAGGCGCAGGGTGCTCCGGCGATCGGGGGAGTCGGGAGCGTCGGGTTCGGCCAGGCTGTGCCTGGCTACTGCGGCGGGGACGCTGTTGAGTTTTTGCTCGAAGCCCAGCAGGCGTGTCCAGGCCAGTTCGTGATGGGGGTGTTCGGCACGCCAGCGCAGGCAGTTGGCGTGGTCTTGGGCGCTGGCGTCATCGGCCCACAGGCGGGCCATCCAGGCGGTGGCGCGCTCGATAATATCGGGGGCGATTGGCTGTTCGGTCGACATCGCCGTGGGTCAGCCGTGCAGGGTCTGGTAGCAGGCCAGCAGGCCGGCGGCGATGTATTTTTCCACCGAGGAGACGGAGACGTGCAGCTCGGCGGCGATCTCGCGGTAGCTCAGGCCGTCGAGTTTGCACAGCAACAGGGCCTGGCGTGCCTTGGGTGGCAGGTTGTGCAGGGCGGCGTCGATTTCGATCAGGGCTTCGATGGCCAGGGCGCGGGTTTCTTCATCGGGGGCGCAGGGTTCGGGCAAGAGGGTCAGGGCTTGCAGGTAGGCGGATTCGATCTGGCGACGGCGGTAGAGGTCGATGACCAGGCCGTTGGCGATTTGGGTCAGGTGGCGGCGGGATTCGCCGGTGGGGGGGAGTTGGCCCTTGCGCATGAGTTGCAGGTAGACGTCGTGGGCCAGGTCGGCGGCGTCGAATGCATTGCCCAGCTTGCGCCTTAGTACGGTGCGCAGCCAGCTGTTGTGGTCGACGTATAGGGTTTCAACCTGGCGTTGAAAGGCGAACTGTCCGATGTTCACAAACCTCTCCTTTTACCCAATGGGCCCGGGGGCATTGGGGTTTTGGTAATGGTTGGCAAGACTATCGGCTCTGGGGCGTGGGTGCAATGTGGAGGGGCTGGGCGGGGTGGTGTGTGCATATCCGTTATTTGGGTGACGGCTGATATTGGTTCCGCTCTTACAGCGGCTCACTTTTGAACAGCGCAAAAGTAAGCAAAACGCTCTTGCCCCACC
>NZ_JAAAFU010000099.1:0-315 GCF_019352905.1 Pseudomonas sp. Xaverov 83 | reverse complement strand
AGAGACCATTCGCGATTCCATGAGACTCCAAGGGTTCTGCACAACTTATGCACCTCTATTAGATCATTGTATTCTACGAAGCCTGGACTGCATTACATATTCACAACCAACATGAGAAGAGCGGAATAGATGGCCGGATGTTTGGTGGCTTTGATATATTGTG
The DNA here is from genome assembly GCF_019352905.1 of Pseudomonas sp. Xaverov 83. NCBI lineage: Bacteria > Pseudomonadati > Pseudomonadota > Gammaproteobacteria > Pseudomonadales > Pseudomonadaceae > Pseudomonas > Pseudomonas sp. Xaverov 83. The sequence goes on along the minus strand of NZ_JAAAFU010000099.1, from coordinate 152 downwards.
AGGAGCATTGCGAACCCTAGAGCTGTCCGGTCAAATAACCCCCTCACAATAAGTGTAATGTCATGGGATAATCAAAAGACTAAGGGAGGGCTTTTATAGAAGGCGTGAGGTCATGCTATCCCCCTCTGAAGACGCGGCCGCGATATCCTGCA
>NZ_JAAAFU010000015.1:0-94870 GCF_019352905.1 Pseudomonas sp. Xaverov 83 | reverse complement strand
GGCATGCCGAGCCTAAGCGAGGCACCGAGTGGTGGGGCAGAGACCTTTTGGTTACTTTTGGGGCGTTTGCAAAAAGTGACCCGCTGTAAGAGCGAAACCATAAGCCGCCGTTACCGCAGCAACGGATATGTACACAAAACAAAACAAACCCAGAACTACCGGGCCTTGTCTTCCCGCCCCCGCAACACCCGATTAGGCATGGCAATCGCCGCCGCCAACCCCAACAACGAAACCCCGGCGCTGACCATCAGCAAATGCCGAAAGGTAATCAGCAACTCCCCCCGCAAGGCATCCTGCGCCGGCCCAGGCGCCGCATTCAACCCATCCAGCAACACATTCCCGGAACTCCCCTCCGCGACCAGCGCCCCACTGGCCAGGTGCGCAAAACTGGAGTCCTGCAACAACGCCAGCAACAGCGCCGACATGCATGCCACCCCAACCGCACCGCCCAGGGAACGGAACAGGTTGGTGGTGCTGGTCGCCACCCCGATATCCCGCTGCTCCACCGAGTTCTGCGTGCCCACCAGCGAAGTCGGAAACTGCATCCCGGCGGCAATCCCACACAGCAACATAAATAAACTGGTCACTGCCACAGCCTGAGGCGCACTGAGGGCCATACCGAGAATCGCGATCGGACTCAGCAAAGCCCCAATCAGAATCATCGGCTTATAGCGTCCCGTCACTGAGGTCATACGCCCGGCAAAATAAGCCCCCATCGGCAAGCCCATCGCCAGCGGCAGCAAGTGCAAAGCGGCGCTGTCGGCACCGGAACCGGTCACGGTCTGGTAGCGCAGCGGCATCAACACCGTCAGGGAAATCGCCTGGAAACTGGTAAAGAAAATCGTGCACCAGCACAACACCGCACTGCGGTTGGCAAACAAGTGCATCGGCAACAACGGCTCCCGCGCCCGGCGTTCGTGCCACACAAACACCGTCAACGCCACCAGAGCGCAGGCCAGCAAGCCCAGCACTTCATCGTCGCGCCAATGATGACCCTGGCCGATTTCGGTGATGCCCAGCAACAGCGCCGTCAAACCGACAATCATCAGCACAGTGCCGAGATAGTCGATCACCGGCTTGCGCTGCGGCACCGGCAGCCCTACCAATGTGCGATGGGCCACCCACCAGGCGCCCGCGCCCAATGGAAGGTTGATCAGGAACACCCAGCGCCACGACAGGTACTCGGTCATGTAACCGCCCAACACCGGGCCGGCCACGCTCGCTACCGCGTACATGCTGCTGAAGTAACCCTGATAACGCCCACGCTCACGGGGCGGAATGATGTCGCCGATAATCGCCTGGCTGACCGAAATCATCCCGCCGGCACCAATGCCCTGGAGGATCCGCGCCAGCACCAGTTGCTCCATGCTCTGGGCCATGCCGCAAAACAGCGAAGCAAGGGTGAACAAGCCCATGCCGATCAACATCATCGGCCGGCGCCCGTACAGGTCGCCGAGCTTGCCGTAGATCGGCACTGCCACGGTCATCGCCACCATGTAGCCGGAGATCACCCAGGCCAGCAGGTTGACGTCATGGAACTGGGCGGAAATCGCCGGCATGGAGACGGCGACGATGGTCTGGTCCAGGGCCCCGAGAAAGATCGCCATCATCAAGGCGACAAGGACACTGCGAACAGCTGGTGTGGCGGGCTGATTGAGGTTGGTCACGGCAGAACCTGCGAGCAAGGCCCGCGGGAAAAGGAAGCCCGCGGGAATGCTCGTCAGTGTACTAGATAGCTGGCTATTCGATAGTCTCGTAAGGAAGTCCGACGTAATTTTCTGCAATGGTTTTACGCCCGGCTTCGGATTCGACGAAGTACTCCAATTCGCTCTGGGCGATGCGCTGGCTGAAGCCGTCCGCCTCGGGGAATTGGTGCAACATCGAGGTCATCCACCAGGAAAACCGTTCGGCCTTCCAGATCCGCCGCAGGCAAATCTGCGAGTACTTCTCCAGCAATTCCACTCGGCCCTCGCGGTACACCTTGAGCAGGATATTGAACAAGGTGCTGACATCACTGGCCGCCAGGTTCAAGCCCTTGGCGCCGGTGGGCGGCACGATGTGGGCGGCGTCCCCCAGCAGGAACAGGCGTCCGTATTGCATCGGTTCCACCACAAAGCTGCGCAGTGGCGCGATGCTCTTTTCGATGGACGGGCCTGTCACCAGTTGCTCGGTGAGTGCCTGAGGCAAACGGGTTTTCAGTTCATCCCAGAAGCGCTCGTCGGACCAGTCGTCGACCGACTCATCGGCCGGCACTTGCAGGTAATAGCGGCTGCGGGTCGGTGAACGCATGCTGCACAGGGCAAAGCCGCGCTCGTGCTTGGCGTACACCAGTTCCTCGTGGATCGGCGGCGTGTCGGCGAGAATGCCAAGCCAACCGAACGGATACACCCGTTCAAAGATTTTCAGCGCCTCAGAGGGAATCGACTGACGCGCCACACCGTGGAAACCGTCACAGCCGGCGATGTAATCGCAGTTCAGCCGGTACTGCTCGCCTGCATGCTCGAAGCTCAGCCACGGCTCTGCGCTTTTCAAGTCATGGAGCTGTACATTGCTGGCTGCGTACAGAGTAGTGGCACCGCTGGCCTGGCGCGCGGCCATCAGGTCGCGTGTGACTTCGGTCTGACCGTAGATCATCACCGTCTTGCCGCCGGTCAGCGCCTTGAGGTCGATGTGGGTCAGCTGTCCGTTCAGTGCCAGCTCAAAGCCCTCATGCACCAGGCCTTCGACGTCCATTCGCGCACTGACGCCGGCCTGGCGCAACAGGTCGATCATCCCCTGTTCCAGCACCCCGGCACGGATGCGGCCTTGCACGTAATCCGGCGTCTGGCGCTCAAGAATAAGGGTTTCAATCCCGGCGTTGTGCAGCAGTTGACCGAGCAGCAGCCCCGACGGGCCGGCGCCGATGATGGCGACTTGGGTTTTCAGCGTTTTCATTATTTTTATGGCCCGCAAGCTTCACCCGAACGTATTCGGTGAAAGAGTTGTCATTGATGTTGTTGCTGGCATTTTTCACTTGAGTGCCCGGCATAAGAAGGTGAAAACTGAGCCCAAAGCTGCGCTTTTCGCCAATTGGGGCGATTACCGCACAACTCTCCCGAAGTATCGGATGAAGCCATGACCAAAACTGCCAGTGCCGCGATTCCAGTGTTCAAGCTCTACGGTGAAAGCCAGCAATGGCCGACTCCGGATTTGTTGCACTGTGAAACCATCTCCCGGCGCAGCCGTGAGTACCAGTGGGAAATCCAGCCCCACCGGCACGCGGACCTGTGCCAGTTGTTGTACGTGCACAAGGGCCAGGCGCAGCTGGAGATCGAAGGCCAGCGCAGCACCCTGAACGAATCGACGCTGCAGGTACTGCCGCCGTTATGCGTGCATGGGTTTCGGTTTTCCGAAGACGTCGAAGGCTTTGTGGTCACCCTGGCGGCGCCGCTGATGGCGCATTTGCAAGGGCAACTGGGCGCGGCGCTGGATGGCCTGAACGCCTTGGGCAGCTATCCCGCCGGCAACGACAGTGACTACCTCAACAGCCTCTTTGCGCGCTTGCAGGACGAGTACGCCAGCGATCAACCGGCGCGGGACATGATGATGCACGCGCTGGTCAGCGTACTGCTGGTGTGGATCAGCCGCCAGGCCATTCAGCGCCGGCATCCACGGGCGCCAAGGGGCCGCGAATACTTCCGTCGGTTCACCCAGTTGGTGGAGCAGCACTATCGCGAACACCCGAAAATCGAAGACCTGGCCCACAAGCTTGGGATCTCGGTCTCACACCTGAACGGTACATGTCGGGAGTTGGGCGGGCAGCCCGCGTTGCAGATCATGCACGACCGCCAGTTGCTGGAAGCCAAGCGTCTGCTGACTTACACCAGCATGACCATCAATGAGATGTCGGAGGTTTTGGGCTTCTCCGATCCGACCAACTTCTCACGGCTGTTTCGCCGACGCGTCGGGTTCTCCCCGAAGGCGTTTCGGGAGCAATTGAAAACCGACCAGGACGCTAGCGAAGCGAACTGAAGGCGGCCATGTGGCCAACGCATTGACCATGATTGCAGCTGGAGGCGAAGCCCGGCTGCATGCGGGTCTGTTCGACGCGGTAGGCGGCAGTGCCATAGAGCGCTGTGGCGGCGGCGCACAGGGTGAAAATCATCAGGTACTTTCTTGTTTTGATCGACATGATGCTGACCTCTGACCGGATCAAGAAGGTGCTTTGATAAGCATAGGTCAGCTGAGGCAAGTCGCCATTATCGGGCGACATTCAACCTGTTTATGTCGGCTCAGAGACCGACGTCCCACACCGGCTCTTCCGGAAACCTCAGTACCAAGAAATCCAGCAGGCTGCGCAGCGCCGCAGGCATGTGCTTGCGCGAGGCGTACACCGCGTAGATGCTCATCTGCTGCGGCTCGGCCTCGGGCAACAAGCGGATCAACTCGCCGCTGCGGATGTAGTCGCCCGCCTGATAACTCGGCAGCCGCGACACCCCTGCCCCCGCCAGCGTCACTCGCAATAAGGTGCTCGCCTCATTCGCACTGATATTGCCCTGCACCGGCACAGACACCGGCTCGCCGTTTTCCACGAAGTGCCACAGGCTTTTGCCGAAGTAGGAGTGGGTCAGGCAATTGTGCCGAGCCAGGTCCTCGACCCGCCGGGGCTGCGGATGCTCCAGCAGGTAAGCGGGCGAAGCGCAGATCACCGAACGGCACAACGTGAGGCGGCGGGCGATCAGGTTGGGGTCCAGTTCAAAGCTGGTGCGGATCGCCAGGTCGATGCGTTCGTCCACCAGGTTCACCGTGCGATCGAGCATCTGCATGTCGATGCTCACCAGCGGGTAGCGCTTGACGTATTCGGCCATGGCATCGGCCAACTGCGCCTGGCCGAAGGACGTGCTGACACTCAGGCGCAGCAGGCCACGGGGCGCTTCGTCCGGTTCGCTGACGGCGGCCTGCATGTCGCTGCACAATTCCAGCATCTGCCGGCAACGGGGCAAGGTTTCGCTGCCGGCGGCGGTCAGGCTGAGCTTGCGGGTGGTGCGGTGCATCAGGCGCGCGCCGACCCAGTCTTCCAGCTCCGCCAGGTAGCGCGACACCACCGGACGAGAAAGGTCCAGGTGGTCGGCCGCTGCAGACTGGCTGCCCAAGTCCACCACGGCCACAAACACGCGCATTGCTTGAAGACGATCCATGATTTGCCCGCTTTTAGAAACAAACTATGTCCAAGCATCGCATTTTTTGTAGCGTTTGGTGCAACTAAGCTCTGTCCACACCTTACCGATGACTGGAGCAGCACATGTTTGGATTCTCCCCGCTCAAGCGCGTGGCCCTGGCCGCCGCTACCCTGGCCTTCGCCGCGCACGCCACGGCTGCCGACTTGACTCTGGACGCCTACAACCCGGGCGAAACCGCGATGATGCCGGTCACCTCCGTCCTGGTCAGTGGCGACAAAGACGCGATCCTGGTGGACGCCCAATTCGGCAAGACCCAGGCAGAGCAACTGGTGCAAAAAATCCGCGCCAGCGGCAAGCGCCTGACTACCATCTACATCAGCCACGGTGACCCGGACTACTACTTCGGCCTCGATACCCTGACCGCCGCGTTCCCCCAGGCCAAAGTCGTGGCGCCGCAGCCGGTGGTGGACCATATCAAGGCCACCGTTGAACACAAACTGGCGTTCTGGGGCCCGAAACTGGGGGCCGATAAGCCAGCCAAAGCCGTCATCCCTCAGGTACTTGAAGGCCACAGCCTGACCCTCGAAGGCAAGCAACTGGAAGTGATCGGTCTGGACGGGCCGCAGCCGGACCGCACCTTTGTGTGGATCCCGTCGATCAAGGCCGTGGTGGGTGGTGTGGTGGTCTCCGAGAACATTCATGTGTGGATGGCCGATACGCAGACCGCGAAGTCCCACACCGATTGGCTGGCAACCCTGCAACGTATCCAGGACTTGAAACCGCACACCGTGATTCCGGGTCACTACCTGGGGACACCGTCGCTCAAATCCGTGGCGTTCACCGCCGACTACATCAAGGCGTTTGACGAAGAAACCGCCAAGGCCAAGGACTCCGCCGCCCTGATCGCGGCGATGAAAAAGCGTTACCCGAACCTGGGCGACGAAAGCACCCTGGAATTGGGCGCCAAAGTCGCCAAGGGCGAAATGCAGTGGTGAGTTGATTCACCCCTTAACCGTACTGGAGAACGTCATGAGCAAGATCGCAATCATTGGTGCCACCGGTCGTGCCGGTAGCCAGCTGCTGGAAGAAGCGCTGCGTCGCGGGCACACCGTCACGGCCATCGCTCGCAATACCGACAAAATCGGCGTGCGCCCTGGGGTCATCGCCAAGCAAGTGGATGCACTGGATGCCCAGGCGCTGGAACAGGCCATCCGCGGCAACGACGTGGTGATCAGCGCGGCGCACTTCGCCACCCTGCCTGCGGAAGCGGTGATCAACCCGGTGAAAAAAGCCGGCGTGAAGCGCCTGCTGGTGGTGGGCGGTGCCGGTTCGCTGCTGTTGCCAGGCGGCAGCCGAGTGATCGACAGCCCGGGCTTCCCGGAAGAATACAAAGCCGAAGCCAGCGCCGGCAGTGCCTTCCTCGACACCCTGCGCCAGGAAAAAGATCTGGACTGGACCTTCCTGTCGCCTTCGGCGGAGTTCGTCGAGACCGCGCGCACCGGAAAATTCCGCCTGGGCCAGGATGAATTGCTGGTGAGCAGCGAAGGCCGCAGCTGGATCAGCTTTGCCGACTTTGCGATTGCTTTGATTGATGAAGTGGAAACACCGAAGCATTCGCGCCAGCGGTTTACGGCCGGTTACTAAGGCTGACGCACACTAAAATGTGGGAGCGGGCTTGCTCGCGAATGCGGTGTGTCAGTCAACATATGTATTGGCTGACCCGGCGCCTTCGCGAGCAAGCCCGCTCCCACATTTTGATCTTCATTGTGACGGCGACTGCGCCTGGCTCACCAACCAATCCATAAGCTGCTCCAACCCCGCCGAGGGCTCAGTCCCCGGCGGGTACACCAGGTAATACCCCATCCCCGTCGACACCCGCAGTTCAAACGGTGTCGCCAGTCGTCCCGCCTTGAGATCCTCGCCAATCAGCGCGCTGTCGCCAATCGCCACGCCCGAGCCTTGGGACGCCACCGTCATCGCCAGATCCAGCGTTTCAAAATGATGCCCCTGGGCAAGATTGCTCAAGCGTGTATTCGCTGCCTTCAACCACAATGCCCAATCCCGTTCATCCCGCGTAGGGTGCAACAGCACCTGTTGCTGCAAGTCGGCGGGCGTGTGCAAACCACCGAGCAAGGCCGGCGAGCACACCGGTGTCAGACGCTCATCAAACAGATGCCGGGCCTGAGCCGACTGCTCGACAATCGGCGCGTAGATCACCGCGGCATCGAACTGTTCACGGCGAAAGTCGACGGTGTAGGCCACGGTGGTGGTCAGTTCCACCGGCACGTCCGGACGTTCTTGCTGCCACTGCATCAGACGCGGTAACAACCAGCGCATCACGCAGGTGGAAGCCTTGAGCTGCAAGGTCTCGCGGCGGGTGCCGATCTGTTCCACCGCCTCGCCGATCAGGCCGAACACCTGCTGCGCCCGCAGCGACCATTCGCGGCCCTCTTCGGTCAGGCTCAAGCCACGGGCCTGGCGCTGGAACAGCGCATAACCCAGATGACTTTCCAGCCCGGCAATCTGCCGGCTCACCGCCCCCTGGGTGATGTGCAATTGCTCGGCGGCTCGGGTGAAGTTGCAGCACTGGGCCGTGACCCAAAAGGTGTGCAAGGCCGGCAAGGGCGGAAGGCGTTTCATAAGGGCGCAGCCATGACGTGAGGACATGGCTAGTATGACTTTTTATCGATTGTTGCCGCTACGGGCCAGCCGTTCCAATACGGGCCTTTATCAACAATAAGAGCGACGACAATGGCGACCTGCGGCGAAGTATTGGTCAACCTGCTGGAAGGCTACGGCGTGGATCAGGTGTTCGGCATCCCCGGCGTGCACACCGTGGAACTCTACCGGGGCCTGGCGCGTTCAAGCATCCGCCACGTCACCCCGCGCCACGAACAGGGCGCCGGCTTCATGGCCGACGGCTACGCGCGCACCAGTGGCAAGCCTGGCGTGTGCTTCATCATCACTGGCCCCGGCATGACCAATATCACCACCGCCATGGGCCAGGCCTACGCCGACTCGATCCCGATGCTGGTGATTTCCAGCGTGCAGTCCCGCAGCCAACTGGGCGGCGGGCGCGGCAAGCTGCATGAGCTGCCGAACCAGAGCGCGATGATCGCGGGCGTGGCGGCGTTCTCTCATACCTTGATGTCGGCGGCCGAATTACCCAGTGTGTTGGCCCGCGCGTTTGCGCTGTTCCAGGCCGGGCGACCGCGCCCGGTGCATATCGAAATCCCGCTGGATGTGCTGGTGGAAAACGCCGACGCATTGCTCGGCAGCGAGCCCATCAGTGTTTCCCGCGCCGGTGCTGCGCCGTCGGCGGTCAAGCAGATGAGCCAGTTGCTGGCGGCGGCGAAACGCCCGCTGATTCTCGCCGGTGGTGGCGCCATCGACGCAGCGCCCGAGTTGACGCAACTGGCTGAAGCCCTCGACGCGCCAGTGGCGCTGACCATTAATGCCAAGGGCATGCTGGCCTCCAACCATCCACTGCTGATCGGCTCGACCCAAACCCTGATCGCCACCCGCGCCTTGGTGGCCGAGGCGGACGTGGTACTGGCGATCGGTACTGAGCTGGCAGAGACCGACTACGACGTGACCTTCGCCGGCGGTTTCAAAATTCCCGGCGCCCTGCTGCGAATCGACATCGATTCCGACCAGACCGTGCGCAATTACCCGCCGCAGGTCGCGCTGGTGGCTGACGCGCAAATCGCTGCGCAGGCATTGCTTGCCGAACTGGGCAACAAGTCCCTGGCCGCCCGGGACAGCGACTGGGGCGCCCACCGCGTCGCGCGCCTATGGAGCGAACTGGAACCCACCTGGGACGCCGCCACCCGCGCGCAAACTCTGTTCCTCAACACGGTATTGGATGAGTTGCCCGACGCCGTACTGGTAGGCGACTCCACCCAACCGGTGTACACCGGCAACCTGACCCTGAACCTCGACCACCCGCGTCGCTGGTTCAACTCCTCCACCGGCTACGGCACCCTCGGCTACGCCTTGCCGGCGGCCATCGGTGCTTGGCTGGGGCGCGGCAACGGCGCGCCAGTGGTGTGCCTGATCGGCGACGGCGGCCTGCAATTCACCTTGCCGGAACTGGCCAGCGCCGTGGAAGCGCGCACGCCGGTGATCGTGTTGCTGTGGAATAACCAGGGTTATGAGGAGATCAAGAAATACATGGTCAACCGCGCCATCGAGCCGGTGGGCGTGGACATCTATACCCCGGACTTTATCGGCGTGGCCAAGGCCCTTGGCGCTGCTGCCCAGCGCATCCAGGGTGTTGAGGAATTACGCAGCGCATTGCGCGCTGCCACTGATCGCCAAGGCCCGACGCTGATTGAAATCGACCAAGGGCTTTGGATGAAGGAGGTGGCGGTATGAGCGCGGTATTGAACGGGCTGTACATCAACGGTGTTTGGCGTGCGGGCCATGACGTGCTGGACGTGATCAACCCGGCGACCGAGGCCACGCTGGCTCAAGTGAACCTAGGTGATGCAAGTGCGGTGAGCGAGGCCGTCGGTGCCGCCAGCGCTGCATTCCCGGACTGGTCGAAAAGCACCGGGCGCGACCGCGCGGCACTGCTGCGCAAGATCGCCGAGGGCGTGAGCGCCCAGCGTGAACACCTGATGCACCTGCAATCGAGCAACAACGGCAAGCCGCTGTTTGAGGCCGGGATTGATGTGGACGACGTGATCGCCACGTTTGAGTATTACGCCGGTGTGGCCGACGAAATGGATGCCAGCCAAGATCGTCCGGTGGCACTGCCCACTGAGGATTTCAGCGCCCGCGTACGCCGTGAACCCTGCGGCGTGGTGGGCCTGATCGTGCCGTGGAATTTCCCGATGGTCACCACCGCCTGGAAACTCGCCCCAGCGCTGGCGGCCGGTTGCTGCGTGGTGCTCAAGCCTTCGGAAGTGACACCGTTGGCGGAGCTGGAACTGGCCAGGATCATCGCTTCGGTGGGACTGCCCGCCGGCGTGTTCAACCTGGTCTGCGGTACTGGCCTGGCAGTGGGCGCCCCGATGGCGGCTGACCCGCGGATCGCGAAAATCTCCTTTACCGGTAGCAATGCCGTGGGCGTGCAGGTGATGCAGCGCGCTGCGGAGACGGTCAAGGGTGTGAGCCTGGAGTTGGGCGGCAAATCCTCGTTGCTGGTGTTGGCGGACGCCGACCTCGACCTGGCCGTGGAACTGGCCTGCGCCGGTGGTTTCTTCAACGCCGGGCAGATGTGTTCCGCTACCAGCCGGGTGTTGGTAGCCGACGAATTGGCGGACGAATTTCTGACCCGTTTGCAGGCCAGGGCCGAGAGTATTCGCGTGGCGGACCCGTTTGCCGAAGACGTGGAAATGGGCGCGCTGGTCAACCGTGCGCAGTACCAGCGGGTGCTGGGGCATATCGAGCGGGGGGTGCAAGCCGGCGCGAAGTTGCTGTGTGGTGGCGGGCGCCCGGTGGATTTGCCTCACGGGTATTTCATTCGCCCGACGGTGTTTACCGAAGTGCCGCTGGACAGCGCGTTATGGAACGAAGAAATCTTCGGCCCGGTGCTGTGCGTGCGCAGCTTTACCAGTGAAGCCGAGGCGGTGGCGCTGGCCAATGACAGCGAGTTTGGCCTGGTGGCCAGCGTGCTGAGCGGCAACCCGGAAGCGGCTGAGCGGGTGGCCAATGCGTTGCAGGTGGGCCTGGTGTGGATCAACGCGCCGCAGGTGATCTTCCCGCAAACGGCCTGGGGTGGTTACAAGCAGAGCAGCATCGGCCGAGAACTGGGGCCGTGGGGGTTGCAGGTGTTTCAGGAGATCAAGCATGTGATTCGGGCGGTGTAGAAACACTCAAGAGCACCACTGTTCCCTGTGTGGGCTTGCCTGCGATTGCGGTCTATCAGACACAGATGTGTTGCCTGACCCACCGCTATCGCAGGCAAGCCAGCTCCTACCTGTTGATTTGTGCCGTGTCAGCAGATGCATTTTTTCAATAGCCCCAACGACTTTCTCATTTGCCCCCCCTCCCCCTCGCCCGGCCTAATACTGCGCTTGTCAGTTCAAGGCTCGCCCATGGAAAACGTCCGCGCAACACCCGCCACCGCCCTTTGGCTGATGATCAGCGTCGTGCTGGTCGCTCTCAACCTGCGCCCGTCGATGGCCGCCGTCGGCCCGTTGTTGTCGTCGATTCGCGCCGATGTGGCCCTGAGTTTCAGCACCGCCTCCCTGTTGACCATGCTGCCGGTCATGGCCATGGGCCTGGCGATGTTTTTTGGCATGGGCGTGGCCAAGCGGTTCGGCGAGCATCGCAGCATTGTGCTGTCGCTGGTGGTGATCGGCCTGGCCACGGTGTCGCGATTGTTCCTGGACTCGGCGGTTGAGCTGATCCTCAGCGCCATCGCCGCCGGCGTAGGCATCGCGATGATCCAGGCGCTGATGCCCGCGTTGATCAAGTCGCGCTTCAGCGACAACGTTTCCCTGTTCATGGGCCTGTACGTCACCGCGATCATGGGCGGCGCGGCCCTGGCCGCTTCGTTCTCACCGTTTATCCAGGTGCAAACCGGCAGCTGGCGTATCGGCCTGGCGATCTGGGCGGTTCTCGCCGTATTGGCGCTGGTGTTCTGGTACGCCCAACGCTCAGTGTTGCCGCCACTGCCCCAAGCCGGCGTGGGCCAACAGGAGTCGTTCTTTGGCAATCGCCGGGCCTGGCTGCTGGCGATCTTTTTCGGGCTCGGCACCGCGTCCTACACCTGCGTGCTGGCCTGGCTCGCGCCGTACTACGTGGAACAAGGCTGGAGCGAGCAGAACGCCGGCCTGTTGCTGGGCTTTTTGACGGCCATGGAAGTGGTCTCTGGCTTGATCACCCCAGCCATCGCCAACCGGCGCAGGGACAAGCGCGGTGTGGTCGCGGTGCTGCTGGTGCTGATCATCGCCGGCTTCTGCGGCCTGATCCTCAGCCCGCAGCACCTGAGCCTGCTGTGGCCGTGCCTGCTGGGCCTGGGGATTGGCGGCTTGTTTCCAATGAGCCTGATCCTGTCCCTCGACCACCTCGACAACCCGCGCCGCGCCGGTGGCCTGACGGCCTTTGTGCAGGGCATCGGCTACCTGATCGCCGGTCTTTCGCCGCTGATTGCCGGGATGATCCGCGACCAACTGGGCAGCTTCGAATGGGCCTGGTGGTCACTGACGGCCGTGGTGGTGGTGATGCTGCTGATCGTGCTGCGTTTCGACCCCCGGCATTACGCTCGGCATATTCGCTGAGGTCGTGTTGTAAACATTATTTGTCTCACCTCAAACAGAGAAAGGTCCGACAGAGCTTTCTATTGGTACGAGCGTTCCGTTAACATTTTGTATTGTCTTGTACCAAGTTCGGTACAAAGCGCTTGCGGACGGAACGGATGCTAAACAGCAACTTGCTTAGAAAGCTCGATATGCAGGACCTGATGGTGTTTGTCGCTGTTTACGACCAAAGCAGCGTGACCGACGTCTCCGAAACCCTGTTCGTCAGCCAGTCCACTGTGAGCTACAGCCTGAAGAAGCTGCGCACCAGCTTCGAAGACGAATTGTTTATCAACACCCGGGCGGGCATGCGTCCTACGTACAAAGCCGCCACCATGTACGGGCATGTGCAGAAAATCCTCGAAAGCATCAACCTCTGCCATGCCGGCAGCCAGGCTTTCGACCCCACCCAGAAGGCCGTGACCTTCAACGTCTGCGCCCCCGAATACTTCGAACAACTGATCCTGCCGCGCCTGCTGAAAAACTTCGATCACGCCGACCTGCCGGTGATCGTCAATGTGCAGAAGCTCGAAACCGAGATCCCGGCCGACGCCTTGCGCGACGGGCGCCTGGACTTGGTGATCTGCTTCGGGCCGCACTTTCATCGCGAGCACAAGGACATCAAGACCCAGATGCTGCTGGAAGACGATCTGGTGTGCGTGTTCGACAAACAGTCGGCGCCCCGGGAACCCGCGTTCAGCCTGCAATCCTTCGTCGCCCGGCGCCATGTGTTCCCCACGCCCTGGAGTTCCGACACCAACATGATCGATGGCTGGCTGGCGCGCCAGGCTCACAAACGCCAGGTGATCGCCCGGGCCAACAGCTACAGCGCGGCGCTGAAGATGATCACCGGCACCGACTTTATCGTCACCTTGCCCCGTCGAGTGCTGAAGCTGCTGGCAGACACGAACGTGTTCGGCCATTGCGAAGCGCCGAACGGTTTGCCGGGGTTTACCCTGGATATGCAGTGGAATGAACACAGCGCGCAGGACAGCGCCAACACGTGGTTCAGGGAACAAGTGGTGAAGGTATGTGCGGATCAGGGGTTATTATGACCCCCTGTGGCGAGGGAGCTTGCTCCCTCGCCACAGAGTATTGCCCCTCAGCCGATGGTGACTTTGCTGTAGGACTCGCGATCCATATCGACCAGCAAGACACTGAGCTGCACCTGCAGGTCTGCAGGCCAATCGCCCAGGTCCTGCAGCGCTGCCAGCAGGCTTTCCGACAACTGTTTCTTGACCTGGGGTGAACGCCCGCTGAGCAGCGACAGCTTCACCGCGATAAAAGCGCGCGGGCTGATGGACGTGCCAACCTGGAATGTCTCCACCTTCAGCGCCCGGCTTTTGATATCAAACTCGGAACCGAACTGCCCGGACGCCATCAGTACGTTGTTGAGCCGCAACAAGGTTTTCTCAACGGCCAGGTCTGTGAGGTTGGCGGTGTATTCCAGATGCAGATGCGGCATGAAAGGCTCCGAGTTGTTGTAGGAAAAGAGTCATACATATAGCACGAGGCCGAGCCGAATCAGACCGCTTTCAATGTGAAACTTCGGTCAAGCTGCGCAACGAGCGGTTTTCCCAGATCGCCACGATCACCAACACCGCCGACGTCAACGCCCCCAGTACCAACGCCGAAAACACCTGCTGCAATCCCAGCGGCAGCAACACCAGCAACATCAGCAAGCCGCCCAGGTGCGAAAACGGTGGCAACGGACGGTCGCTCATCACCCACTTGAACAGCGCACTGCCCAGCAGGAACAACCACGGGCCGGCGATGATCGCCACCACGCCCGCCTGACTGGCATGCCCCGGGTGCACCAGCACCAGTTCATCGGCCACGGCGCTGACGATAATCCCGGCGACAATCAATACATGCAGGTAGGTGTAGGCAATCCGCGCCTGACGGCCCGGGTCGGCAGAGCTGGCGATGCGATGGTGGGCGCGCTCGGCGCCGCTGTCGAAATAGATCCACCACAGGGCGATGCTGCCCACTACCGCCACCAGGAAGGCCGCCAGCCCATCCAGGCTCCAGGGCAATTCAGCGAAGGTCGCGCCAGTCACCAGCAACGACTCACCCAAGGCGATGATCACAAACAGGCCGCAGCGTTCGGCCATGTGGTTGCCTTCCACATTCCAGTCCGCAAGCGTCGAGGGCCCAAGCCCCGGCACCCAGAAATACACCGACGGAGAAATCAATTCGATCAACAGCGCCAGGGCCCAGAAGGCTAAACGCTGCTCGCCTTCGAGCAGCGCGCCGGTGATCCAGAACACCCCGGAAAACAGCATCCACGCCAGGATCCGCTGGAAATTGCGGGTCATGTTCAGGGGCTCGCCGCGCACCGCCCACAGGGCAAACAGCGTGCGTCCTACCTGCATGAACACGTAGGCACCGGCGAACAACAGACCACGGTCGGTAAACGCCTTGGGAATCGACGAGGACAACAGCAGGCCCGCCACCATCAAGCCGAACAGGCCGATACGGATCGGGATTTTTTCCGGGTCCAGCCAGTTGGTGACCCACGAAGTGAAGATCCACACCCACCACACCGCGACCATCATCAGCGCCACCTGCACCGCGCCGCCGATGGACAAGTGGGCGAGCAGCGAATGGGACAACTGGGTCACAGCGAACACGAACACCAGGTCGAAAAACAGCTCGACCATGCCAACCTTGCCGCTGTCATGACTGCCGCGCCCACGCAGCAAGGATCGGGATGGGGTCATGGGTGGATCTCCCTGAAAGGCCTATCTCAAGATTTGGGGGCGACTACCGGCAGCATGTCCCGCTCGCTCATGAACGCCTCCAGCCGCGAACGCATCCAGCGTTCCGCCGGGTCGGTGTCCACGTGGCTGAGCCAGACCATGGACAAATCCAGGGTCGGGGTTTCGAACGGGAACGGCTCACAGAACAGATTGCCCCCGGCGGCCATGGCCTGGGCGGTGTAGTCCGGCAGGCTGGCGATCATGTCGGTGCCGGCGAGCAGCGCCGGCAATGCGCTGTATTGCGGCACCGAGAGCACCACGTGGCGCTTGCGACCGATTTCCGCCAGCCACTCATCGGCAAACCCGGACACGTTGGCAGTGTGGGACACCAGCACATGGGGCCGTGCGCAATATTCGTCGAGGGTCAGGGGTTTGTCCGAGGCATCCGCCCGCAGCAAACAGGGGCGGATATGCCGCAACAGCTTGCGCTTGGCATTCGCCGGCAGGCCGCGGGTCTGGGTGATGCCGACGGTGATATCGCCGGAGGCCAGCAGGTCCGGGATGCGCCAGTAATCCACATGCTGCACCACGAACACCACCAGCGGCGCTTCCTGGCGCAAGGCCCGCAGCAGTGGCGGCAGCAGGCCGAACTCGACGTCATCGGACAGGCCGATGCGAAAGGTCATGGTGCTGATGGACGGGTCAAAATCGTGGGTCAGGCTCAGGGCCGACGACAAGGAATCGAGAGCCGGCGACAGGTGCTTGATGATTTCCTCGGCCCGCGCGGTGGGCTCCATGCGGTGGCCGACGCGAATAAACAACGGGTCATTGAACAACGTGCGCAGGCGGTTGAGGGCCGAACTGATGGTGGGTTGGCCGAGAAACAGCTTCTCCGCCACCCGGGTCACATTGCGCTCGAGCATCAAGGTTTCAAAGACCACCATCAAGTTGATGTCGGCCTTGCGTAATTCATTGCGATTCATCGGCGCTCGCCCCACTGCCCTGGATAAGCCGCAGTTTAGAAACACCCGGGGCCCTGCGTCTATGCGCACACTGTTCAACGCGGGCCTTTGGGACTATAAAGCAGCTTCCAAGGCTTGCGAGAACACCATCGTGCTGGTCATTTCTGCCTTGAGCGTCCTGGTTGCCGGGATTTTGCTCTGGGCTATCAAATTCATCGCTCATCCCACCGCCAGGACACTGTTACGGGTATTTGTCGGTTTATGCCTGGCGGCCGTCGTGGCTTACCTGGTGCTGGCTTCCGGGTTTCCGACCTCATTGCTGGTGTGATCGGGCTCCTGTCCCTGGCGCAAACGCAAGGCGGCCAACGCGGCCACCACCAGCACCACGGCAATCACTTTCAAACCATTCATGGCGTTACCAGTGCTCATTTCGATCGCGCCCATCACCGACGGCCCGACAAACCCGCCGAGCAATCCGCAGGCGTTGACGAAGCCCAGCCCGCCCGCCAGCGCCACGCCCTTGAGGCGCGAAGCCGGGTAGAGAAAGATGATCGACTGCACCACAAAGAACATCACCGCCGACACACAGAAGCCCAGCAGGCTGAACACCGGCCCCGACACCGAGGCAATCCCCAACCCCAACGCCATGGTCAGCAATCCGGTAATCAACAGCCGCCGGGCACGGGTGGGCGTGGTCGCAAAACGCGGCAGCAACACCGCCCCGGCCGCTGCGGCAATCCACGGCAATGAGGTCAGCAAGCCGACACTCATGGTGCTCAATTCACCGTATTTGCTGATGATACTCGGCAGGAAAAAGATCACGGTGTAGATGGTGATCTGATGGCAAAAATACACAAAGATCGCCAGCAGGATCTGCGGGGTCAGCCAGTTCTTCAGGGAATGCCCGCCCTCGCCTGCGCCCTCTTCGGTCTCCATCGCGATGCGCTGTTCAATCCCGCGCGCCTCTTCGGCCGAGAGCCACGGCGCCTTGCTCGGACGGTCCGGCAACTTGCGCCACACCACCCAGGCAAATGCTACTGCCGGCAAGCCTTCGAGCAGGAACATCCACTGCCAGCCGTGCCAGCCGAGGATGCCGTCCATGCGCATCAACGCCGCGCCCACCGGGCCGCCGATGATGTTGGCAAAACACACGCCGAGCAGGAAATACCCGGTGGCCCGCGCCCGTTGCTCGCGGTTGAACCAGTAGGTGAGGTACAGCATCACCCCGGGAAACAGGCCGGCTTCGGCAATGCCCAGCAGCAGGCGCAGGATATAGAACGAGGTCTCGCCCTGGACGAACGCCATGGCCGCCGAAATCAGGCCCCAGGTCACCATGATCCGGGCAATCCAGAACCGCGCGCCGACCTTGTGCATGATCAGGTTGCTGGGGATTTCCGACAGCGCATAAGTCAGGAAAAACAGCCCTGCGCCCAGGCCATAGGCCGCTGCTGAAATCCCCAGGTCAACGTCCAGATGGTGCTTGGCCAGGGCGATGTTGGTGCGGTCCAGAAAGCTCAGCACGTAGGCGATGATCAGCAAGGGCATCAACTTGACGAACATCAGTTTGTTCAACTCCCGTGGTTCACGGGCAGTGTTGGCAGTCTTCATCGGGCACTTCCTCTTGGCGCCCCGCCAGCGCAACGGCTGGGGGACGCATCGGTGTTGTTCTAGAGTTCGAGTTGCGCAACCAGCGCCGGCGGGCGATGGGAAAACAGTTGCAGCAGCGCCCCGCCCAGGGCACAGCCGGCCATCACGAAGAAGCACACCGTGTAGCCGTGCAAGGTGGTCCAGCCGCCGCCCATGGCAATCAGGCTGCCCATCAGCACCGGGGCCAGGCCGCCGCCGATAAACATCGCGGTGGTGATGATGCCGTTGGCGGTGGAGGTCGCCGACGGCTCGGCCGAGTCGCAGGCCACCGCGTAGTAGATCGGCCACACCGCGTTGGCCACCAGGCCGAACAGCAGTTGCACGACGATGATCAGGGACAGGGTGTTGGCGAAGTAGAACGCACCGACACTGGCGGCCATCCACACCCCGCAGATGATCAGGGTGACGCGTCGGCCAATGATGTCCGACAGCGACGGCCACACCAGCTGCCCGAGAATCCCGGTCAAGGTGAACACCACGCTCATCCCCGCCGACTCGGCCAGGGACAGCCCGGCGATGTTGTACAGGTAGGCCGGCAACACGATGTTGACGCCCATGTACACCACCTGGGTCAGCATCGTATTACCCGCCGTCAGGGCGATATTGCGATTGCGCAACGTGGCGATAAAGGTGCGCCAGGCATGGCCCTTCACTTGGCTGGCGGGTGCGTTGTCCGGCGGGGTCATGCCCTTGGCGGCAATGTCGACGTACAGCGCGGTGATGCGTTCGGCGGTGGAGTAACGCGCCCAGAAAATCATCAGCGGCAACGCCACCACAAACGCGAAGAAGAACACGTAGCGCCAGTTGTCTTCACCAAAGGTGCTGATGACAAAGCTGGCGACGATGCCACTGAGCATGGCGCCAATCGGGTAACCCGTATGGTGCGCGCCAAGGGCAAAACCACGACGCTCCACCGGCCACCATTCGGCGGTGTTGCTCACGCCCACCGGCTCGCCCCAGCCTGCCCCGAGGTTGACGCCAACCCGCAGTGCAATAAAGGTCGCGAGGTTGCCGCTCAGGGCCTTGAACCCGGAGAGAAACGAAATCGCCGTGTAGCCCAGCACCAGCGGCACCTGGAACCGCGCGCGCTTCCAGCCACCGCCGTAGCGGTCACTCCACATCGAGCCGGGAATATCCAGCAAGGCCAGGGCCAGCATGATCACCGTGGCCATGGTGCCCCACTGGTCGGCGGACAAATCGAAATGCTTGGAGATGGTCGGCCCCAGGCGCAACACGATCTCACGGTCGTAGGCGTTGAGGATCCAGATCATCCAGCACACCAGCAGCGACACCCAGGAGTGCCGGTGAATACTGCGCAGCGAGGCTTTTTTCAAGGTTGCCATGGGTTTCTCCAGGCGCGCGAGGGCGCGCACTGACACAAGGTTGCGAAAGGAAAGTGCCTTGTTAAAAAAACGCGCTAGCTGGCGAACCGTCGCTCGGCTATTCCTTGCACGCCCAGCCCGGTGATCGCAAAAAGCGCCCCGCGCTGCTGACCATCGCCCGGGAAACGCGGCAACGGTGGCTTGGCCATGGAGGTGACAAACAGGGTGTCCAGGTTCGGCCCGCCAAAGGTCAGGCTGGTGACCTTTTTCACCGGCATCTGGATGATTCGGTCGACCTGGCCATCAGGTGTGTAGCGCACCAGTTTTCCGGCGTAGACCAGTGCCTGCCACAGGCAGCCTTCGGCATCGACGGTGCAGCCGTCGGCGGCGCCACCGCTGCTGGTGTCGACCATGGCGAAGGTGCGTCGATTGCTCACCGCCCCCGTGGCGAGGTCGTAGTCATAGGCCCAGATCTCGCCGGACCAGGTGTCGCAAAAGTAGAAGGTGTCACCCGATGGGCTCCAGCACGGGCCGTTGGACACGATGATGCCTTCGTCCAGGGTGTGCAGGCTCAGGTCCGCGTCGAGGCGGTAGAGTTTGGCGCTGGCGCTGTCTTCCAGGGTGTCCATGGAGCCGAAGACGAACCGCCCTTGGCGGTCGACCTTGCCGTCATTGAGGCGGTTATTGGGCAGTTCCGGTTCCGGGTCGATGACCCGCTTCAGTTCGCCGCTGTTCAGGTCGAGGAGGTGCACGCCGTTTTGCAGGGCGACGATGGCTTGCTCGCCGCTATGCCGCAGGGCCATGGAGCCGATTTTCTGGCCCACGTCCCAGGCGCGCAGTTCGCGGCCATCATCGGTGCAGCGCAGGATCCGGCCGTCGGCGCTGTCGATCCAGTACAACCGTTGTTGCTCGACGTCCCACACCGGGCCTTCGCCCAGGGTGGTCTTCACGTCCACAAGCACTTCGATACGCATGGTGTTATCCCCTTTTTTGTTGTTGTGCGGGATGGACATGGCCGCGCCGTGACGCGGCCGGTTTATCGCTTAGAAGTTGACCTGGTCGCGCCCTTTCAGCCCGAGGATTTCCCGCGCTTCATCCGGCGTGGCGACCCGGTGGCCGAGGGCTTCAATCACGGTGCGAATGCGCCGTACCTGGTCGGCGTTGGACGCGGCCAGTTTGCCCGGGCCATCCCACAGCGAATCTTCCAGGCCGACCCGGGCGTTGCTGCCCATGGACAGGCCCATGGTGGCCAGCGGAATTTGCCCACGGCCGGCGCCGAGGATCGACCACACGTAGTCGTCGCCAAACAGCCGGTCGGCGGTACGGCGCATATGGGCCAGGTCTTCCGGGTGGCCGCCGATGCCGCCGCGTAAACCGAACACCGACTGGATAAACAGCGGCGGCTTGAGCAGGCCGCGCTCCAGGAAATGGGCGGCGGTGTACAGGTGGCCAATGTCGTAGCACTCGATTTCAAAACGTGTGCGGTTTTCGGCGCAGGAATTGAGGATGTGGGTAATGTCGCGGAAGGTGTTGCGAAAGATCCGGTCGTCACTTTCTTCCAGGTACGGACGCTCCCAATCGTGCTTGAACTCGGTGAAGCGGTTGAGCATTTCGTACAGGCCGAAGTTCATCGAGCCCATGTTCAGCGAGGCCAGTTCCGGTTTGAACTGCATCACCGGTTGCAGGCGCTCTTCGACGCCCATGGTCGGCGCGCCGCCAGTGGTGATGTTGATCACCACGTCGCTGGCGGCTTTGATCTGCGGCAAAAATTCGGCGAACAGCGCAGGGTCCTGGCTGGGACGGCCATCGATGGGATCACGGGCATGCAGGTGGACAATCGCGGCGCCGGCTTCGGCGGCACCGATGGCGGCGTCGGCAATTTCCTGCGCGGTGATCGGCAAATGCGGCGACATCGACGGCGTATGGATGGCACCGGTGACGGCACAGGTGATGATGACAGGACGATTTTTGGACATGACGATTCTCCGACTTTTATTCTTATGAAAAAAATCCCGGGTGTGGCTTGTGTGTTCTTCCTTGGCTAAACGCTGACGCGGCCTACAGGTACTCGACGTTACCGTCGACACTGATCGCTTGGCCGGTGACATTGCGGGCGGCGGGCGAGCAGAGAAACAAGGCCATGGCCGCGACGTCTTCGGCGGTGACCATGCGCTTGAGGGAGATCTTGTTGAGGTATTCCTGGCGCATCTCGGCTTCCGGTACGCCGACCTGCTCGGCACGGGCGCGGATCACGCCGTCCATGCGCGGGCCTTCGACGATGCCGGGCAGCAAGGCGTTGACGCGGATGTCGCTTTCGCCCAGCTCCGAGGCCAAGGATTTCATCAGGCCGACGATGGCCCATTTGGTCGCGGCATACGGCGTGCGCCAGGCGTAGCCAAGACGGCCCGCAACCGAGGCGATATGCAGCAGATGGCCGTGGGACGATTCCTTGAGCATCGGCACTGCGTGATGGGCAAAGCGGTATTGCGCCGTCAGGTTGATGTTGATCGTGGCTTGCCACTCGGCATCGCTGATGGCGTCGATGCCGCCGGTGGGACCGGCAATCCCGGCGTTATTGACCAACACATCCAGCCCGCCAAATTGCTCGCGCTGCACCTGGAACACCGCCTCGATCTGCGCGGCATCACTCACGTCGGCACGGGTGGCAACAGTGCCTGGGTACTTGTCGCGAAACGCCGCCAGGGCCGGTTCGCTGACATCACACACATGCACCTTGGCACCCGCCTCCAGATAGGCCGCCGCCAACACTTCACCGATGCCGGCAGCCCCGCCGGAAATCAACACACGTAACCCAGGATAAGGCTGCAGCCGTTGTAGGACACTCATGCACGTTTACCTCCTGAAACAGACGACCGCGAACGGTCGTTCTTGACGAGCAGGCGCGCCAGGGAATCGGCGGCCTGCATGATGTCATCGGTCACGGCAGCGCGGGCACCGGCACCATCGCGGGCGGCCAGGGCTTCGACGATGCGCGTATGCGCCTCCATCGAGCGCTGCAAGTGAGCTTTGTCGGGAGCGACCAGGGCAAAACACGGGCCCATGTGCAGCCAGAAGTTTTCCACGGCGGCCATGGTCAATTCGGCTTGGGCCACGGCATAAATCCGACGGTGAAAGGCGAAGTTGGTCCACAGGTAGCGGGAAACGTCGACTTCGTCGGCGGCCTGTTGCATCTGTTGGCAGAGGTCGGAGATTTCGTCGAGGTCGGCTTTTTTCAGGAGCAACACGGCTTTTTCTGCCAGCAAACCTTCCAGGGCGACCCGTGCATCGCGAATCTCGCGCAGCCGTTCGACCGTCATCATGCGGACCCGCAGACGAGAAGTTTCGGTGACTTCAAAGGCGTTTTCGGCGCTGAGGCGCTGGAGGGCTTCGCGCACCGGCATGGGGCTGGAACCGAGGGCTTCGGCGAGGCCGCGGATGGTGAGTTTCTGGCCGGGCTGGAAACGACCACTCATCAAGGCTTCGCGGATCTGGCGATAGACCTGGTCTTGCAAGGTATCGCGGGAAACCTGGCGCAAGGTGGGAAGGAGGAGCGGGCCATCTGTCATGAGTCAAAACCTGTGTTGTCGTTCTTATGGCTCCAATATGTGATCACAAATCAAATATGTCAAATAGTTTCCCGTTGACGGTATCGACGACGCTGACTCTAATGAGCTCTTTCTCCAGCAAGGACCGCTGAACCATGAAATTTGCCTACACCATCGTCTACGTCCCGGACGTCGCTGCATCCCTGCAATTCTTCGAAAAAGCCTTCGGCTTCAGTCGCCGTTTCCTGCATGAATCGGGGACCTATGGCGAGTTGGATACCGGTGATACCACCCTCTCTTTTGCAGCGCATGAGTTGGGCGAGATGAACTTCAAGGGCGGGCATGTGGAGGCGCATGCTTCACGCCAGCCGCTGGGGATGGAGTTGGGATTCGTAACTGAGGATGTGCCAAAGGCCCACGCCAGAGCGCTGGCCGAGGGTGCGACAGAACTCTCGGAGCCGAGCACCAAGCCTTGGGGTCAGGTGGTGTCTTATGTGCGTTGCCCGGATGGCACGCTGGTGGAGTTGTGTACGCCGATTCAGTGAATCGTAATGTGGCGACGGAGCTTGCTCCCGCTGGAGTGCGGAGCACTCCCTGGATATGCGGTCTGCTTCACAGCCCAACGGGAGCAAGCTCCCTCGCCACACTGAAATGCCTGCATCAAGGCCTGAGCGGGCGCTCCTGATCGCGCTCGGAAAGCTCCGTGCCATCGTCCGGATGCTTCCAAGTCTGCGGTTTTTCTTCCTCGCGAAGCTTCCTCGCCCGCTCCTGCTCCAACTCTTCGCGCTGCTTCTGCTCGTTACTCATACCCACCTCCCGTCCGTAAGAATTGGACACACTGGGGAAGCATAGATGAGGGAGCGGTTTTGTGTGCATCCGGCAATTGATAACCACGGCGCATCAATACATGTAAACAACTCACTTATCATTTCCAAATGTGTCAGCCACTATCCGCGGTCTTAAGCGAAACAAGCACTTTAAAAAGAACGCTGGAGACACAAAAAAATGCAAAACCCTTCTCGGCCTGACTCTGCCCGCTCCAAAGTCGGCGCGGTCTTTCGCGTCACCTCCGGCAACTTTCTCGAACAGTTCGACTTCTTTCTGTTCGGTTTCTATGCCACCTATATCGCCGCCGCCTTCTTCCCTGCCGCTAATGAATTTGCGTCATTAATGATGACCTTCGCCGTGTTCGGCGCGGGCTTTTTGATGCGTCCGCTGGGCGCAATCATCCTCGGCGCATACATCGATGATGTGGGCCGTCGCAAAGGCTTGATCGTGACCCTGGCGATCATGGCCAGCGGCACCCTGCTGATCGTGCTGGTGCCGGGCTATCACACCATTGGTTTGTGGGCACCGCTGCTGGTGTTGATGGGCCGCTTGTTGCAAGGTTTCTCGGCCGGTGCCGAACTGGGCGGTGTGTCGGTGTACCTGGCCGAAATGGCCACACCGGGCCGCAAGGGCTTCTACACCAGTTGGCAATCGGGTAGCCAGCAGATCTCCATCGTGGTCGCGGCCGCCCTGGGTTATGGCCTGAACCAGTGGATGGAACCGGCCGTGGTTGCCGATTGGGGCTGGCGCATTCCGTTCGCCATCGGCTGCGTGATCATCCCGTTCATCTTCGTCCTGCGCCGCAACCTGCAGGAAACCGAAGAGTTCGCCAACCGCAAGCACCGCCCCACCATGCGCGAAGTGCTGGCCACCCTGGTGAAGAACTGGACCATCGTCATCGGCGGCATGATGATGGTGGCGATGACCACCACTGCCTTCTACCTGATCACCGTGTATGCGCCGACCTTCGGCAAGACCGTGCTTAACCTGACCACCTCCGACGCCCTCTTGGTGACCTTGCTGGTGGCCGTGTCGAACTTCATCTGGCTGCCCATCGGCGGCACCCTCAGTGACCGTTTTGGCCGTAAGCCGGTGCTGATTGCCATGACTACCCTGACCGTGCTGACCGCCTACCCGGCACTTTCCTACGTGGTCAACGCGCCAAGCTTCGCGCACATGCTGGAAACCCTGCTGTGGTTCTCCTTCCTCTACGGCATGTACAACGGCGCCATGATCCCGGCCCTGACCGAAATCATGCCGGTGGAAGTGCGTGTGGCGGGCTTCTCCCTGGCCTACAGCTTGGCGACCGCCATTTTCGGTGGTTTTACCCCGGCGATTTCCACCTGGTTTATCCACGAGACGGGCGACAAGGCATCGCCGGCCTACTGGCTGATGTTCGCCGCACTGTGCGCCCTGTGCGCGACGTTCGCACTGTATCGCCGTGCCAGCGCCCGTCTGCAAGTTGCCTGAGGAGTCACGCTGATGAACCCCTTATTGAAAACACTGGCGGCACTGGCGATCGGTTCACTGGGGATGGTCGCCCACGCTGAAGAGCTGAAAGTCATGACCTCCGGCGGCTTCACCGCCGCCTACAAGTTGCTGGGTGCGCAGTACGCCACCCAGAGCGGCGATACCCTCGACACCATCCTCGGCCCGTCGATGGGCAAGGCGCCGGAAGCGATTCCCAACCGCCTGGCCCGTGGCGAACATGCCGACGTGGTGATCATGGTCGGCTACGCGTTGGATGAGCTGATCAAGCAAGGCAAGGTCGACAAGGCCTCCCGCGTTGAACTGGCGGATTCGCGCATCGGCCTGGTGGTCAAGGAAGGCGCGGCCAAGCCTTCGATTGCCACCGATGCCGAGCTGAAGGCGGTACTGACCAACGCCAAGTCCGTCGCGTACTCGGACAGCGCCAGCGGCGTCTACGTCGAAAAGGAACTGTTCAAGAAGCTCGGCATGCCGTCCAAAGGCACCATGATCGAACGCATCCCGGTGGCCTCACAGGTGGCCAAGGGTGATTACGAAGTAGGCTTGCAACAAGTGTCCGAACTGCTGCCGATTCCGGGCGTGACTTACGTCGGAAAAATCCCGGAAGACGTGCAGTCCGTCACCCGTTTTGCTGCAGGCATTCCAGTGAATGCCGAACACCCCGAGCAGGCGAAAAAACTCCTGCAATTCCTCGCCTCGCCCCAGGCACAACCGGTGGTGCAATCCACCGGCCTGGATTCGGTCTCACACTGACCGGAACGGCATCTCCCGCGTCAACCGCTCCAGTTCCAGTGCCGCCGGCGTCAACGTACGCCCGCGGCGCTTGATCAACCCCACGTTGCGCACCACCTCCGGCTCCACCAGCGGCACACTCGTCAGAATCGGATGCTTGCCGCTTGGCATCGCAATCGACGGGACCATCGCCACCCCCAACCCCGCCTCCACCAGCCCGATCATCGTAGTGACGTGATGGGTCTCGCAGATGCTTGGCTTCTTCACCCGCACCCCGCGCAGGGCCTGGTCGAGCAAGAAGCGATTGCCTGAGGTCTTGTCCACAGTGATGTAGTCGTGCTCGTACGCCTCGACCCACGTCACACTGGCACGGTCCGCCAGTGGATGATCCCGGCGACAGGCCAGCACATATCGCTCCTGCAACAACAACTCGAACTCCACGCCGTCCGCCAGGCTGCCGCTGAAACTCACGCCGAAATCCGCCTCGCCACTTTCCACCGCCGCACACACCTCGCCCGCACTCGCGTCCAATACCCGCAGACGAATCTTCGGATAGAGCTTGTGGAATTCGGAGATCACGTGGGGCATGAAGTAGTACGCCGTAGACGGCACACAGGCGATGGTGACATTGCCCATACGGGTTGAAGCCACGTTACTGATGCCCATCAGGGCGATGTCCAGGTCATCGAGCATGCGCTCGACCTGCGGCAGGAAGGCACGGCCAACCATGGTCAGGCTGACCCGGCGCGTGGTGCGTTCAAAGAGTTTGACGTCGAGGGCGGATTCGAGCTTTTCGATGCGCCGGCTGAGGGCCGGCTGGGAGATACGGATAGCTTCGGCCGCCGCACGGAAACTGCCCTTGTCTACGACGGCGCGGAAGGCTTGGAGGTCGTTTAGGTCGAAGTTGATGATCACGGGGGCAGCCATTGGTTGAGCAGATGTGGCGGGCATTATCGTATGGGGGCTGGCGGGATGCTATTGGCGCGGGCCACATACTCAGGATCAGCCAATAACCCTACGGAAAATATGCGGTCATACATATCAGCAGGGAATTTGCGTGGGTTGGAAACGAGACTTCTGAAAAGCGTCAATACTGACAGCCTCAAATCCAGCTCTCACTTTTAGGCCCACTATGGAAAAGTCTTTGACGATGGATTACCCCATCAGTATCTGCACGAAACAGACAGCACGCTGGTCACTTCAGGAGACTCTAGCGACTCACACTGGTCAGTTACCGCTTGCAACACGCCCAGCGTTGAGTAGGATTAAATCCTACCCAGCAAAAGCGGACGCTACCATGCGCTCAACCCAGCAAATGAGCATCACCTTGCCGATTGAGATGGCCGCACTCGTCAAAGCCAAAGTGAGCACTGGCGAATATGCCAGTGAAAGTGAAGTCATACGCGACGGGCTGCGAATCTTGCTGGCACGTGACCGAGCAATGGAAAACTGGCTTCAAGATCAAGTGATTCCAGCAGCCATCGCCCTCAAGGCCGATCCAGACAGCGCGCTGTCTGCCGCTCAGGTCCGCGAACACATGGCAGCCAAACGCCAACAGAAAGGCAACCGTAAGTCGTGACCTACACGGTAGCTTTTTCACCCAAGGCAGTAACGCAACTCGAAGAACTTGAAGACTACATCACCCAGGCCGGCTCACCCGTCATCGCTGCGCGCTATGTAGATGCCATCATCACTTACTGCGAAAACCTGTCTCTGTTTCCTCTGCGCGGCATCAGCCGTGAAGACGTGTTACCCACTCTACGTACCACTCACTATCGGCACACCACCATCATCGCTTTTACAGTAGATGCCGACACTGAAACGGTATCGATTCTAGGGGTGTTCTACGGAGGGCAAGATTACGCAGCCCTCTTGCAGGACGAGGACAACGGTTAACTTCGGCTCCAATCGTTCTATTCACGAATAGCTACCGGGAACGCAATCAATGGATGAAACAATAAAAAGGACTTCCAGCCCTGCGCCTCTCTATCGCGCGCTTCGACCGGGTTTGTGGCTCCTGGGTTTGCTCTGCCTTGCAGCTTTGGGCTTCTTCGCCTGGCAAAGCTTCTACCCGGTCAGCGCAGCCGAAGACTGGAGTGTTCATGTCGTCCACCGCGACGTAGCAAAGGCCGCATCACTGATGCCGATGCCCGACGGTTCGCTGATGGTGAGCCAGGAATTGAGCGATGGGCTTGGCAGTATCGTACGCATCTTGCCCGACGGAAAACGCGAGCTGGTTGTAGGAAAACTATCCAAGCCCGATGGCATGGTCGCCACTCAGGGCGGCTGGGTGTTCAGCCAGGAAGTGGATGGCGCGCCAGTCAGTTTCCTCAAGGACGGCGTCGTCACTGAGCTGTTCAGAGGAGACAGCGTGCAAGGGCTGTGGGACGACGGTGAGTACCTCTACGCCATCGAAGACCGCAAGGTAGCTGCCCGTATCCTGCGCTATCGCTGGAGCGACAAGACACTGAGCGTCGTGCGTGACCAACTCAGCGAAGGCGAGTCGATTGTTCGCTGCACGGATGGGCGCATGCTCTATACGGAAAAGAAGAAGGGCGTGGTCCGAGAGCTGACCAACCATGGTAGCGACCCGGTGGTACTGAGCCAACTGAACAAACCCACCTTCCTGATGTGCGATGAACGCGGGTTATGGATCAACGAGGATTCCACACACCGCGCGCGTTTGTTGTTGATCAACAAGCAAGGACGCCAGCAGACGATTCTGTCTTTCCTGAAGGCGCCACAGTCGATTGTGCGTACGACGAAGGGAACGT
This sequence comes from Pseudomonas sp. Xaverov 83, assembly GCF_019352905.1. Taxonomy (NCBI): domain Bacteria; kingdom Pseudomonadati; phylum Pseudomonadota; class Gammaproteobacteria; order Pseudomonadales; family Pseudomonadaceae; genus Pseudomonas; species Pseudomonas sp. Xaverov 83. Next base: position 66,461 of record NZ_JAAAFU010000015.1, on the reverse strand, counting down.
ACCTGGTGGCCGAAGGTGGCCGTGACCGTATCCTGGAATTGGTGCCGTCCGTGGCACGGGTAGACCCCGTTACAGCTGAAACCGCGCCACCGCCTCATTGAGCGACACCGCCAACCGCGCCAGCTCATGGCTCGACCCATTGATCTGTCCCGCGCCCGAGGACGACTGCGCAGACAGGTCACGAATATTGACGATGTTGCGGTCCACTTCCTTCGCCACCTGGGCCTGCTCCTCGGCGGCGCTGGCGATGACCAGGTTGCGCTGGTGAATCTGGTCGATGGAGTCGGTGATCTGGCTCAGTGCGCCACCGGCGCCTTCGGCCAGGATCAAGGTTTCACTGGCCCGCTGGGTGCTCGATTGCATTGAGGTCAGTGCCTCGCTGGAGCCACTGCGCATCGCGGTCACCATCTGGTCGATTTCCAGGGTCGATTGCTGGGTGCGATGGGCCAGCGCACGCACTTCGTCGGCCACCACTGCAAAGCCACGCCCGGACTCACCGGCACGCGCCGCCTCGATGGCGGCGTTCAGCGCCAGCAAATTGGTCTGCTCGGCAATAGAGCGAATCACGTCCAGCACCTTGCCGATGTCCCGCGACTGATCGGCGAGGTTTTGCACCAGGCTCGAGGTTTCGCCGATGTTGGTGCTCAGCGCCTGAATCGCGCTGACCGTTTCACCGACGCGCTGCTGGCCGTCGCGGGCCGTTTCATTGGAGAGTCGGGTGGATTCGGAGGTGGAAACGGCATTGCGTGCCACCTCATCGGCGGCCGAAGTCATCTCATTGACCGCGGTGGCGGCTTGCTCGATTTCAGCGGTCTGCTTTTGCAGGCTGCGGCTGCTCTGGTCGGTGATGCCGTTGAGGTCGGTGGCCGAGGCCGCCATCTGCCCGGCCGACTGGCGAATCAACTGCAAGGTACCGCGCAGGTTGCCTTGCATACTCTGCAGTGCCACGAGCAGGCGCGTCACTTCGTCGTCGCCGGTGACTTCAACGGTCTGGGTCAGGTCGCCCCGAGCGACGTTTTCCGCGGCACGCACCGCGTGGCTCAGGGGCCCCACAATGCTACGCGTCAGCAACCACGCCAAGGCCACCGTGCTCAACGCCGCCAGCAGCACGAAGCCGAAGACCATCGTACGCGAGCGGCTGTACTGCGCCTGCGCCGTCTGGCCCTGCAGGTTTATCTGGGCGTTGTAGTAGTCGGCCAGGGCATTGAGCTGATTGCCGGAACCGTCGACCACGGTTTTCATGTCCACCAGCAGCAACTTGTTCAGCTCGGTGGTCTGCTGCTTGTCGGCGAGGATGAATGACTGAGTGAGACCTTGCTGATACTGACGCAGGGAGACCTGGAACTGATCATAAAGATTGCGTACCTCGGGGGTATCAATCACCGTATTCAGGTCGGCCAGTTTCTTCGTCAGATCCTGGCTGCGGGTGTCCATCTGGCTACGGTATTGCGAGAGGCTCGCCGGGTTGGGATCAAGGGCCATGCGCAGGGAAATGGTGCGGATGCGCAGCATGATTTCGCGAATGTCCGAGACCAGGCGCATCTTCGGCACCAGGCCACTTTCAACCTGCACGGCACTTTCACGGATACTCGCCATGTTCGAGAGCGCAAAGAACCCGAGCAGCGCCACGAGCAAGGCAATCAAGGCAAAACCGAGACCCGCGCGGCGGGCGATGGACAGGCTGCGAAGCGACATGGCGATTGTTCTCATTATTGGCATACGACATCGTATGACAGAGTTTCGGCCAGCCAGGATAGGACTTGAGGGGTATTGACCAGAAGTTAGCGGATATAAATTACCTACCTGAAAGCCCTACGGAACAGACACGCCTCGGAGGTATTTCCAAGGCAGTCCGAGACTCTTTATTCAGCAGGTCAGATAGACCACGCCTGCGCACTTTCAAAAAACGCCTGCGCATTACTGTCCAGCGTTTCCAGGTGATAGCCGCCTTCTTGCACGATTACGCACGGCAGCCCCAACCCACGAATACACTCACCCAACCGCGCAAACCCTTCCCGCGTCACTGCCACTTTGCTCTGTGGGTCCAGCTCGTAAATATCGAACCCCAGCGACAACACCAGCACGTCCGCCGAGAAGTCCTTCACCGCCTTTAAGGCCAGCTCCAGCTTTTCAAAGAACACCGCTTCACTGGCACCATGCGCCATCGGCAGGTTGAGATTGAAGCCTTCCCCCTTGGCTGCGCCGCGCTCTTCAGCAAAGCCTGCAACCCCCGGATAGAAGTTGGTCGGGTCGCCATGAATCGACACGTACAGCACATCATCGCGGTCGTAGAAAATCTCCTGGATGCCCTGCCCGTGGTGCATGTCGGTATCGAGTACGGCGACGCGCTCGAAGCCATCGCGCAACGCCTGCGCCGCCACCGCCGCATTGTTGATGTAGCAGAACCCGCCGGCAGCATCGAAGCGGGCGTGATGACCTGGCGGGCGGCACAACGCATAGGCTGCCGGCGCGCCATCGAGGATGTCTTTAGCGGCAGCGACGGCGCTTTGAGCGGACCAATAGGCTGAACGCCAGGTCAGTTCGCCAATCGGGCAACTGCCATCGGCAAGATAGCGCGCCGCCTGGGCGAGGATGCCGCGCAGGGCGTTGGGCTCGCGCACGAAGATGTTGGACATGACTTCGTCGCCCCAGTCTCCAGGGATTTCTTTCCAGCGCTGGTGGGCTTCCTGGAGGAAGGTCAGGTAGGCGGCGCCGTGTACAGCCAACAGTGGATCGAGGCCATGGTCGTGCGGTTGCTGGATCTCTAAGCCCAGGGTTTGGGCAGCCAGCAGCAGATTGCGGGCGCGCTCCGGTACTTCCTGCGGGGTACGCATCTGGCCTCGGGAGTAGTAGCTGCGAGGATGGTGCAGGAGTTGTTCGGGGTGGAAAAAAGTACGCATGGGATTTCTCCTTACTGAACCTGGCCGGCACGTTTCAACACGGCATTGAGCAATACATCGGTGCCTTGGCGAACGTCCTCGGGCAGCACGTCTTCCGCTTCGTTATGACTCAAGCCGCCCACACACGGGATAAAGACCATCGCCGTCGGGCAGAACCGCGCCAGGTGGATGGCGTCGTGGCCAGCACCGCTGACTATCGATTGCTGGGCATAACCCAACGCATCCACAGCAGACTGCACACAGGCGACACACTCGGCGTCAAACGGTGTCGCCGGGCTGATCCAGTGCGGGCTGACGGTGACGCTCAGACCACGTTGGGCAGCGATATCCTGCAAGCGGGTGCGCACCTGTTGCTCCATGGCTTCGATGTCGGTGTCGCGGTGATGGCGCAGGTCGACGGTAAAATTCAGCAAGCCGGGAATGGTGTTGCGCGACGACTTGGCGATGCTCAATTCGCCCACGGTGGTCAGGCCTTCAGGCGCAAAATCAGCCGACAGGTTTTCCAGCGCTTGAATCATCTGCGCGGCGCCGTACAAGGCGTCCTTGCGCAGCGGCATCGGTGTGGTGCCGGCATGGGCAGCCATGCCTTCTACACGCACGTCCAGCCAGCGAATCGCCTGGCCACCAGTGACCACACCGATGCTCTTGGCGTTGTCTTCCAGGATAGGACCTTGCTCGATGTGCGCTTCAAAATACGCATCCACCGCACCACCCAGAGGGCGCTCGCCGTTGTAGCCGGTGTTGCGCAACGCATCCGCGACGCTGATACCGTCGACATCCTGAGTGGCCAGCGCCTTGTCCAACGCCAAGGTGCCGGTGAACACCGCCGAGCCGAGCATCGCCGGAGTAAAACGGGCGCCCTCCTCGTTGGTCCACACCGCGATTTCCAGTGGTTTGCGGGTCTTGATGCCGTGGTCGTCGAGGCTGCGGATCACTTCCAGTCCGGCCAGCACACCATAGACACCATCAAAGCGCCCGCCTTCCGGCTGGGTGTCGAGATGGCTGCCCATCATCACCGGCGCAGCTTCAGGGTCGGTGCCAGCCCGGCGGGCAAACAGGTTGCCGATGGCGTCGACGCTCAAGGTCAGCCCGGCGTCTTCACACCAGCGGCTGAACAGCGCCCGGCCGGCATGGTCTTCGGCGCTCAACGCCAGGCGGCAGCTGCCACCACGGGCCGTGGCGCCGATCTCGGCCATGGCCATCAGGCTGGCCCACAGACGCTCGCCATTAATCTTCAACATAGACACTCTCCAATCAAACGCTTCAAGCCATTTCAAGGCGGTGGGCGGTGGCGTGACGGCGGGACAACGCGAGTACGCACACCAGCGAAACCGCCGCGATCGCGCTGTAGAACACTGCCATCGGCCACCACTGGCCTTGGTATTCATGGGCCAGCCAGGTGCCGATCAACGGCGTTAGGCCACCGGCCAGCGCGCCACACACTTGGTAGGCCAGGGAGATGGCGGTGTAGCGCACGCGGGTTTCGAACAGGCCGCTGACGAAGCCGGCGATCACGGCATAAAACGAGGCCATGCACACCACGGCCAAGGCGATGCCAAGGATGATCAACGGCGCCTGGCCGCTGCTGACGAGCACAAACATCGGATAAGGCGAGGCCATCGCGAGCACCGTCATTGCACACAGAAAGCGTGTGGCACCGACCTTCTCCGCCACCCAGGCCGCTAGCGGCTGGACGCAGAACTGGATGATGGCCACGACAAACAGGCACTCCAGAATCAACGAGCGCGGCAGGTTAAGTTGCTGGGTGGTGTAGGCAATCATGAAGGTGTTGGTGAAATACACCCCGGCAATCCCCAAGGTGTTGGCGCCGATGCACAGCAGCAGCGGGCGCCAGGCCGTCTTCAGCACTTCGATCACCGGCGCCTGATCCTGGGTGATGGCCCGGGCTTTTTCGGCCTTGGCTTTGTCTTCGAGGAACTCGGGGGATTCGTTGACGCCCAGGCGGATCGCCAGGCCGACGATCAACAACAAGGCACTGGCCAGAAACGGCACGCGCCAGCCCCAACTGAGCAGGTCGGCTTCCGGCAAACGGGTTACCGCACTGAAGGCCAGCAACGACAGGATCAACCCCGCCGGGCTGCCCAACTGGGCAAAGGAGGCAAAGAAGTTGCGACGGCCTTTGGGTGCATGTTCACCGGCCATCAGCACCGCCCCGCCCCACTCGCCGCCAACGGCGATGCCCTGCACGATGCGCAGCAGCACCAGCAACACCGGCGCCGCGACGCCGATCTGCGCATAGGTCGGCAACAGGCCGATGCATACGGTGACCACGCCCATCATCACCAAGGTGATCACCAGGGATTTCTTGCGGCCGATACGGTCGCCGATATGCCCAAACACAATGCCGCCCAACGGCCGGGCGAAGAAGCCCACGGCAAACGTGCCGAACGCGGCCATGGTGCTGAACAGTTTGTCGTCGGAAGGAAAAAATAGTTGACCGAACACCAGCGCGGCGGCGGTGGCGTAGATGTAAAAGTCGTACCACTCGATCATGGTGCCGATGAAAGCGGCGGCCGCGGCACGGCGAGGCTGCGGCGAAGCGGATGGCTTCATGGGGCTGGCTCCTTTGGTTATTTTTTTGGCAGGAGAAAGGTCTGGCGCTCGCGCTCTGATGGCGCTGGTTGAGGGGGATTTTTCGTCTCGGCGCTATGATTAGTCAATTTTCTATTTATTATTCCGATTATAAATCCTGCTTATTATCGAGCTGTCGCCATGTCAGAAAACCGCCGCGATATTCACCCGCTGCTCAATGACCGCCTGGACTGGAACCTGCTGCGCACCTTCCGGGTGATCGGCCAGGAATTGAGCATCAGCCGCGCCGCCGCGCGCCTGCACCTGACCCAACCGGCCATCAGCCAGGCGCTCAAGCGTCTGGAAGAGCAGCTCGACTGCCAACTGATCGCTCGTCGCGGGCCACGTTTCGTGCTGACCGAAGCTGGCGAGCAAATCTTCGCGATCGCCGGCGAGATGTATGGCCAGGTCTCACAGATGAGCAACGCCCTGCAAAAGCCTGGCGACGAGGTGCTCGGCAAAGTGCGATTGCTGATGATCAGCCGGATCAACTCGGACACCTTTGATGAGTTTCTGGCGGACTTCCATCGCCAGCATCCCAGGGTCGACCTGGACGTTGAGGTGATGCGCAGCTCTGACATCGTTGCTGCCCTGCTGGAGAAAACCGCGACGTTGGGCCTAAGCCTTAATCGACGGCCGCAGCCACGGCTGGAGCAGCATCTGTTCCTTCGTCAGCGTTATGCGTTTTTTTGCGGGCGGCATCACCCGTTGTTCGGACGCACCGGGCTGGCGGAGGGAGATTTGCAGTCGGAGAACTTCGTGAGTTTCACCAGCGACCAGATCGGCGGGATGCTCTCGCCGTTGACGATCTTTCGTGACCAGCAGGGCTTCAGCGGGCGCATCGTGGCGTCCTCCTCCAGCCTGGAGGAAGTTCGGCGGTTGGTGATTGCCGGGTTTGGCCTGGGCTGCCTGCCGATTCATGTGGTGGCCGAGGATGTGAAGAATGGACTGCTCTGGCGCTTGCCGCCGGACGAAGGGATTACCGACGTGGATATCCACCTGCTGTGGAACCGTGAGCAGAAAATGAGCCGGGCGGAGGCGGTGTTTATTGAGAGTCTGTCGGCGCGATTGGCTGCCGAATAAATGGCGTGATTCGCAAGTCACTTGGCGCCCTCTTGCTAGTGTATGAGAAGCGCCCGTCCACCATCATTCGTTCACAGGTTGCTCCCACAGTCTCAAACGAAGAGGTGTCCGAATGTCCAGAATATGGTTTATCACCGGCAGTTCCCGCGGCCTCGGCCGCTCGATTACCGTCGCCGCGCTGCGCGCCGGTGATCGTGTGGTTGCCACCGCGCGCAATCCCAAGCAACTGGATGACCTGGTGGCCGAATACGGTGATGCGGTTTATCCCGTCGCGCTGGATGTCACCCACAACCAGCAGGTGCTGGAAGCGGTAGACGCTGCGGTGAAACATTTTGGCCGCCTGGATGTGGTGGTCAATAACGCCGGCTACGGTGATCTGGCTTCGGTGGAGGACGTGACCCTGAAGGATTTTTCGGCGCAGATCGACACCAACTTCTACGGTGTGGTGCACGTGAGCAAGGCGGTGGTGCCGGTGCTGCGGGCCCAAGGCAATGGGCATATCTTTCAGGTGTCGTCGCTGGGTGGACGTATCGGCATGGCAGGCCTGGCCGCGTACCAAAGCGCAAAATGGGCCGTCGGTGGTTTTTCCACGGTGCTGGCACAGGAAGTCACCCCGCTGGGCATCCAGGTCACCGTGCTGGAGCCGGGCGGCATGCGCACGGATTGGTCGGGCAGCTCCATGACCATTCCCGCCATCAGTGAGCCCTACCAGCAAACGGTCGGCGCCCTGGTTGAGTTGCTCAACTCCCCGGGCATCCTGCCCACCGGTCCGGACCGGGTTGCCGAAATCGTGCTGGAGCTGGCGCTGAATAAAGACGCCCCACTACGCTTGCTGATCGGCAGCGATGCCGTGCAGTACGCCGCCCGTGCAGCCGCAGATTTGGCCGAGTCGGATAAGAAGTGGCATGACCTCAGCGTGTCGGCCTCGGATTAATCTCACAGTTTGGAAAAAGGTGCTCAATGCCTGACGCGACCCAACCCCGTTTCAACATACCCGACGTGTTTTGGCAGGCGCTGAAAAGCCTCGGCCTGGAGCCTTCGGCGGTGTTGCGTCAGGCACGCTTGCCCATGACCCTGCATCTGCGCGAGCGCCGAGACCGGCGGCAGGTGACGACGCTGGAGTTCTTTCGCCTTTGGGAGGCAGTGCGCACGCTTAACCCTGATCCGGCGGTCGGAATCTTGCTGGTGACGGGGCTGGATATCGCCGCACTCCCGCCCTCCAGCTTTGCCGCGTTTATCGCCCGGGATTACCGCGATGGCCTGCACCGCCTCGCCCGTTTCAAACAACTGTGCACGCCTGAGCGCCTGCTGGTTGCCGAGGATGGGCGTACCTGCACGGTGACCATCGACTGGTTGCACACACCAGAGGCGCCGCCTGCGTTGCTGGTGGATGCGGCGTTTGCCACGTTTGTCGAGTTGGGTCGTCGGGGTTCCCGTACGCCGATTGTTCCTCTGAAGGTCGAACTGGCACGCGCAGGGGACGGCAGCAACGTATTGGCCGAGTTTTTTGGTTGCCCGGTGCGGTTTGGTGCCGAGCGTAATGCACTGGTGCTGGATGCCGCGGATCTGGACCGGCCTTTTCCGGGGTACAACCCCGAAATGCTGGAAATGCTGAACCCCGGCCTGGTGGCGGCACTGGCCGAAGCAGCGACACCGGCCAGCATCAGCCATCAGGTCAAGATCACCCTCAAGCGCTTCCTGGCCAGTGGCCGCCCCGAGATGGTCGAGGTAGCGCGGGAGCTGGGCATGAGCGAACGCACGTTGCAACGGCGCATTACCGAGGCCGGCACCAGTTTTCGGCAACTGATGCTGGAAACCCGCCAGGAAGTGGTGCGGCATCTGCTCACCGAGCCATCGATTGAGATAGACGAGATCGCGTGCCTGGTGGGCTATGAAGATACCAACTCGTTTTATCGTGCGTTTCGTTCGTGGGAGGGGACGACGCCGGCTCGGTGGCGGGCGTTGCAGACGCCCTCATCGTCTCATTGAAGCTATGCCGACAAAGCCTTCTCGGCACTGCGCGCCATGATCTGCAAATCCTCGAACGGGTTTCTGCCAATCAACATGAACGCGTGAGACGGGCTGGACCAAAACACCACGTTCATGCCCCGGCGCTGTTCGGTGGCCATGGCCACCGCACCTTTTTTCGCCGCCGTAATGCACAGCGCCAACGGGCCGTGCCGCGCGTCGAGATAAGTCAGTTGGCCGATCAGTACGCCGTCATAATTAAGGATTTGTGCGCGGCGAAATTCGGCGCCGGGCAGGTGCACTGCATCCGGGCTCAACGGCAGGCCGAGTTGGCTCCCGACCGAACTGAGTTGGGCGATATGGGAGTCGGCGTCAGTGCTGAGGTTTTCCAGGGTCTGGGGCGTGTAGAGCGCCATGTATTCAGCGACCGAGGCACGCCAGCCCGAACCGGGCTCTGGTCGGGGCCAGGTCATGAACAGTCGATCAGCGACCACGCCGGCCACCGCAAAGCTTGCCGCAACCGCGAGAAACCTGCGCCGACTCAGGGTGGGTGTTTGTGCTGGCGGCAAGGCATCGAGCATCGCCTGCAAACGTTCGGCAGGGGCTTGATCGAGAACCGAATCAAAGGCGGATTTGAACGGTAACTCGCCACGCTTGAGCTGCTCCAAGCGGGCGGTCACGATGGGATCGATGCCCAGCAGGTTATCGATAAGCTGGCGCTGCTGAGGGTCCAACTCGCCGTCCAGATAAGCCACCAGCAGTTCATCCGACGGTGGTGTATTTTGAGTCATCGTCGTTCTCCGCTCGATTTATCCAACAAGCCGCTTGAGTGCGCCGTTTCAGCCAGTTTCAAGCGCGCAGCGGCCAGCCGGCTCATCACCGTACCCACGGGAATATGCAGGACTTCGGCAATTTCCTTGTATGAAAGCCCTTCAACGTAGGCCAAAAACACCGTCTCCCGCTGGGCCTCAGGTAATGCGTTAACGCGCCTGATCACCTGCGCGGCCAGCACTTGATCCTGAGCCAGGGTTTCGCCGTCGAATGACAACTCCTGCTCGGCATCGACAAACCCCTGCCCTTGCCGTACCCGTTGCGAGCGCAATTCGTTGAGCCAGATCGAATGCATGATCGTCAGCAACCAGCGGTCCAGTCGCGTGCCGACCATGAACTGGCCTGCACGCTCCAGTGCCCGCACGCAAGTGGCTTGCACCAGGTCATCCGCCACATGCTTTTGTCGCGACAGCACCAACCCGTATCGCCATAAACGTGGCAATAGCTGGCTCAACTCACGGCGCAACTCAGCGTCTGTGGTGATGGTGATCTCCCGACTGTTCGCTCACAGCTTCAAGCCTGAGGCGCGGCGGCGATGGCTTCTGCCAGGTCTTCGTACTCTTCGCAGGTGGTGCTGCACAACGCCTTGATCTTCACCAGTTGCTCCTGGGCCAGGTCCACACGGCCCTTGATGACGTAGGCCTCCCCCAGGTACTCACGGACTTGTGCGTAGTTGGGATCCAGTGCCACGGACTTCAGGTAGTAGCTGATGCCTTCATCGGTGCGCCCCAGTTTGCGGGTGGCGTAGCCGCGGTAGTTCAGGGCCTTGGCGGTGTTCGGGTTTTGCAGGGTGTCGAGCAGTGACAGGGCTTCTTCGTAACGCCCATCTTTGGCCAGGCGATAGGCGTAGTCGGTGCGGTCGGCGTCCGACGTGGCCTTGCTGGTTTGCAGCACGCATTTACCGGTCTTGGTATCCCAGACCTGGCCTTTGGGGCAGTTGGGCTTGGGCGGCGCCGATTCGTCACCGGAGGCATGGGCCTGGCCGGCCAAGAGCGCGGCGGCCATACAGGCGCCGAAGAACAAAGCGGTGCGGTAACCAACGGCGTGTTCGGGACGATTCTTCATGGCATTCATGCTCCGTAACGATAGGGAAAGTACAGCAGCAAACTCAGTGTTGAAGATCGCCCCGAGGGCCGGGCAGCATGCGGCGTAGCGTGCTGTCGCGCTGGATGTAGTGATGCCACAGCGCGGCGCACGCATGCAGGCCCGCCAGCACGATGATCGCCCACGCGACGTTGTTGTGCAGGCCACCCAGGGTGCCGCGCAATTCGTGATCAATCACAAAAGGCGCTGGCATCGGGAACAGTCCGAAAAAGTTGAAGGGCTCGCCCTGGGCCCAGCGGAACAGGAAGCCCAGAATCACCTGCGTCAGTAGTAACAGGTATAGACAGCCGTGGGCGATCTTGGCGGCCAGGTTAAGCGCAGGGTGGTTATCGGCCTTTGGATGATTACCACCGAACAGCCGCCAGAGGATACGTGCAGCGATCAGCACTGCCATGGCGATGCCCAGGGAGATATGGACGGATTGCAGGCCCTTGCGCAAAGGAGTGCCTTTTTCCAGGTTTTCCCAGATATGGGCGCTGGCGAACATGAAGATCACCAACGCGGCGGTCAGCCAGTGGAAGGTGCGGGTCAAGCGGTCGTAGCGGTCGGCGGGGATGTTCATGGGCGTTTCCTGGGTGGTCTGTGTGGTGAACACCGCAGTGGGGGGAGTTATTCAGTCGTGAGTGAAAGTTTATGTGAGTACCACCGGATAAAACGCTTTTGAGGCTGGGAGGAAAACACCCAGAAACCAAATGCCTCGCCTACCACTTCGCGTTTTATGAGACTTACGGCTTATCTGAACATCACCCATCGGATGAACCGCACTTGAAAAAGTCCCACCATGGGACTAGGATCTTTAATGAGAATCGTAGCTGTCAGCCACCTAAAGACCTTTTGGCAAAGACACCCGGATGCAGAGCAATCATTCCTCGCCTGGATTGATGAGGTCAAAAAAGCAGACTGGAAAACTCCAGCTGATATCAAGGCTCAGTTTCGTCACGCCAGCGTTCTCAAAAGCCGCAGGGTCGTGTTCAACATCAGAGGTAACGACTATCGGCTCGTGGTCGCCGTGGCTTATCGCTACGGCGCCCTCTATATCAAATTCGTCGGTACGCATAAGCAGTACGACGTCATTGATGCCGATACCGTTGAAATGGAGTAAGCCATGAATATTCGCCCTATACACACCGAGCAAGACTACCGGGACGCGCTGAAGGCTGTATCGCCATTGTTCGACAACGAGCCGGAACCCGGGACGCCTGAAGGCGACTATCTGGATGTGATGATTACACTCATTGAAGTGTACGAAGCGAAGCACTTCCCGGTGGACTTACCCAACCCGGTGGATGCCATTCGTTTCAGAATGGAGCAGTCGGGGCTATCAGCGGCTGATCTGGTCCCTGCTATTGGCCGACAGAATCGGGTTTATGAGGTACTGAATGGAAAGCGGGCGCTTACGCTGCCGATGATTTGGAAGCTGCATCAGATGTTTGGGATTCCGGCAGAAAGCCTGATAAAACCGGTAAAGATTGCCTGAGATCAGAAACGAAAAAGCCCCGTAGTTTATTCAACTGCGGGGCTTTATCTATGTAATGGCGGAGAGATAGGGATTCGAACCCTAGGTACCGGTGAAGGTACAACGGATTTCGAATCCGTCCCATTCGGCCACTCTGGCATCTCTCCAACGGCGCGCATCATAACAGCCTGTTTCCTGGAAGCAAAGCGCCAAAGCGATTTTTTTCCGTGCTATCAGATGCTTGCGTCGATTACAGCGGTACGCCGAGACGGTTGGCGACTTCTTCGTAAGCTTCGATGACGTCACCGAGGCCCTGGCGGAAGCGGTCTTTGTCCATCTTCTTGCGAGTGTCTTTGTCCCACAGGCGGCAGCCGTCCGGGCTGAATTCATCGCCCAGGACGATGGAGCCGTCGTGGAACACACCGAATTCCAGTTTGAAGTCCACCAGCAGCAGGCCGGCGTCGTCGAACAGTTTGCTCAGGACGTCGTTGACCTTCAGCGACAGTTCTTTCATGCGCGCCAGTTGTTCAGCGGTGCCCCAACCGAATGCCACGACGTGGGATTCGTTGATGAACGGGTCGCCCTTGGCGTCGTCTTTCAGGAACAGTTCGAAGGTGTAAGGATTGAGCTTGAGGCCCTCTTCCACGCCCAAACGCTTCACCAGGCTACCGGCCGCGTAGTTACGCACGACGCACTCGACCGGGATCATGTCGAGTTTTTTCACCAGGCATTCGTTGTCGCCCAGCAGTTTGTCGAATTGGGTCGGAATGCCGGCCGCTTCGAGTTTCTGCATGATGAAGGCGTTGAACTTGTTGTTCACCATGCCTTTGCGGTCGAGCTGTTCGATGCGCTTGCCGTCGAACGCCGAGGTGTCGTTACGAAACAGCAGGATCAAGCGGTTGGCGTCGTCGGTCTTGTAAACCGATTTGGCTTTGCCGCGGTAGAGTTCTTCACGTTTTTCCATGATGGGCTCCGCTTGCTAAGTAGGTGGGCTAGGCGATGTGTCGCCAGTCGAGCCCTGAATCTTGATCGGCCAGTTGCAGCCAGTCCAGGTCGCACCCAAGGGTATCGACAAAACATTGCCGGGCCAGCTGCGGCAGGTTGTTCTTGCTGCTCAGGTGGGCCAGGACCAGGTGTTGCAGGTCTTGCCAGCCCAACTCATACACCAGGTACGCCGCCTGGTGGTTGTTCAAATGTCCAAACTGCCCGCCGACCCGCTGCTTGAGAAAGGCCGGGTAGTGACCCCGTGCAAGCAGGTCACGGCAGTGGTTTGACTCGATCATCAATGCGTCGAGGTCGCGATAACCGTCCAGCACCTTGGCGCAGTAGGAACCCAGGTCGGTGAGCAGGCCGAAGCGCCGTTCACCGTCACTGAATACGTATTGCGTCGGTTCCTGGGCATCGTGGGCCACTTCAATCACATCGATGCTCAAGGCACCGATCTGCAATTGCTCACCACCGGCCAGCAAACCTGCGGGTTCGATCGGTTTGCGCATCCCGCGCAAGGTACCGCGACTCAGGTACACCGGAAGATTGTAGCGCCGAGACAGCAAACCCACGCCATGCACGTGGTCGGCATGTTCGTGGGTCACCAGAATCGCGCTCAGCTGCGCGGGGTGAACCCCCAGGCGCAGCAGGCGCCGCTCGGTTTCCCGCAGGGAGAAACCACAATCCACCAGGACGTACGTGTCGTCGTGGGCTACAAGCGTGCCGTTCCCTTGGCTACCGCTGCCGAGAACGGCAAAACGCATCGGATCAGCCCAGGTTGTCCTGAATCACGCCCAACACTTTGCGCGCCACTTCTGCCGGCGCCACGGTGTTGATGTTCTTCTCGACGGTGACTTGCACGCTTTCGCCTACCTTGCTCAAACGAACCTGATAACGCTCGGCGCGAGTCTCGACCTCTTCCTTGGTCGGCTTGCTGCCGAACAGCTTGCCGAAGAAACCTGGCTCGTCGTCTTTCTTCTCGGCTTTTTCGGCCAAGTTGATGTAGTACAGGCCCAGACTGCGGTTGATGTCTTCAACGCGCCATTCACCGTGCTCCAGCGCGCGGCCGACACTCGACCAGGCGCGATCCAGGTCTTCACCCAGGTTGAGCACAACGTTACCGCTGCCGTCTTCGCTGAGGCTGACGCGGCTAGGTGTGTCAAAGCTACCGGCGGCGAGCAGGGAGACGGAACCGCCCTTCTCGGAGATACGGCTCATGCTGGCGAGCATTTCGTCGACCAGTGCAGCGTCCACGCCGGTGTTGACCGAACGTGGAGTGAAGTCGACGTTGGCGGTGCTACCGGCAGGACGCTCGGCGCTCACCACATAGACTTCACTGGTGTTGCGTTGCACGCCTGGCTCGATACGCACGCGGATGCGGGCTTCGCTGTCATTGGCTACGCCGCCGGCCTGCAGGCGCTTGGCCATGGACGCCGACAGCTCGCTGGTGTGCTGCCACGCGGTGGTGAACTCACCGGTCTGCGGGCGTTGTTCGTCAATGCGGAAACCGTTGTCCTGGAAGAACTGCACGGCCACCGGCCAGACTTCGGCAGGTGGGCGCTGGGCCATGACCCAACGGGTGTCGCCGCTCTTCTGCAGGCTGTAGTCGCTGGCCTCGGCCACGGCCGACAGCGGCTGTGGACGCGGCACTTCGTATTCACCCTTGAAGGTGTCGTCGGCCACGTTGCGCGGAATCGGCAGCAACGGGTCAAGGCGCTTGGCGACATTGACGTCCGGCGGCAATTTCATCGGGGCGGTTTGTTGGGCTTCCAGGTAATCGCTACCGCGGTCGCGGAAGTAGCCTTCCGGGCCCCAGATCCAACCGCAGCCACTGGTGCTGGAGATAATCAAGGCAAGTGCGGAAAGTCCGGCCAATCGCTTCATGCGTAGTGCTTCCTCAATTAAACCAGGACGCCGGACTGGCGCAGGGCCTGTCGCAGCGGTTCGTGACAGGCTTCGCTGAGCCAGGTGAGCGGCAGACGGATACCGTCCGGCATCAGGCCCATCTCATGCAGCGCCCATTTCACGGGGATAGGGTTGGATTCGATAAACAGGGTTTTGTTGAGCGGTGCCAGTTGTTCGTGGATCGCCCGGGCCTTGACCGCATCACCGGCAATGGCTGCGGCACACAGCTCGCTCATGGCGCGCGGTGCGACGTTGGCAGTCACCGAGATGTTGCCTTTGCCGCCCAGCAGGATCAGTTCGACGGCAGTGGCGTCGTCACCGGAATACACCAGGAAGTCACTGCTGACGCCGGCCAGGATGTCCTTGGCGCGTTGCAGGTCACCGGTGGCTTCCTTGATACCAATGATGTTCGGTACGGTGGACAGGCGGATCACGGTCTCGGCCTTCATGTCGCAGGCGGTGCGACCTGGCACGTTGTAGAGGATCTGCGGGATGTCGACCGCTTCGGCGATAGCGCGGAAGTGCAGGTACAGGCCTTCCTGGGTCGGCTTGTTGTAGTACGGGGTCACCAGCAGGCAGGCATCGGCGCCGGCTTTCTTGGCGTTGCTGGTCAATTCGATCGCTTCGCGGGTCGAATTGGCGCCCGTGCCGGCGATGACGGCAATACGCCCTGCAACACGCTTGACCACGAATTCGATCACTTCGATGTGTTCTTCCACATCCAGTGTGGCCGACTCACCCGTGGTGCCGACCGCCACGATGGCGTTGGTGCCCTCTTGCAGGTGGAAGTCCACCAGTTTGCCCAGGCTGTCCCAGTCGAGATTACCTTGTGCATCCATGGGTGTGACCAGTGCCACCATACTGCCCGCAATCATGCAACCGCTCCTGCCGGAAAAAGAGAGCGGTAATGGTACTGGCGCCAAGATGCTTGTACAAGCGAAGTACCGCCTGAGGATGCGTTCTGGATCAACTTAGTTCGCAGCAACGCCATCATTCGGCCAAAGCGGGGTTTGATGAAGCTGATTACGTAATGAAAACGCCACCTCCTAGCCCTTGGCGATGGTTTTCGCTACCCTTCATCCTTTGATTGATACCGCTTTCATCGTATCGACCGCTCATCGCTTTAGGAAGGCTGCATGTCCACCCCCACAGTCCGCGAACAATTCCTTGTCATCAGTGCCCTTGGCGCCAACCCCATGGAGCTGACTAACGTCCTGTGCCGCGCCAGCCATGAAAACCGCTGCGCCGTCGTGACCTCCCGCCTGACCCGCCATGGCGAGTGCAGCGCGCTGGTCCTGCAGATTTCCGGGACCTGGGATGCCCTGGCTCGCCTTGAAACCGGCCTGCCGGGCCTGGCCAAGAAGCATGATTTCACCGTCAACGTGGTGCGTAGCGCCGCCCTGGAAAACCGTCCCCAGGCCCTGCCTTATGTTGCCTATGTCAGTTCGGCCTACCGCTCGGACATCGTCAACGAGCTGTGCCAGTTCTTTATCGACCATAACGTCGAACTGGAAAACCTGACCTGCGACACCTATCAGGCTCCACAGACCGGCGGCACCATGCTCAACGCCACCTTTACCGTGACCTTGCCGGCCGGCGTGCAGATCAGCTGGCTGCGCGACCAGTTCCTGGATTTCGCCGATGCCCTGAACCTCGACGCACTGATCGAGCCTTGGCGCCCACAGAACCCAATGTAAGGAAGTTTTCATGGCAGTAGTCATCGACAAACCGGTAGCCGACTTCGAAGCCCAGGCCACCAGCGGGCAGACCTTCAGCCTTGCCGGGCTCAAGGGCAAGCAAGTGGTGATCTACTTTTACCCGAAAGACAGCACTCCGGGCTGCACCACTGAAGGCCAGGGCTTTCGTGACCAGCACGCAGCGTTCAGGGCGGCCAACACCGAAGTGTTTGGCGTGTCCCGGGACAGCGTGAAGTCCCACGAGAACTTCAAGGCCAAGCAGGAATTCCCCTTTGAGCTGATCAGCGACAAGGACGAAGCGGTTTGCCAGCTGTTTGATGTGATCAAGCTGAAGAAGCTGTATGGCAAGGAATACCTGGGTGTTGATCGCAGCACCTTCCTGATCGACAAGAATGGCGTGCTGCGTCAGGAATGGCGTGGTGTGAAAGTGCCAGGCCATGTGGATGCTGTGCTGGCAGCGGTGCAGGCGCTGAACAAGGCTTGATTCACTTGCCGGCTTTGAAATAGCTATCGCAGGCAAGCCAGCTCCCACATGTGATCGTTGTTCAACAGGACAACTCAGTCAATGTGGGAGCCGGGCTTGCCCGCGATGAGGCCTGCACCGGCACCACGAATATCAGAGTAACGGCGCTACAACAGGCTCCTGCCGAGGCCAGGCATCCAGCACCGCCTTGAACAATGTCGCCAGGGGGATCGCAAAGAACACCCCCCAGAAGCCCCACAACCCGCCAAACAACAACACCGCACAGATGATCGCCACCGGATGCAGGTTCACCGCCTCGGAGAACAGCAGCGGCACCAGCACGTTGCCGTCCAGCACCTGGATAATGCCGTACACCGCCATCAGGTAGATGAACTGATCACTCCAGCCCCACTGGAACAGCGCGATCAACATCACCGGCACTGTCACCACCACCGCACCGACGTATGGCACCACCACTGAAACACCTACCAGCAGCGCCAACAGGGCAGCATAGTTCAGCCCCAGTGCGACAAAGCCGATGTAGGTGACGCCACCGCAGATAAAGATTTCGATGACCTTGCCACGGATGTAGTTGGCTATCTGCCGATTCATTTCTTCGGCGACCCGGGTAATCAGCGCGCGCTCACGGGGCAGGTAGCCTCGCACCCAACGACCGATCATCTCGCGGTCCTTGAGGAAGAAAAACACCAGGATCGGCACCAGTACCAGGTAGATCATGATGTTGACCAGCAACGGCAAGCTCGAAAGAGAAAAGGTCAGCGCCCATTGTCCGAACTTTCCGATTTCACCGCGGGCCACTTCAATGGCCTGCAATACCTGCTCGTCCGACACCAGATGCGGATAACGCTCGGGCAACAGCAGCAGCAATGACTGCCACTTGGCGAGCATGCCCGGTAGCTCGTTGAACAAGGTAATCAACTGATGCCACAACAAGGGCACCACGATCACGATAAACACCAGCAACAGCCCCATGAACAAGGCAAACACCAAGCCCACCGCAGCCCCGCCCGGCAATCGCAAACGCTCCAGGATGGAGACCAGGCCTTGCATCAGGTACGCCAGCACCATCCCTGCCAATACCGGCGCCAGCATGCCGCCCAAGGTGAGCACGGCCGTAAAGGCAAGAAACAGCAGGACGGCCAGCACCACGGCTTCTTCATCGGAAAAGTAGCGCTGAATCCAGTCACGTAACACTTTGAACATCAATAAACCTCAGGCGATAAGGACAGCATATTCAAGCGATTCAGGCCTTGCGCAACCAATAACGATAGACGCCCGCTTCGTCTTCTTCATGCAACAGGGTGTGACCGGCCAACTTGGCAAACGTACGGAAATCCCGCTGGGAACCCGCGTCCGTGGCGATCACCTTGAGCACCGCGCCACTTGCCAGCCGATTGAGTTCCAGCTTGGCCTTGAGCAATGGCAGCGGGCAGTTAAGGCCACTGGCATCCAGTTCGGCATCGAAGGCTACAGCGTCGGTCATGGTTTTGCTCCGGGTGGGCATCGGGGGCGCTTAGAATATCTGGTCCGAAGCTCAGTGTCCGGCTACAGTAAGGTCTTTGTCGAAAGGCTTTGTGCATGACTTTTTTGCGCCCTACCCTGCTGACGCTGGCTTGCCTGCTGGCCTCTCCAGGCTTCGCTGACGACCTGCCGTCACTTGGCGACGCCAGTTCTGCCATTGTCTCGCCAAAACAGGAATACGATTTGGGCCGGGCATGGCTGGCCTACCTGCGTGGCCAGGTCTCGCAGCTCAACGACCCGCAACTCAAGGACTACGTCGAAACCAGCGTGTACAAACTGGTGGAGACCAGCCAGGTCAATGACCGGCGCCTGGAATTCATTCTGATCAACAGCCCGCAGTTGAACGCCTTTGCCGCACCTGGCGGCATCGTCGGGGTCAATGGCGGCTTGTTCCTCAATGCCCAGACCGAAGGCGAATATGCCTCGGTGCTGGCCCACGAATTGGCTCACTTGTCCCAACGCCACTTCGCCCGAGGCGTGGAAGCGCAGCAGCGCATGCAGATCCCGATGATGGCAGCGCTGCTCGGCGGCATCATCGCCGCCGCCGCGGGTGCAGGTGATGCGGGCATTGCCGCAATTGCCGGCAGCCAGGCCGCCGCCATCCAGGAGCAACGCCGCTTTTCCCGGCAAAACGAGCAAGAGGCTGACCGTATCGGCATTCTCAACCTGGAGAAGGCTGGTTACGACCCGCGCTCCATGCCGACCATGTTCGAGCGCTTGATGCGCCAGTACCGCTTTGACGCCAAGCCACCAGAATTCCTCCTGACTCACCCGGTCACCGAATCGCGGATCGCCGATACCCGCAACCGCGCGGAGCAAGCCAAGCCGGGCGGCATTGAAGACAGCCTGCGCTACCAACTGATCCGCGCGCGCGTGCAGTTGTATTACGAAGACACTCCAGGCCTGGCAGCCAAGCGCTTCCAGGCTCAGCTGGATGAAAACCCGAAAAATGATGTGGCGCGCTATGGCTTGGCCATCGCCCAGATCAAAGGCGCGCAGTTCAACCTGGCCCGGGAAAACCTCAAGCCGCTGCTGGCCAAGGCACCCAACGACATCACCTACAACCTGGCGCAGATCGAGTTGGACATGACCAACAATCGTCTTTCGGATGCCCAGCAGCGCACGGACCGGATGTTGACGCAATATCCAGGCAACTACCCACTGAACCAAGTGCGGGTGGACCTGCTGCTCAAGCAGAACCGTACCGCTGACGCGGAAAAAGCCCTGGAAGGCCTGCTTAAATCACGCACAGACGATCCGGATGTCTGGTACCAGGTCGCAGAAACCCGTGGCTTGTCGGGCAATATCATCGGCCTGCACCAGGCCCGCGCCGAGTACTTCGCCCTGGTGGGAGATTTCAAGCAGGCCATCCAGCAACTGGACTTCGCCAAGCGTCGCGCCGGCAGCAACTTCCCGCTCTCATCACGCATCGATGCACGACAGCGTGAACTGATCGACCAGGAACGCATGATCAAAGACATGATGGGCTAAACCTTACAGCCACAAAAAAGCCCCGCTCTCGTATATCGAGAGCGGGGCTTTTTATTGGACTAGCGGATTACTCGGCCAGCTTGAAGGTAATGAAGCTGGCACGACCCTGACGCAGGACGCGCATCGACACCGAGCGGTTCTTCGGCAGCGCCTTGGCGATGTCGGTGAACTCTTTGGTGGAGTTGATGGCCTGGTTGTTCAGGTGGGTAATCACATCACCTGGTTGCAGGCCGATCAGGGAGGCAGGGCCGTCCTGCACTTCCTTGATCACTACACCGCTCTTGAGGTCGAAGCTCTTCTTCTGCTCGTCGGTCAACTCGACGACGGCAATGCCCAGGCGGTTGCTGCTACGTTCGGCACCCGGTTTGCTGTTGCCCAACGCATCAAGCGCCGCGCCTTCTTCCGGAATCGCGCCGACGGTCAGCTCAACGTTCTGGCGTTTGCCGTCGCGGATCACTTCCAGCTTGGCCTTGCTGCCGGCCTTAAGTGCGCCCACCAGGTGTGGCAAGTCCGCAGACATGACGATCGGCTGGCCGTTCATGCTCAGGATCACGTCACCGACTTGCAGGCCGCCTTTGGCTGCTGGGCCATCGTCCTGGATCTGCGCGACCAAGGCACCCGCTGGCTTGTCCAGACCGAAGGATTCAGCCAAGTCTTTGTTCACTTCCTGGATCACAACACCCAACCAGCCGCGGCTGACTTTGCCACCGGTTTTCAGTTGGTTGGAAACGTCCATGGCCACGTCGATCGGAATCGCGAACGACACGCCCATGAAACCACCGGAGCGGGTGTAGATCTGCGAGTTGATGCCGACCACTTCGCCCGCCAGGTTGAACAGCGGACCGCCGGAGTTGCCCGGGTTGATCGGCACGTCGGTCTGGATGAACGGCACGTAGTTTTCGTTCGGCAGGCTGCGACCGATGGCACTGACGATGCCTTGGGTCACGGTGTGGTCAAAACCAAACGGCGAACCGATGGCGACGACCCATTGCCCGGCTTTCAGGTCCTGGGATTTGCCCAGCTTGAGCACCGGCAGGTCCTTGCCATCGATTTTCAGCAGGGCCACGTCGGAACGTGGGTCTGTGCCTACCAGCTTGGCTTTCAGCTCACTACGGTCAGCCAGGCGCACCAGAATCTCGTCGGCATCGGCAATCACATGGTTATTAGTGAGGATGTAACCGTCAGGCGAGATGATGAAGCCCGAGCCCAGGGACTGGGCTTCGCGCTGGCCGCCGCCACCACGCGGCGTGCGCGGCTGGGGCATACCGCGTTCGAAGAACTCCCGCAGCATCGGCGGCAGGCCTTCAAGGTCAGGCATCTGCTGATTGGAGACTTTGCGATCCGGCAGCTTTTGCGTAGTACTGATGTTCACCACGGCAGGCGACGCCTGCTCCACCAGTTGGGTGAAATCAGGCAGCTCGGCCGCTTGCGCGGTAACGGCCTGACCCAGCACCAGCACCGTGGCGACTATGGATAGGTAAGACTTCAAACGTGGTATCGACATACAGCTCCCGTTACGACGAGCAGGGTTGAGCGACAGGGTTCAATAAACGCCGAAATAACTGCGACCGACATTTTTGTTCCGCGAACAAAACAAGGCCAGGGCCGAGAAGCCCTGACCTATAAAAAACATAGGAGATTTTAGCAAGTGAAAAAAATGATCCAGACATTTCATGTCTCTCGGTAGAGGCAGACATCGACGCTCTCCTGCGCAACATTGAAATATCAGGATGAACATAGGATTAACAACTCACGGCTTGGCGGGCGTGGTGCCGCTGCGTAAAGACAGCGCAATTCGCTCGGCGGTGCCAATCGGGATTTCGCCGACGACGGTCACCATCACCTCGCCTTCCAGGGTATTCAGACGCCGTGATACGGCAACTGTCGGGCCCAACTGGGTGCGCGTCTCGGTCACGGTTGCGCCGTTAAGCGGCTCCAGGAATACCGAAAAACGCGCGAGGCCATCGTCATACATCAAGCTGCTGACAGTGACCTTGGTGTGGGAGTCTTTATGAGCGCTGCTGTTGACTAACTGAAAGCCTGGCGGCAACCAATCGAGGCGCCAATCCTGAGGAATCTCGACCTCCGGGGCCTTGGCGCTGGTCACAGCGACCGGCGTACATTCGCCGCTGGGCAGCAATTCACGATCGTCAGGCACCGATGTATTGAGCCGGGTGAACTGGAATCGCTCCAGCAGCTGGCCCTGATCATTAAGCAACAATGACTTCAGTGGCAGCGCGGTTTCGCGATCCAGATGCAGCTCAAAACCATAGCGGTATTGATCGCGAGGAGTCACTGAGACGATCACCGCATTTCGACCGGCCACACGCGATTTGCCGATGACGGCAAGGTCGTAGAACGCTTTGAGTTTTTGCGGATCAAGGGTGCGTGCTGTGGCGTTGGGGGAGCCCCCGAGCCCGGCAACCAGCGTGCCGCTCACGCATTGGGTACGGCCATCAACGCGCAGAACTTCCTGGGCAGAACCATCGAGCTGCAGAAGCCGCTCACGGACCTGACCATCCTGGACACGGTGCCAGATGTCATGGGTAGAAAAACTACCGTTACGCTCGTAGATGAAGGTGCCTTGAAAGCTTTGTTGCTGCTCCGCCCGCCCAAGCCGCGTCAGCCAGTCTTGGGCTTCGTCGGCATAGGCGGGGACTACAAACCAGCCACTGAGCAAAAGCGCAAGGAGCGGTATGGCGCGCATAAAGCTCCTTGGCGGACTAGCGGTTTTCCAGGCTTGCAGCACGAGCGTATGGCAGAGCGCTTTCAGTGCCTTTCAAGGCCGATTCCTGTGCGTGTTGGCGCAGGTAGCCAGGAAGACGCTGATCTTGCCAGCCGGATTGCCCTTGAAGTACACCGTTGGCCATAGGCCCGGTGGTATCGGAGCTTTCCTTGTAGCCGGCCAGTACGGCTGGACCCTTGACCTGCGGACCGGCCATGACCGGTTGCTGGGTCTGCTGGGCCAGTTCGGCACCGGCGATTTCGTCCTGGTTGTACAGGCGAACACCTGCCAGAACAGCGACGGTCACCGAAGCAGCG
This sequence comes from Pseudomonas sp. Xaverov 83, assembly GCF_019352905.1. Taxonomy (NCBI): domain Bacteria; kingdom Pseudomonadati; phylum Pseudomonadota; class Gammaproteobacteria; order Pseudomonadales; family Pseudomonadaceae; genus Pseudomonas; species Pseudomonas sp. Xaverov 83. The sequence goes on along the minus strand of NZ_JAAAFU010000015.1, from coordinate 43,400 downwards.
ACTGCCAGACGGCCAAGGCTACGCCAAGGACCGCGAGCAGCTTTTGCCGGAACGGCTTCATCAGCCAACGCAGCAGAAACGGCCGCAGCAATATCCAGACGAGGGATTAGAAGATCCTTGTGCATCACCGCCCGAGCGACTTGGTAACGAGACCAGGTATCACGGGTTTCGGCATCATCAAATGCATTAAGCACTCGACGAAGTTCCAGTTCATCCGCTTCGTTATCCATCACTGCGGACAGCGATTCCTGCAGGGCATCACGACTCATGGCGGTTCCTCTCTTGGCTGTCGCCGCTGTCTCAGTTTTCCTGCAACAACGGCTGCAGGGCTTTATCGATGGCTTCCCGAGCCCGGAAAATCCGGGAACGTACGGTACCCACCGGACATTGCATGACGCTCGCAATGTCTTCGTAACTCAGACCATCGAATTCACGTAAAGTTAACGCGGTACGCAAATCTTCTGGCAGTTGTTGAATAGTGCGATGGACGGTTCCTTCGATCTCGTCGCGCAGCAATGCACGCTCCGGCGACTCGAGATCTTTGAGGCCGTGATCACCATCATAAAATTCAGCATCTTCCGAACTAACATCACTATCCGGCGGGCGGCGACCGCGAGAAACCAGATAGTTCTTCGCCGTGTTAATGGCGATGCGGTAGAGCCACGTGTAAAACGCACTATCACCGCGAAAATTACCGAGTGCACGGTACGCCTTGATAAAGGCTTCCTGTGCAACGTCCTGCGCTTCATGGGTGTCGTGCACAAACCGCACGATCAACCCGAGAATTTTGTGCTGGTATTTCAGCACTAGCAGATCAAATGCCCGCTTGTCACCGCGTTGAACGCGCTCGACCAGCTGCTGATCCTCTTCCTGGGTTAGCATGAACACTCCTCGTTGTACTTGAAGGAGGCTTGCATAACTAATCGATCAGGCTTGCAAACATAGACTCGGGCTTTTCGCAAAAGTTCTCCCCCTCCAAGCAAGTTTCCGGTACGCACTGATTTGGCACACACGAAAAACGCAGCGCGGGCTATGCCGGCTGCGCGAATAATCTGTCGCCAGCTTCCTGACGCGCCTGACACAGGCGTCGATCAGCAAATCCAGCGTGTTCCCAGCTTTCGGGCATCCTGCTATTGAGTCGGGGCTTATGCAAAAAGTTCCCATCCCAATCGCTGTCAGTTTCACGAAAGCCGTGCAGTTCGTCGACCGTAGTCTCACAATGCCACGAATGCCCGGCTATTGTGCCGCTCCCCCCCTCTATATACTAGTGGGCCGTGTGACCCTTTGATTCGCCGATCCAGGCGTCCTGTTTGCGCCCCCTTCGGATCGCTTTTTGCGGAATCCTTCAAATGAGCCAACAGTTTCAACACGATGTCCTGGTGATTGGCAGCGGCGCCGCGGGCTTGAGCCTTGCACTGACGCTGCCGAGCCACCTGCGCATAGCCGTTCTGAGCAAGGGCGACCTGGCCAATGGCTCGACATTCTGGGCCCAAGGCGGTGTCGCCGCGGTGCTGGATGACACCGACACCGTGCAATCCCATGTCGAAGACACCCTGAATGCCGGCGGAGGCCTGTGCAATGAAGAAGCCGTGCGCTTTACCGTCGAGCACAGCCGCGAAGCCATCCAATGGCTGATCGACCAAGGCGTGCCCTTCACCCGTGATGAACATTCAGGCACCGACGACGGCGGCTTCGAGTTCCACCTGACCCGCGAGGGCGGCCACAGCCATCGGCGCATCATCCATGCCGCCGACGCCACCGGCGCCGCAATCTTCAAGACCCTGCTCGACCAAGCGCGCCAACGCCCCAACATCGAATTGCTGGAGCAGCGAGTCGCCGTCGACCTGATTACCGAAAAACGCCTGGGCCTGTCGGGCGAACGCTGCCTCGGCGCCTACGTGCTCAACCGCGCCAGCGGCGAAGTCGACACCTACGGCGCCCGCTTCACGATTCTCGCCTCGGGCGGCGCAGCAAAGGTTTACCTCTACACCAGCAACCCCGACGGCGCCTGCGGTGATGGCATTGCCATGGCCTGGCGTTCCGGCTGCCGGGTGGCGAACCTGGAATTCAACCAGTTCCACCCCACCTGCCTGTATCACCCGCAAGCCAAGAGTTTCCTGATCACCGAAGCCCTGCGCGGCGAAGGCGCGCACCTGAAACTGCCCAACGGCGAACGCTTCATGCAGCGCTTCGACCCACGAGCCGAGCTGGCCCCACGAGACATCGTCGCCCGGGCCATCGACCATGAAATGAAGCGCCTGGGCATCGACTGCGTCTACCTGGACATCAGCCACAAGCCCGAAGCGTTCATCAAGACTCACTTCCCGACGGTCTACGAGCGCTGCCTGGCGTTCAACATCGACATCACCAAAGGCCCGATCCCGGTCGTCCCGGCGGCGCACTACACCTGCGGCGGCGTGATGGTCGACCAGCACGGGCGCACCGACGTGCCCGGCCTGTATGCCATCGGCGAAACCAGCTTCACCGGCCTGCACGGTGCCAACCGCATGGCCAGCAACTCGCTGCTGGAATGTTTCGTATACGCCCGCTCCGCCGCTGCCGACATCCTTGAACAACTGCCGCGCATCCCGGTGCCGGCTGCCCTGCCCCGCTGGGACGCCAGCCAGGTCACCGATTCGGACGAAGACGTGATCATCGCTCACAACTGGGACGAGCTGCGGCGCTTCATGTGGGACTACGTGGGGATCGTGCGCACCAACAAACGCCTGGCGCGGGCGCAACACCGGGTTCGGCTGCTGCTAGATGAGATCGACGAATTCTACAGCAACTATAAAGTCAGCCGCGACCTGATCGAGCTGCGCAACCTGGCCCAGGTGGCGGAACTGATGATCCGCTCGGCCATGGAACGCAAGGAGAGCCGGGGCCTGCATTACACCCTCGACTACCCGCAAATGCTGCCCGAAGCGCGCGACACTATTCTGGTGCCAACCACCTACGGCGGCTGAACTTCAAGCGCACCCGCAGGCGCCGATGCACATCGGTGGCCTGCGAATCCCGCGGCACGCAGATCGAACGTACCTGCCAGTCACCCTGCACCCGAAAGCGCAGTACCACGATCAACGGCAACGCCAGGCTGTCGGGGCGCAATTGCACGCGGTGCCAGCCACGTGCGGCGCTCCACAGCTGCCAGCCCTCCTCATCGCGACGCAGGCCACAAATCGACGAACGGTGAGTCAGCAGGAGATGACGCGGCACCACCCAACCGGCATGGGCCAGGCACAACGAGGCGCCAAAGGCAGCAACCCACGGGGATACATCGAGAAACCACAACGCACCCAATGCGAACGCCTGGGCGAAAAGATAAACCGCCAGCAACTGCCCGGAGGCATGCCAGCGGCATTCGAACGTATTACTTGGGCTGGACACGATCCAGAATCATCCGAACCATGCGCTGCAGCTCCGGGTCTTCCGATTCGGCGCGTTCCATGAACCAGCCGAACATGTCCTGATCTTCGCATTCCAGCAGCTTGCGGTAGCAGTCGCGGTCGACGTCGTTGAGGTGCGGATAGACCTCCCTGACGAACGGTACCAGCAACACATCCAGCTCAAGCATGCCGCGGCGGCTGTGCCAGTAGAGGCGATTGAGTTCTACATCTTCGACCATGGAGCGCTCCTCAAATAGAGCGCAAGTATACAGGCCGACGCTGCCTGGAACAGTCGGCTTTGGTCGGCCATACGGAAACTATCCATTTGCCGGGCGCCCCTCTATGATGCACTCATGACTTTTTAACCTGCGATGACCCATGGCTGACTCTGCTTTCTTCTGTCCCCTGTCCCACGAAGGCGTTCTTGCCGTCCGCGGCTCCGACGCTGCCAAGTTCCTCCAGGGACAACTGACCTGCAACCTCAACTACCTGAGTGACACCCAGGCCAGCCTGGGCGCACGCTGCACCCAAAAGGGGCGCATGCAGTCGAGCTTCCGCATTCTGCTGCAAGGCGATGGCGTGCTGCTGGCCATGGCGACCGAACTGCTGGAGCCGCAACTGGCGGACCTGAAAAAGTACGCCGTGTTCTCCAAATCCAAACTTACCGACGAAAGCGCCGCCTGGGTGCGCTTCGGTGTATCGGATGCGGATCAGGTACTGGCCAGCCTCGGCCTCGAGCTACCCGCCGAGACCGACAGCGTGGTGCGCAGTGACGACTTGATCGCCATCCGCGTATCGCCGGGCCGCGCCGAACTCTGGGCCCCCGCCGCCCAGGCTGAAACGCTGCACAGCCAACTCGCCGGGCAATTGAACGAAGGTGAACTGAACCAGTGGTTGCTGGGCCAGATCCGGGCCGGCATCGGCCAGGTCATGCCTCAGACCCGCGAACTGTTCATCCCGCAAATGCTCAACCTGCAAGCCATCGGCGGCGTCAGCTTCAAGAAAGGCTGCTACACCGGCCAGGAAATCGTCGCGCGCATGCAGTACCTGGGCAAACTCAAGCGCCGCCTGTACCGCCTGAGCCTGGCTGCCAGTGAACTGCCGGAGCCAGGCACCCCACTGTTTTCCCCGACTCACAACAGTGCCATCGGCGAGGTGGTCATTGCCGCCCGTGCCGACCAAGGGATTGAACTTCTAGCGGTGCTGCAAGCCGAAGCAGCAGAGAGTGGCGATGTGCATGTAGGCACGCTGGAAGGCCCGGGCCTTCAGTTGCTCGACCTGCCCTACCAACTGGACCGTGATCGCGAGATCCAGCGCTGATCGTCGTACCTTTTTGCAACACCCTTGAGATCATGAATGAACATGCTGGCGGAAAAAGTCCAACAGGCGTTGGTTGTGGCCATCGATAACGATGACCTGGTTCTGCCAACGTTGCCGGAAGTAGCCCTGAAGATTCGTCAGGCCGCCGAAGACCCGGACATCAGTATCAGCCATCTAAGCAAAGTGATCAGCCGCGATACCGCCTTGTCGGCGCGGCTGATCAAAGTGGTCAACAGCCCGCTGTTGCGCGCGACCCAGGAAGTCACTGACCTGCACACCGCCATCACCCGGTTGGGCACCAACTACAGCAGTAACCTGTCGATCGGGCTGGTGATGGAACAGATCTTCCACGCCCGTTCCGACGTGGTCGAACAGAAGATGCGCGACGTGTGGCGACGCAGCCTGGAAGTGGCCGGCGTGAGCTACGCGCTGTGCCGCAACCACAGCCAGTTGAAGCCTGACCAGGCAGCCCTCGGCGGCTTGGTGCACCAGATTGGCGTGCTGCCGATCCTGACCTACGCCGAAGATCACTATGAGCTGCTGGCTGACCCCGTCAGCCTCAACCACGTGATTGAAAGCATCCACCCGCTGCTGGGGGACAAACTGCTGCGACGTTGGGACTTCCCGGAAATGCTGGTGAACCTGCCAGGGCAATACCTCGACCTGGAGCGCGACTCCGAGCGCCTGGACTATATCGACCTGGTGCAGGTCGCCGTGCTGTATTGCCACCGCAACACCGACCATCCGCTCGCCAGCGTGCCGCTATCGACGCTGCCTGCAATCAAGAAACTGCGCCTCGACCCGCACAGCGACGCCTTGCGTGCCGATCTGGATGAAGCGCGGTCGATGTTTTACTGATTACCCCGCAATAAAACTTACCCGCACCTTCAACCCCGCCAACTCACCATCATGCAAGCTGATCTGCGCCAGATGTGCCCGACAGATCTCACCGACAATCGCCAGCCCCAAGCCCGAACCCAAGCCCTGCTGACTGCGCCGATAGAACCGCTCGAATACCCGATCCCGCTCATCCAGCGGGATTCCCGGGCCGTCGTCTTCCACCTCAAGCACCGCCGGCGCCGTCACCCGCAGGATCACGTTGCCACCCGGCGGCGTGTGGGCCAAGGCGTTGTCCACCAGGTTGCTCAACAACTCGTTCAACAAGGTCGGCTCGCCTCGCAGCCACACTGGCTCATCGGCTTCCAGGGCCAGGGCTACGCCACGTGCATGGGCCAGCGGCGCCATGGCCATGCCCAGTTCGCGAGCCAGCTGGCTCAAGTCCAGCAACTGGGCCCCGCCTTCGGCAATCGCCCGGGCACCGTTTTCGATGCGAGCCAGCGACAGTAATTGATTGGCCAGGTGAGTCAGCCGATCAGTGCCCTGGGCGGCGGTTTCCAGGGTGGTGCGCCAGGTGGCCGGGTCTTCGGCCCGCAGGCCGAGCTCCAGGCGCGCCTTGAGCGCCGCCAGGGGTGTGCGCAGCTCATGGGCGGCGTCGGCAATAAACTGTGCCTGGCGCTCGAACTGCCCGCGCAGGCGTTCAGTGAAATGGTTGAGCGCCCGAACCAGCGGACCCAACTCATGCTGCACTTCCACCAGCGGCAATGGCCGAAGGTCATCGGGCTGGCGCTCTTCCACGGCCGTGCGCAAACGCTCCAATGGCCGCAACGCTGCACTCACGGCAAACCACACCAACAACAACGCGCCGACAGCCAACATCCCCAGGCGCAGCAAAGTATCGGCCATCAGGCTGCGAGCCATGGCGACCCGCGCCTCATCGGTTTCGGCCACACGTATCTCCGCCATGCCATTCATGTTCGGTTCGGAGACGGCCTTGAGCAGGCTGACCACTCGCACGTTCTGGCCCTGATACTTGGCGTTATAAAAGCGCGCCAGCGCCGGATAGTCATCGGTGCGCGGCGTGCCCGGCGGCGGGCCCGGCAGGTTCTCGTAGCCGGAAATCAGCTTCTGGTGAATATCGTTGACCTGGTAGTAAATCCGTCCGGCGCTGTCGTAGGCGAACGTATCCAGGGCCACGTACGGCACGTCGGCACTCAAGGTCCCGTCGCGATGGGACAGGCCGGCCGCAATGGTCCGTGCCGAGGCCAGCAGCGTGCGGTCGTAAGCCGTGTCGGCCGCCTCGCGCCCATTCCAGTAAGCGCTCAAGCCGCTGGCGAGCATCAACACCACCAGCAACAGCGCCAGGTTCCACAGCAGGCGCCAGCGCAGGCTGCTGGGCTTATGCATCGCGAGCTTCCAGCAAGTACCCCAGGCCACGGAAGGTGACGATGGCCACCGGCTGGCCATCGAGTTTCTTGCGCAGGCGATGCACGTAGATTTCGATGGCGTCGGGGCTGGCCTCTTCATCCAGGCCGAACACCTGGGAGGCCAGTTGCTCCTTGCTCATCACCCGGCCTGGACGCGCAATCAGCGCCTCAAGCACCGCCTGCTCGCGGGAGGTCAGGGTCAGCAGTTCGCCACCCAGGGTGAAGCGCCGCGTATCCAGGTCGTAAATCAGCACGCCACACGCCTGCTGCCGCTCACCGCCCAACACGCTACGGCGCAGCAGGGCTTTGACTCGGGCTTCCAGTTCCGTCAGTTCGAACGGCTTGGCCAGGTAGTCATCCGCCCCCAGGTTGAGGCCGTGCACCCGGTCTTTCACATCACTGCGAGCGGTCAACATCAGCACCGGCAGATTTTTACCGCGGGCCCGCAACCGCGCCAACACCTCAAAACCGTCCATGCGCGGCAGGCCCACATCAAGGATCGCCACCGCGTATTCCTCGCTGCTCAAGGCCAGGTCCGCCGCCACCCCATCGTGCAACACGTCGACGGTCAAACCCGTGCTCTTGAGCGCTTGGGCGACACTTTCGGCTAGCTGCAAATGGTCTTCGACCAGAAGGACACGCATGGGTTTTTACCTCGTTCGGGGGTGGTCGGCGCCACGCTTTGCCGGGGAGTTTACAGGCGCAACCTGTGCTGTGAAGCCCGAAAACATTGAAAGACGACTGAAAGGTTAGTGAAAGCTTCGCCCTTTAGCATCCAGCCACGGTGGATTTCGCCTGCCGAGCTATTTCACCCATAGCGCCCGAAAAACGCCTCGAAGCGTTTTCGCCAAAATAAGAACAATAAACGGAGTACACCCACGATGCTGCGCACACAGCCGCCTGCTCGTTCTTCTCGTTTCACCCAGACCGCCCTTGCCAGTGCTGCCGCCTTTGCCGGCTTTTCGCCTGTAGGCCAAGCCGCCTTTTTCGAGGACAGCACCGCCACCCTCGAAACCCGCAACATGTACTTCAATCGCGACTTTCGCGATGGCACCAGCGCACAACAATCCAAGCGCGACGAGTGGGCCCAGGGCTTCATGCTCAACCTGCAATCGGGCTACACCGACGGCACCGTCGGCTTTGGCGTGGATGCCCTGGGCATGCTCGGGGTCAAGCTCGACTCCAGCCCCGACCGCACCGGCACCGGCCTGCTGCCCACCCACGATGACGGTCGCGCCGCCAACGAATATTCCAAACTCGGCCTGACCGGCAAAGTGAAGATCTCCGCCACCGAGCTGAAGATCGGCGCGCTGATCCCCGAGCTGCCGATCCTCAAGCCCAACGACGGGCGCATCCTGCCGCAGACGTTTGAAGGCGGCCTGTTGAGTTCCAAGGAGTTCAAGAACCTGGTGTTCACCGGCGGCCGCCTGAACAAGGCCAAAGACCGCGACGACACTAACTACGAAGACATCGGCCTCAATAACAAGAACAGCCGCTTCCTCAGCGGTGCCACCGGCAAGCATTTCGATTTCGGCGGCGTGGACTACAAGTTCGCCGACAAGATCACCGGCAGCTACCACTTTGCCCAACTCGACGACGTGTACCGCCAGCATTTCCTCGGCCTGGTCGCCTCACGGCCGATGGGCCCCGGCACCTTCGGCGCCGACCTGCGCCTGGCCGTCAGTGATGACACCGGGGCCGCCCGCGGCGGCAAGATCGACAACACCTCCCTCAACGGTCTCTTCAGCTATGCCCTCAATGGCCATAAGCTCAGCGCCGGCTATCAACACATGTCGGGCGATAGCGCCTTTCCCTACGTGGACGGTAGCGATCCTTACCTTGTCAACTTCGTGCAGATCAACGACTTTGCCGGCGCCGAAGAACGCTCCTGGCAGGCACGCTACGACTACGACTTCGCCAAGCTGGGGATTCCCGGCCTGAGTTTCATGAGCCGTTACCTGTCGGGTGACAACATCAAGCTCAAGAACGGCGAGACCGGCAAGGAGTGGGAACGCAACAGCGAGATCAAGTACGTGGTGCAAAGCGGCACCTTCAAGGACGTGGCCGTGCGCCTGCGTAATGCCACTTACCGTTCCAACTATTCGGCCCGTGATGCGGATGAAGTGCGCCTGCTGGTGAGCTACAGCGTCGCACTCTGGTAACAGCAACCTCATAACAACAATGATGGAGATGAACATGACCCTTTCACTGCGTAAATTTGCCCTGACGGCCAGCTGCATGCTGTTCGCCAGCCAATTGCTGGCCGCCGAGCCCAAGCGCCCGGAATGCATCGCCCCGGCGTCCCCGGGCGGTGGTTTTGACCTGACCTGCAAACTGGCGCAGAGCGCGTTGGTCAACGAGAAGCTGCTGAGCAAGCCGATGCGCGTGACCTACATGCCCGGCGGCGTGGGTGCGGTGGCCTACAACGCCGTCGTGGCGCAGCGTCCGGCAGACGCCGGCACGCTGGTGGCGTGGTCCAGCGGCTCGCTGCTGAACCTGGCCCAAGGCAAGTTTGGCCGCTTCGATGAAAGCGCCGTGCGCTGGCTCGCGGCCGTCGGTACCAGCTACGGTGCCATCGCGGTGAAAAACGATTCGCCCTACAAAAACCTCGACGATCTGGTCAAGGCCCTGAAGAAAGATCCGGGCAGCGTGGTCATCGGTTCCGGCGGCACCGTCGGCAGCCAGGACTGGATGCAAACCGCATTGATCGCCAAGGCCGCCGGGATCAATCCGCGTGACCTGCGCTACGTGGCACTGGAAGGCGGCGGCGAAATCGCCACCGCCCTGCTCGGCGGCCACATCCAGGTGGGCAGCACCGACATCTCCGACTCCATGCCGCACATCCTCAGCGGCGACATGCGCCTGCTGGCGGTGTTCTCCGACGAGCGCCTGGATGAGCCGGAAATGAAGAACATTCCGACCGCCAAGGAACAAGGCTACGACATCGTCTGGCCGGTAGTACGCGGCTTCTACCTCGGGCCAAAAGTCAGCGACGAAGACTACGCCTGGTGGAAAGACGCCTTCGACAAACTGCTGGCTTCCGAAGAGTTCGCCAAGCTGCGTGACCAGCGCGAGCTGTTCCCGTTCGCCATGACCGGCCCGGAACTGGACACCTATGTGAAGAAACAGGTGGCTGACTACAAAGTGCTGGCCAAAGAGTTCGGCCTGATCCAGTAATCGCCCCTCTGTGGGAGCGGGCTTGCTCGCGAAAAACTTCAACGATGACGCGTGCTGCCTGTATAAACGCGACGTCCTGGCGTTCTTCGTGAGCAAGCTCGCGCCTACAAGAGTCTCCAAGGAGTTTCCCATGCTCTTACAACGCATTTTCGCCTCAGTGATGTTGTTGGTCTGCGCCGGCCTCGCACTGATGGCCTGGCCGTATCAGGCTTCGTTTTCCTATGAGCCGGTAGGACCTCGGGCCTACCCGCTGCTGATGCTCGGGCTGATGGGCCTGGGTTTGCTCTACATGCTGTTTCGCCCACAACCCACCAAGCACACTGAAGAAGAGCCCGCGCTGGACCGCGAGACACTGGTCAAGATCGCTGCCTGCGTGACGCTGTTGATCATTTTCGCCGGCACCTTCGAACCCCTGGGTTTCATCCTCAGCAGCATGCTGATCGGCATTCCGATGGCCCGCCTGTATGGCGGCCGATGGATGCCCAGCGTGGTAATCGTGACCTTGATGAGCATCGGTCTTTACCTGCTGTTCGACAAAGCCATGGATGTACCGCTGCCGCTCGGCCTGCTTGAAGTTCTGGAGAACTGATATGGATACGTTCAGCTATTTGGGCCAGGGCTTCGGCGTTGCACTGACCCCTTACAACCTGATCACCGCGCTGTGCGGGACCTTGATCGGCACCGTCGTCGGCCTGTTGCCGGGCCTTGGGCCGATCAACGGCGTAGCGCTGTTGATCCCCATCGCGTTCGCCCTCGGGCTGCCGCCTGAGTCGGCATTGATCCTGTTGGCCGCCGTGTACCTGGGCTGCGAATACGGCGGGCGTATCAGCTCGATCCTGTTGAACATCCCGGGTGAAGCCTCCACCGTGATGACCACCCTCGATGGCTACCCAATGGCCCGCAAAGGCCTAGCGGGCGTGGCATTGTCGCTGTCGGCATGGAGTTCGTTCATCGGTGCGTTTATCGCCACCTGCGGCATGGTGCTGTTCGCCCCGCTGCTGGCCAAATGGGCGATTGCCTTCGGACCGGCGGAATATTTCGTACTGATGGTGTTTGCCATCGTCTGCCTGGGCGGCATGGCCGGTGACAAACCGCTGAAGACCTTTGTCGCGGCGTTGATCGGCCTGTTTCTGTCAGCGGTGGGTATCGATGCCAACAGCGGTGTGTACCGCTTCACCGGCGATAACATCCACCTGACCGACGGCATCCAATTCGTGGTGCTGGTGCTGGGCCTGTTCTCCATCAGCGAAATCCTGTTGCTGCTGGAAAAAACCCACCGTGGCCAGGAGGCCGTGAAAGCCACCGGACGGATGATGTTTAACCTGAAGGAAGCTTCCGCAGTATTCGTCGTAAATATTCGCTGCGGCCTGTTGGGTTTCATCATGGGCGTGCTGCCGGGCGCGGGTGCAACACTCGCCTCCGCCGTGGCCTACATGACCGAAAAGCGTCTGGCCGGAGCCAGCGGTAAATTCGGCCAGGGCGACATGCGCGGCCTGGCGGCGCCGGAAACTGCGATCGGTGCTTCCGCCTGCGGCGCCCTGGTGCCGATGCTGACCCTCGGTGTACCCGGCTCGGGTACCACCGCCGTGATGATCGGCGCGCTGTCGCTGTACAACATCACCCCCGGCCCGCTGCTGTTCCAACAGCAGCCCGACATCGTCTGGGGCCTGATCGCCTCGTTGTTTATCGCCAACATCATGCTGGTGATCCTCAACATCCCGATGATCCGCATCTTCACCCGCATCCTTGCCGTGCCGAACTGGGCGCTGGTGCCGGTGATCGCCATCATCACCGCGATCGGTGTGTACGCGGTTCACGCCACCACCTTCGACCTGTTCCTGATGGTCGGCATCGGCATCTTCGGCTACATCCTGCGCAAGCTGGATTTCCCGCTGTCGCCGGTGCTGCTGGGCTTTATCCTCGGTGGTTTGATGGAACAGAACCTGCGTCGTGCGCTGTCGATTTCCAACGGTGAACTGCAGATCCTCTGGTCGAGCCCGATCACCTTTGGCGTATGGGTACTGACGGCCTTGATGTTGTTGTTCCCGCTGGTGCGCATCTGGCGCAAGCGTTCCCTGCAGCGCCGTGCCGTGGCCGATGTCTGAGGCCACGTTTAAAAACTGGTGGGCAACACCGCTGGTCGGTCTGCTGGGCGGGTACCTCGCCAGCCAGATCGGCTGGCCACTGCCGTACATGGTCGGCTCGTTGTTGGCGATCATCCTCGTGCGCTGCCTCACACCCTGGCAGCTGGCGGAAATTCCCGGCGGCCGCAAATGCGGCCAATGGGTGGTAGGCATCGGTATCGGCCTGCACTTCACCCCGGTGGTGATGGAACAGGTGATGAGCCACTTCGGCCTGATCTTCTTTGGCGCGCTGGTCACCAGCCTCTCCAGCATTGTGGGCGTGTGGTTGATGCGCCGTAGCGGTGAAGACCGCGCCACGGCGTTTTTCTCGAGCATGCCGGGCGGGTCGGGGGAGATGGTCAACCTCGGTGCACGCAATGGCGCGGTACTCAGCCGCGTTGCCGCAGGCCAGAGTTTGCGGGTGTTGGTGGTGGTGCTGTGTGTACCGGCGGCGTTCAAGTATTTGCTGGGGGAAGGTGCTCCGCAGTTTCATCCGGCGACCGTCGATTGGGCATGGCTAGCGGTGCTGTTCCCCGTCGGCGCGTTGGTAGCCTGGGGTTGGCAGCGCTTGCGTCAGCCGAATCCTTGGCTGTTCGGGCCGCTACTGGTCAGCGCCATCGTCAGTATCACCTGGGACTTGCACATCGGCCTGCCAGACGGTGGCAGCCAGATCGGCCAGTGGCTGATTGGCAGCGGCCTGGGTTGCCACTTCAACCGGCAGTTCTTCCGGCGCGCGCCATTGTTCATGGGGCGTACCTTGATCGGTACAGTGTTGACCATGTTGATCGCGACACTGGCGGCGGTAGGTTTGAGCGCGCTGACGCATCTGGATCTGCGTTCACTGACACTGGGCATGATGCCCGGGGGGATTGCCGAGATGAGCCTGACGGCAGAAACCCTGCAACTGTCGGTGCCGTTGGTAACGGCGATGCAGGTGATGCGCTTGTTGTTTGTGTTGTTTCTGGCGGAGCCGTTGTTTCGGCACTGGAACCGACAGCCAGACAAAATCTAACGCCTCGCGACGTTCAATTGTGGGAGCTGTCGAGCCCCAGCGAGGCTGCGATAGCGGTGGGTCAGGCAGCATTGATGCTGACTGTGCCGCCGCCTTCGCAGCCTCGCTAAAGCTCGACAGCTCCTACATTGGATCTACGTCAAACCGGCGGCAATCGCCACTCAATCGGCGTCTCGCCATTCTGCTCAAGAAACTTGTTGGCGCGGCTGAAATGCCCGCAGCCAATAAACCCTCGATACGCCGACAGCGGCGACGGATGCACCGACGTCAGCACCAGATGCTTGGTGGCGTCGATCAACTTCTGCTTGCCCTGCGCATGGGCACCCCAGAGCAAGAACACCAGGTGCGGCTGATGCTCGCTCACCACTTCAATAATCCGATCGGTAAAGAACTGCCAGCCCTTGCCCGCATGGGCGTTGGCATTCGCACGCTCCACGGTCATGGTGGTGTTGATCATCAGCACGCCCTGGTCAGCCCAGCTTTGCAGGTAGCCGTGGTTGGGGATGTCGATGTTCAGGTCGCGCTTGAGTTCTTTATAGATATTGACCAGCGACGGCGGCGCCGGCACGCCCGGCTGTACCGAGAAGCACAAGCCGTGGGCCTGGCCCGGGCCGTGATACGGGTCCTGGCCGAGGATCACCACCTTGACCTTGTCCAACGGCGTCGAGTTGAGCGCGTTGAAGATCATCGGCCCCGGCGGGTAGATTTCCTTGCCGGCCGCGTGCTCCTGGCGCAGGAATTCCCGCAACTGGGCCATGTACGGCTGGTCGAACTCGTCACGCAGGGCGTGTTTCCAGCTGGGTTCGAGTTTGATACGGTCGTCGGAGGTCATGGTTGCATCCAGAAAAAACAATGGTGCGAACCCTAGGAAAGCCCACCCTGCTTGTCAATTGATCTGACGCAGAACCGGCACTTTCCTGTGAAGCGATCATACTGAACCTTCACTTTCTCGATTGAGGTCATGATGAACCTGCACTTCGAAGAGCTGATTGGCACCGGCGGCGCCCGCATTGGCATCGCCAGCCTGGACGCGGAAAAATCCCTCAACGCCCTGTCCTTGCCGATGATCCTGGCCCTGAGCGAACGCCTGGACGCCTGGGCCAAGGACCCGCAAATCGTCTGCGTGCTGCTGCGCGGCAATGGCCCCAAGGCCTTTTGCGCCGGTGGCGAAGTACGTAGCCTGGCCCAGGCCTGCCGTGAGCATCCCGGCGAAGTCCCGGCACTGGCCGCGCAATTTTTCGCCGCTGAATACCGTCTCGACTACCGCCTGCACACCTATCCAAAACCGCTGATCTGCTGGGGCCACGGCTATGTGCTGGGCGGCGGCATGGGCTTGCTGCAAAGTGCCGCTGTGCGCATCGTCACCCCGAGCAGCCGCTTGGCCATGCCGGAAATCAGCATCGGTCTGTACCCGGACGTGGGCGCCAGTTGGTTCCTGTCACGCCTGCCCGGCAAGTTGGGTTTGTTCCTCGGCCTGACCGGCGCCCACATGAATGGCCGGGACGCCCTGGACCTGGGCCTGGCCGACCGCTTTCTGCTGGATGAACAACAAGACGAGCTGCTCGAAGGCCTGCTGCAACTGAACTGGCAGGAACAGACCGACATGCAACTCAACAGCCTGCTCAAGGCCCTGGCCCAGGAAGCCATCGGTCAGTTGCCCGAAGCCCAATGGCTGCCGCGCCGCGGGCAGATCGACGAGTGGCTGGATGTAGGCGATGTGCGCTGCGCGTGGCGCGCCTTGAGCCTGTTGCGCGACCACACCGACCCGCTGTTCAGCCGCGCCGGCAAGACCTTGAGCGAAGGCTGCCCGCTGACCGCGCACCTGGTCTGGGAGCAGATTCAGCGGGCGCGGCACCTCTCCCTGGCCCAGGTGTTCCAGATGGAATACACCTTGAGCCTGAACTGCTGCCGTCACCCGGAATTCAGCGAAGGGGTGCGGGCGCGGTTGATCGACAAGGACCAACGGCCCCACTGGCATTGGCCGGATATCAATTTGATCCCTGAGGCCGTGGTGCAGGCACACTTCCACAAGGTGTGGGAAGGGCGGCATCCGCTGGCGGACTTGTCGGACTATTGAGCGCCCGTCAGCGCTTTGCCGCCTCGAACGTGAAGGCACAATTATCGGGTTGACGGTCTTCGCACTGGAATGTGGGTTGCCCGAAAACATCGGTACCCGGTTGCCAGTGCGTGGTCTCTGCCAGCGACATCGTGCCCCCGCCCCGGGCCGGGCCGAACCTCAAGGCAACCGTGTTACCTCGGACGGTTTTATAGATGCACTTTTCCAGGTAGCCACGCTTGCGCTCACCCGACTCCCGCGGGATAAAAATCGCCCCCACAAAGGTCTCCACGAGGTCCTGGCCGCTCATTGTCTGGCTTATCCAGGGGGACTCTTTATCAGCTCCCTGAAAATGGCCATCAACATAGCGCACGGTACTCGGGTAAGGGCAGCCTTGCGCCGCCGCCAATGTGCTGAAGCCTGAAAGAATAAAAAAGAATAAGTAAAGCGGGCTGACTCGCATGGTACGGGCTCCGTCAGTCGATACAGGAAACGACACGCCAGCTAGCGTCCGCACCCAATTAACTACAGTCGTAGCCCATAGAATAGCTGTCAAATATGACAGTACCGACCAGCGGTCAGCAAAAACGGCGCCTAAGCGCCGTTTTTCCAATTAGTACGATCAGCGATGCCCGCCACGGCCTCCCCCGTGGCCACCTTGGCCGCCCTGACCACGCCCGCCGCCATTGCCCCAATGACCGTTGCCCCAACCCTGGTTGGGGTAAGGCCGGTAACCGGCTCGCGGCCCTGCAGGGTAATAGCGAGGCGCCGGCTGGTAATAACGCGGCGACGGGTAGTAACGCTGCGGTGGCGGGTAGTAACCCTGGCGGTAATGATAATAAGGACCGCCGCCGTAGTAGTACGCCGGCGCGGGCGCCGTGTAGACCTCGGAACCGTAGTAGGCCCCGCCGCCATCGTAATAGGGCGCACACGCAGACAGGGTCAAACCGAGCAAAGCGATGAGAAGCAGTCGACGATACATGGCGGCCTCCTGGACCGCGGAAGAGCACACCCAGCGACGCTGGGGGGCGGCAAACAGCTTTCACTGCCTGACGAAATATCTGACATCAAAAACGGAATCTGGTGCGATTTAGACATAGATTGATACATCTGCTGGTCGCCTCATTGCAGTGCAACCCCGCACCACCACAACGCATATTCACTGCACGTTTCGCCCTCCACCTCGCGCCAACCCACGCCGTTACTGCGCCCATGCCACTTGGCACGACTCTCGCTTTACCTCTCCCGTGCAAGAGTCATCACAGGTTCGCGGCACCACAATTTGCAATGGCTGACTAGGGTTCCGGCTCGCTAAGGCGAGTGGCTGGTCCGAGAGTTGGCGACCTCCAGTTGAGGTTACACGGCGGGATAAAAGCCCGGGAGACAAGCCACCGTTCACGGTGCCGCGTTGCTCCTGCTCGCCCTTGATCAACTGGAGAAGCATCCATGCCCTCGATACGTCTACCCGCCCTGCTCGCCGCCGCCTTTGCCGCCGTGGTGAGTTTTTCCGCCCAGGCCGCCCCCAAAGACCATTTCAGCGTGTGCTGGACGATTTATGCCGGCTGGATGCCGTGGGAGTACGCCGGCAGCCAAGGCATCCTCGACAAGTGGGCCAAGAAGTACGGCATCAAGATCGACATGGTGCAGCTCAACGACTACGTCGAATCCATCAACCAGTACACCGCCGGCCAGTTCGACGGCTGCACCATGACCAACATGGACGCCCTGACCATCCCCGCCGCCGGTGGCGTGGACAGCACCGCGCTGGTGGTCAGCGACTTCTCCAACGGCAACGATGGCGTGGTCATCAAGGGCATCGGTAAGACCGTCGCCGACCTCAAGGGCATGAACGTCAACCTGGTGGAACTCTCGGTGTCCCACTACCTGCTGGCCCGCGCCCTGGAGTCAGCCGGCCTCACCGAAAAAGACCTGAAAGTGGTCAACACCTCCGACGCCGACATCGCCGCCGCCTTCAACACCGACCAGGTCAAGGCCGTCACCACCTGGAACCCGATGCTCTCGGAGATCAAGGCCAAGCCCGGCGTCACCGAAGTGTTCGACTCCAGCAAAGTGCCCGGCGAAATCATGGACATGATGGTGGTCAACACCCAGACCCTCAAAGACAACCCCAAGCTGGGCAAGGCGCTGACCGGTGCCTGGTTTGAAGTGGTCGCCTTGATGAACGCAAAAAACGCCGCCAGCACTGACGCCCTGGAACACATGGCCAAGGCCTCCGGCACCGACCTCAAGGGCTTCCAGTCGCAACTGGACACCACCAAGCTGTTCGCCACGCCCAAGGAAGCCCTGGCCTTCGCCACCAGCGCGCAGTTGCCCGCCACCATGGGCAAGGTCGCCGAGTTCTCGTTTAAACACGGCCTGCTGGGTGAAGGTGCCAAGGACACCAACGCCGTGGGCATGAGCTTCGCCAACGGCGTGACCCGCGGCGACACCGCCAACCTCAAGCTGCATTTCGACCCCAGCTACGTGCAGATGGCCGCCGACGGCACGCTGTAAGAGGACCCGGCCATGCGCCTGATCAACCGTCACCCGGAACGCTCCAGTCGCCTGCTGTTGGTGCTGCTGCCCTTCGCCCTGCTGCTGTTCGCCTACTTCGTGGGCTCGGCCGAGCGCCTGGCAGACAACCCCAACGACAAGCTGCTGCCCAGCGCCGCACAAATGGGCGACGCGGTGAAACGCCTGGCCTTCAACGCGGACGCTCGCACCGGTGAATATGTGCTGTGGCAAGACAGCGCATCGAGCCTGCGTCGCCTGGCGATCGGTCTCGGCATCAGCGCCCTCGCCGGCCTGTGCCTGGGCATCGCTGCCGGGACCTTGCCGCTGTTTGGCGCACCGTTGTCGCCGTTACTGACGGTGCTGTCGATGGTGCCGCCGCTGGCGATCCTGCCGATCCTGTTCATCGTGTTCGGGCTGGGAGAATTGTCGAAAGTGATGCTGATCGTGATCGGCATCACCCCGGCCCTGGCGCGGGACCTGGAACAGCGGGCGCGGGAAATTCCCGTCGAGTTGCTGGTGAAGGCGCAGACCCTCGGCGCCTCCACATGGACCCTGATGCTGCGGGTGGTGCTGCCGCAATTGCTGCCACGCTTGCTGATCTCCCTGCGCTTGATGCTGGGCTCGGCGTGGCTGTTCCTGATTGCGGCCGAAGCCATCGCCTCCACCGACGGTTTGGGTTACCGGATCTTCCTGGTGCGCCGCTACCTGGCGATGGACGTGATCCTGCCCTACGTGGTGTGGATCACCCTCCTCGCCTGGCTGATGGACTGGGGCCTAAATGCCCTGACCCGGCGTGCGTTCCCCTGGTACGAAGGAGCGCGGGCATGAGCTTTATCATCGTCAACAATGTGTGGCAGCGCTATGGCGATCAGGTGGTGTTGGAGCGCCTGAACCTGCACGTGGCCGAAGGCGAATTCTGCACGTTGGTCGGCACCTCGGGTTGCGGCAAATCGACCTTCCTGCGCCTGTTGCTGGGGCAGGAAAGCGCCAGCCATGGCGAGATCCTGCTGGACGGTAAACCTCTGGCCGCCGAACCCGACGCCAGCCGTGGCGTGGTGTTCCAGCGCTACTCGGTGTTCCCGCACCTGACGGTGCTGAACAACGTTGCACTCGGCCTTGAATTGCCGCGCTCGCCGTTGCTCGGTCGCCTGTTCGGCAACGCGAAAAAACAGGCACGGGAACAGGCAGCAGCACTGCTGCATAAAGTCGGTTTGGGCCACGCCCTGGACAAGTACCCGGCACAGCTTTCCGGCGGCATGCAACAGCGGCTGGCCATCGCCCAGGCGCTGATCATGAAGCCCCGCGTGCTGCTGCTGGACGAACCCTTCGGCGCTCTCGACCCGGGCATTCGCAAAGACATGCACCTGCTGTTGCTGGAGCTGTGGCGCGAAACCAGGCTGACGGTGTTCATGGTCACCCACGACCTGAGCGAAGGCTTCAGCCTCGGCACCCGCCTGCTGGTATTCGACAAGGTGCGCCTCGACCCGCACGCCCCCGGCGCTTATGGCGCCCGCATCACCTACGACATCCCTTTGAACAGCGAACGCCGCAAGGCGATCGCCGCCGAACTTGGAGCCACTTCCAAATGACCGACTCGACTCAATTGTTCCCACCCTTCGCCGAGGAAATGCTCCCCGGCGGCGGCCACCGCTCCTTCGTGCTCAAGCGCGGCCAACTGCTGCGCCTCACCGACATTCGCGGCGGCGCCAACGTCAGCCTGACCCTGCTCAATGCCAATGAAAAAACCGAGCGCCTTAACCTGCCCGACAGCCTCAAATGCCAACACACCGCCAAGCTCACCAGTGGCCATTGCCTGTACTCGGACATGGGCCGCGTATTGGCCGCCATCACCGCCGACACCTGCGGCTGGAGTGACAGCATCGGCGGCGTGTTATGCGCCTCCGAAGTCGCGGAAAAATACGGCAAGGGCCGCTATCAAGAGCTGCGCAACGGCTTCTACCGCAACGGCACCGACAACCTGCTGGTGGAGTTGGGCAAGTGGGGCCTGGGGCTGTCCGACCTGCTGATGACCCTCAACCTGTTCAGCAAAATCACCGTGGATGACGCCGGCACGCTGCACTTCGCCGAAGGCCATTCCAAGGCCGGCGACTACATCGAACTCTACGCACCGATGGACACGCTGGTGGTGCTCACCGCCCTGCAACACCCGATGGACCCTAACCCCGAATACGCGCCGCAGCCGCTGAAACTCAGCTGGATGAACGCCGACCCAAGCGTCGCCGAACACTGCCGCACCTCGCGCCCGGAAAACGAGCGCGGCTTTATCAACACTGACCGTCTGTTCGCCTGAGGACCTGCCATGTCTATCGCACTCGCCAACCAACCGGACGCGGCCGTGTACCGCGCGACCATCCCCGCCGGCGAACCCTGGCTGATGGAAGTCAAGGCCGGCCAGACGCTGCGCATCCTCGACCTTGAGGGCAACCAGGCCGTCGACACGCTGTTCTACAGCCTGAAAAACCCCAAGGAACGCTACGACGTGCAGCGCACGTTGCGCCGGCAAAACAGGGTGTACCTGAGCATCGGCAGCGTGCTGTATTCCAACCTTGGCCAGCCGATGCTGACCATCGTCGACGACACCTGCGGGCGCCATGACACCCTCGGCGGCGCCTGCGCCCAAGAGAGCAACACCGTGCGCTACGCCCTGGAAAAACGCTACATGCACAGCTGCCGCGACAACTATCTGCGGGCCTGCGCCCACGATGGAAGGCTGGGTAAAAGCGACATCGGGCCGAACATCAATTTCTTCATGAACGTGCCGGTGACCGCCGATGGCGGACTGACGTTTGAAGACGGCATTTCCGCCCCCGGCAAATACGTCGACCTGCGGGCCGAGATGGACGTGATCGTGCTGATCTCCAACTGCCCGCAACTGAACAACCCGTGCAACGGCTACAACCCCACCCCGGCGGAGTTACTGGTATGGAACTGAAAATGAAGCGGTTGCGTCAGTGGTTGTTCGCCCTGTGCCAGGCTCGAGCCGGGCAGTGCCTCCGAAAACGCTGAAGATCAAATGTGGGAGCTGGCTTGCCTGCGATAGCGGTGGATCAATCGGCCTATAGGATGGCTGACCCACCGCTATCGCGGGCAAGCCCGGCTCCCACAGTTGATCTCCATTGGTGTTGAAATTTGCGCTCCGGACGACCGCAGCGCCATCCACATTTGCGGGACGGCCCGCATCCCAGGACAAGGCCGGACATGCATCGGCCTGCGGGGTTTTGCCATGTTCGAAAAACTGTTGATCGCCAACCGTGGCGCCATCGCCTGCCGCATCCTGCGCACCTTGCGCGAGCTTTCGGTCAAGGGCGTGGCGGTGTATTCCGAAGCCGATGCCGCCAGCCTGCATATCCAGCAGGCCGACGAAGCCTGCAGCCTGGGCGAAGGCGCGGCGGCCGGCACCTATTTGTCGGTGGAGAAAATACTCGCCACGGCCAAAGCCTGTGGCGCCACGGCGATTCATCCGGGCTATGGCTTTCTCTCGGAAAACGCCGCGTTCGCCGAAGCCTGCGAAGCAGCCGGTATCGCCTTCGTCGGCCCGACGCCGGAACAGCTGCGGGTGTTCGGCCTCAAGCACACCGCGCGGGCGTTGGCCAAGCAGCACAACATCCCATTGCTGGAAGGCACCGAGTTGCTCAATAGCCTTGACGCCGCGCTGCTGGCCGGCGAAAGCGTGGGCTATCCGATCATGCTCAAAAGCACAGCGGGCGGCGGCGGTATCGGCATGCGCGTGTGCAACAGCGCCGATGAATTGCGCGACTGTTTCGAGGCAGTCAAACGCCTCGGCCAGAATAATTTCAGCGACGCCGGTGTGTTTATCGAAAAATACATCCAGCACGCCCGCCACCTGGAAGTGCAGGTATTTGGTGATGGGTGTGGCGAGGTGATTGCCCTCGGTGTGCGCGACTGTTCAGTGCAGCGGCGCAACCAAAAAGTGCTCGAGGAAACCCCGGCGCCGAACCTGCCCGACGGGATGGCGGATGAGCTGTGCCACGCCGCAATCACCCTGGCCAAGGCCGTGAATTACCGCAGCGCCGGTACCGTGGAATTTATCTTTGATAGCGCCGACGGCCGCTTCTATTTTCTGGAAGTGAACACCCGGTTGCAGGTGGAACATGGCGTCACCGAGCAAGTGTGGGGCGTGGACCTGGTGCGCTGGATGGTTCAATTGGCCGCCGGAGAAATGCCGCCGCTGCGGGAACTGGACCTGAAGCCAAACGGCCACGCGATTCAGGCGCGCCTGTACGCCGAAGATCCGGGCCGGGATTTTCAGCCAAGCCCGGGGCTTTTGACATATGTGGATTTCCCGGTCGCTGAAGGCCTGCGCGTCGACACCTGGGTGGAGGCCGGTTGCGAGATCCCGCCCTACTTCGACCCGATGATCGCCAAGCTCATCGCTTGGGCACCGACCCGCGAACAGGCGCGGCTGGATCTGCATCAAGCCCTGACCAGGAGCCATCTGTACGGCGTGGAAACCAACCGCGATTACCTGCGGCAGATTCTGATGGCCGCACCGTTCGCCAGCGGCCAGCCGTGGACACGCTGCCTTGAAGGTTTGGTGTACCACGCCGACACGTTCGAAGTGCTGAGCGCCGGGACCCAAACCAGTGTCCAGGACTATCCGGGGCGCCTCGGTTACTGGGCCGTTGGCGTGCCGCCGTCGGGGCCGATGGACAGCCGCGCATTGCGTCTGGGTAACCGCCTGCTGGGCAATGCCGAGGGTACTGCCGCACTGGAAATCACCATGAGCGGGCCAATGCTGCGCTTCAACTGTGCGGCAGTGGTGGCGGTGACCGGGGCGGACATTGCACTACGGTTGAATGATGAAGCGGTGCCGATGAACACCGCCCTGCTGGTGCCGGCAGGTGCGACATTGAGCCTGGGCACCATCGCCGGGGCCGGTGCGCGCAGCTACCTTTGCCTGCGCGGCGGGCTGCAGGTTCCGGATTATCTGGGTAGCAAAAGTACCTTCACGTTAGGGCAGTTTGGTGGGCATGGCGGACGGGCTCTGCGGGCGGGTGACGTGTTGCACTTGCTGCCGTTGGTAGACGTCAGTTGCGGCAACACGTTAGTGCCTGAACCGCTTGCCGAAGTGCGAACATTGCGGGTGATCTACGGCCCTCACGGCGCGCCGGAATACTTCAAGCCTGAGTACATCGAGACGTTCTTTGCCACCCAATGGGAAGTGCATTTCAACTCCAGCCGCACCGGTGTGAGGTTGATCGGGCCGAAGCCATTATGGGCGCGTACCGATGGGGGTGAGGCGGGACTGCATCCGTCCAACATTCACGACAATCCTTATGCCATCGGTGCGGTGGATTTTACCGGAGACATGCCGGTGATCCTCGGCCCCGACGGCCCGAGCCTGGGCGGTTTTGTATGCCCGGTGACGGTGATCGAGGCGGACTTGTGGCAGTTGGGCCAGCTCAAGGCTGGCGACAAGATTCAGTTCACTCCAGTCGACCTAAAGACCGCCCGCACACTCGCCTTGGAATGGGATCAGGTGTGGGAGCCGGGCTTGCCCGCGATGCAGGCAACTCGGTCCGACAGGCAAACCGAGGCGATGCTTTCGCGAGCAAGCCCGCTCCCACATTCGATTGAGTCGCCTGTGGTGTGTGATCGTTCCCACGCTCTGCGTGGGAATGCCGCCTGGGACGCTCCGCGTCCCGCTGTCGACGCAATGACGCAGAGCGTCACAGGATGCATTCCCACGCAGAGCGTGGGAACGATCAGTTCGCCTGTTGTTCTGGACATCGGCCAGGCCGACACGCGCCTGGTCGCCCGCCTCGCCGGCGACACCCACCTGCTCCTGGAAATCGGCGCCCCTGAACTCGACCTGGTGCTGCGCTTTCGCGCCCACGCCCTGATGCAAGCCTTCGAAACCCGAGCCCTGCACGGCGTCATCGACCTGACACCCGGCATCCGTTCCCTGCAAATCCACTACCAGCCCGAACAACTGCCCCTCGCCGACCTCCTGGCGTTGATCACCCGCGAATGGCACGCCGTCTGCGCCAGCCAAAACCTGCAAGTGCCGTCGCGCATCGTCCACCTGCCACTCTCCTGGGACGATCCTGCCTGCCAACTGGCCATCGAAAAATACATGACCACCGTGCGCAAGGATGCCCCGTGGTGCCCGAGCAATCTGGAGTTCATCCGCCGCATCAACGACCTGGCCAACCTCGACGAAGTGCGCCACACCGTATTCGACGCGAGCTACCTGGTGATGGGCCTGGGCGACGTCTACCTCGGCGCGCCCGTGGCCACGCCGCTGGACCCGCGCCACCGCCTGGTCACCACCAAGTACAACCCGGCACGCACCTGGACCGCCGAAAACTCCGTGGGCATCGGTGGCGCCTACCTGTGCGTGTACGGCATGGAAGGCCCCGGCGGTTATCAGTTCGTCGGGCGCACCTTGCAGATGTGGAACCGCTACCGGGAAGTCGCGGCGTTCGATGGCAAACCGTGGTTGCTGCGCTTCTTCGACCAGATCCGCTTTTACCCGGTGAGCGCCGATGAGCTGGTGCAGATACGCCGGGATTTTCCCCTTGGGCGGTTTGAACTGGGCATCGAACACAGCCAGTTGAACCTGACGGACTACCAGGCCTTTCTCGCGCAGGAAGCCGAGAGCATTGGCGCGTTTCGCGGGCAACAACAGCGTGCGTTCAACGCCGAACGCGAACGCTGGATCGCCAGCGGCCAGGCGCATTTCGACAGTGAGGAACTCGCGGCGCCATTGGGCGAAGACACGCCGTTGCAGGCCAACGAATACAGCATCGACAGCCACATCGCGGGCAATCTCTGGCAAGTGCAGGTGAGCGCGGGTGAACGCGTGGCGGCGGGTGATGTACTGGTGATCCTGGAGTCGATGAAAATGGAAATCCCGGTACTCGCGCCGTTCGCCGGCACCGTGCGGGAAATTCCCGTGCAACCAGGCAGCGGCATTGGCGCCGGGCAACGGGTGGTCGTGCTGGAGCGTGATTTGCAATAACGCCTCGGGGCTGTATCGTGCAAGGCACACCGGGTTTCACCGGGACCTTGTCCGATACAGCCTGAACCGACCGATGACCACGCCAACCCTCTGCCCCGCCTGCGGCGCCCGCAACGATTGCGCCTTGGCCGACCCGCGCACTGCCGACCAGGCGTGCTGGTGCTACAGCGTCAGCATCGACCCTGCCGTGCTTGAAGCCTTGCCGCCGGAACTGCGCAACAAAGCCTGCCTGTGCCCACGCTGCGCCCAGGTGGACGAGCAACTGCGCGGGAACGAGCGGTCGTAATGCGTGTAGACCGTTTCCTCAGCAACCTGCCCCGATTCAACCGCAAGCAAGTGCGCCTGTTGCTGGTGGAACGGCGGATTACCGTCGATGGCCAATTCGTCAGCGATCCGCATCACCCGGTGAGCGAGTTCAGCCGTGTGCTACTGGATGACGAAGTGCTGCAAGCCGGCAAACCCGCGCGCTACTTCATGCTGCACAAACCCCAGGGCTGCGTCAGCGCCACGTCCGACCCGCAACACCCCACTGTGCTCGACCTGCTGGATGAACCGGACAAGCACGAGCTGCATATCGCCGGTCGTCTGGATTTCAACACCACCGGCCTGATGCTGATCACCAACGACGGCCAGTGGTCGCGCCGCCTGACCCAGCCGCAAACCAAACTGCCCAAGGTGTACTACGTTGAGACCGAGCAGGACATCGGCCCGGAGTACGCCGCCACCTTTGCCGCCGGCCTGTACTTCGCGTTTGAAGACCTCACCACGCAACCGGCAGAACTGGAGCTATTGAGCCCCAGAACGGCGCGCCTGAGCATCATTGAAGGGCGTTATCACCAGGTGAAGCGCATGTTCGGGCACTTCGACAACAAAGTGACCCGCCTGCACCGTGAGCGCATGGGGCCGCTGGAATTGGACTCAGCCCTTGCGCCAGGCCAGTACCGGGCGCTTACAGACGCTGAAATCCAACAGGTCTGATGACCGTTCAGCCGATGATGGCAAAAACCCACGCCTTCGACTGGCGAACTGGCATCCCTGATGCTTGAATCAACCCAGCCAGCCGCAATCTGACTGGCGAGTCACCCCTACCTACAAGAAACACTTTGCCCGTCCGCACGCTTGATCTGCGGGCACCTCACGGCAAATTGCCCGCCATAACAACACCCGTCGGCCAGCCAGTACCGGATCGACATGGGCCCTCACTTCCAGGCGTATGCCTACCTGTCACAAAGCTCGTGCAGAGTGATCTGCGCGCATTACCCGCTTGCCAGGAGTCTTACGACATGAGGCCAGAAATCGCTGTGCTGGATATACAGGGTCAGTATCGGGTTTACACGGAGTTCTATCGCGCGGACGCAGCTGCCAAGACCATCATCCTGGTCAACGGCTCAATGGCCACCACTGCGTCTTTCGCCCAGACCGTGAAAAGCCTGCACCCGACGTTCAACGTGGTTTTGTACGACCAGCCCTACGCCGGTCGCTCAAAAATCCATAACCGCCACGAGCATATGCTGACGAAAGAAGTCGAGGGCCAGATCCTTCTGGAACTCATCGACCACTTCGCCGCCGAACACGTGCTGTCCTTTTCCTGGGGCGGCGCCGCGACCCTCGTCGCCCTCGCCCACCGCCCGCGTCGTGTGGAAAAGGCCGTGATCAGCTCGTTCTCCCCGGTGATCAACGCCCCGATGCGCGACTACCTGGAGCGCGGCGTCGACTACCTCGGCAACCTCGACCGTGACCGCGTGGGCCACCTGGTCAACAGCACCATCGGCAAACACCTGCCGTCGCTGTTCAAACGCTTCAACTACAAACACGTGAGCAGCCTGGCCGAGCATGAGTATGGGCAGATGCACTTTCACATCAGCCACGTGCTCAACAGCGACCGGCTGTGCTACCTCAAGGCGGCGAAGCAGATTGATATACCGGTGTTGTTCTTGAACGGCGAATGGGACGAGTACACCAGTGCCCAGGATGCGAAGCTGTTTGGGCAGCATATTGCGAAAAGCAGCTTCGGCACGATTCAGGCGACCGGGCATTTTCTGGATATGGAGCACAAGGCCGCGTGCCGGGATAGCCGAGAGGCGTTGATGGGGTTTCTGAGGCCGGAGCAGCAGCCAAGTCGGCTGCGATACCACGCGTCCCAGCCACAGCATGCGTTTGCCGTATGAGCGGTGGAATTGTGGGTGGGCTGGATTTCCATAGGGGGTCCGCCTGCCCACGACCGACCGTTGGCACGTAAAACACAGAATTTTCGAAGAAAAACTTCAAATCCGCGAGCACATCTGGTACAAAGTCAGCCGCTCTGAGCGGGTATAGTTTAGTGGTAGAACGAAAGCTTCCCAAGCTTTAGATGAGGGTTCGATTCCCTCTACCCGCTCCACTCAGATTTTGGTCCTGCGTCAGGATGGTTTTGACGGGGGATGTGTAAAAAAACCGGTCCTTGGTGACCGGTTTTTTTATGCTCGAAATTTGAGAAGGCTGCCAATCACCGAACAAACTTGAAATAGACAAGCTCCGGATCACCCTCATCCAGATTCTCAATAACGCCACTGCGCAAGAATCCAGCCTTGGATATGAGTTGCTGTGAAGCAACGTTTGAGCTGTTCGTGGAGGTGAAGAGCTTATCCGTCTTACATAGGGATTCGGCGGCAACAAGCAGCAGAAGTGCGATGCCTTTGCGCTGGTGTTCAGGAGAGACAACCACCAGTGAAACAAAGCCATTCCCGAAAAAATCATGGGTAAGTACGAGATAGCCGACGACGCTGCCGGACTCTACTGCAACCAGGCATTGACGCCTCTCAACGGCCTCGCGAATAAGCTCGCCGCGGCTGACATTCGATTTCGCGTAAGCGTCGAGTTCAACCATTGCACTCACGTCTTCAAATGTTGCCTCTCGGGCCGACGGGGCTGTGCTTGTCTCGCTGTTCCGGGTCATCGGTACTGACTCCCAACACGTCAAAATCGGCTGCCCTTCCCTTGGTATGTGCGGCCTGGAAGGGAAAGCGTTTTATAGAATCAAGAAACCCGATCCACTCGGTCCTGCACGGTTTCTACCAGTAAAAGCCCCAGCTCAATCATTTGCTGAATTGCCAATGCCAGACAGCGATGCTCATCTGGCAGGTTATCTGCAAATTCGTTGGTCATTGCTCCAGCGCCGGCAATGGTTTCGTAGGCGTTGGCGAGTAATGCATCGGTGCCGATTTCGGGACGTACGCTGAAGATTCTTACGGCTGAGTTATACGAGTCAGTACACATCTGTTGATCCTCGGTTAGGACCACCTTCCAGAGCTACTAAACAAAGGGTGGCGGCTATACGCGGGTTAGTAGACCGGTTGATCAACGAAACCGGCGCGCCCAAGGGCGCCCCGCGTACAGCCACCATCAAGACCAGACACCGAAACATCTGAGAAATGGCACAGCGATACGCCGTTGATCAAATCGGGCTACTAAACCCGACCGCTGATGGGCAGCGGCTGACGAACCTTAAAGAGGTCGCCTAAGGCGCACAACCGGGACGATTCTGATGGTTGTGTGGGCAAAGCCGCAAGATTCATCACTGCTTGCTCGCCCAAATAAGCCGGCAATCTCTGGCAACAAGATTGATCATGAACCGCTTATTCCTCTGGATGGGCAGTGATTTTTCGTGGCACTCAGGCAAGGCCATAGCAGCCTCGCCAAAGCTCGACAACTCCCACATTAGAGCGGTGTCGCTCCCAAATCTGGAATGCACTCCCTGTGGGAGCCGGGCTTGCCCGCGATGCAGGCGGCGCGGTCTGTCAGGTACACCGCAGCGATCCCATCGCAGCCTCGCCAGGGCTCGACAGCTCCCACAACGAACTGAATTCACCATCAGAAAAGACGGCTATCTCTCGAGCACCACACCCCGCTGCACCACCCACGCCAACGGCAATGTCAGCAGCAACATCCCCGCCAACACCATCACCGCCATCGGCACGCCCATCGAGTCCCCCAGCCCGCCAAACAGCACCGGCGCCAACGCGCCACCGCCGATGGTGCCGGTGTAGAACACCGCAAATGCCTGTTCCCGTTTCCCCGCGCCCGCCAGGTCCGGCACGGCGCCGTACAGCACCGACGACGTGCCGTTCAGCGCCAGCCCCAACACCGGCAACATCACCATCAAACCGGTCAACGGCAGGTACACCGCCGCAACGATCAACAGCGCGGTGCTGGTCTCCGTCAGCCACACGGTTTTCATCATGCCGATGCGTGCGCCGAGGTAGCCGCAAAGCAACTTGCCGAAGGCGCCGCCGATAAACAGCATGGTCAGCGCGAGACCGATGCCCGCAGTACCAGCGCCTTTAGCTTGCAGAAGAAAGGGCAAAAACGTGAGAAAGCCCATGCGCACAGCACTGTCGAGTGTGCCCGTGACGATCAGCGCACGCAGACCGCTGACCGAGCCACTTCCGATCAAAGTCTTGGCGGACTTTCCGGAAGTCAATGACGCCGCCTGCGTGGGTATTAGCCACCACAGCAACCCCGCTGCCGCCAATCCCAGCAGGCCCAACAACGTGACGCTGGAGCGCCAGCTGATGACCGTCAGCAACAGCCCCACCAACCCGGGAACCAGGGTTTTGCCAATGTCTCCGGAGAAGTTGTATTGAGACAGCGCTTCCTTGACCCCACCACCGTTCTCGTAGGTATCGGTGATCATCGAAGAAGCCAGCGGATGCTGGGTACTCGCCCCCAGCCCGCCCAACAACAGCGCCAGCAACAACATGCCCAACCCGGTCGCCTGCCCCGCCAACAGATAGGCAACACCGGCAAGCGCCGTGCCGCCCACCAGCATTGGCATACGCCCCCAACGTTTGGCGGCGCGACTGGCCATCAGTTGGAACACCGCCATCATCCCGGAGTAAGCGCCACGCAGCAGGCCGATCTGGGCGTAGGTCATGCCGAACTGCGCTTGCCAGATCGGCAGCAGCACGTAGATCACATCCGTCAGGCCATCGTGAATCGCATGGGCGCTGCAGCCGGCGATCAACGAGCGGCGACGGGCGGAAGTCTCGGGTACGGGCACGGCAACGGCGTCGCTCATGAGGTCTTGCTCAGTTCAGGTTGGAGGGGCTTCCAGCCCGTCAGGGCGATCAGCAGTGACAGCAACTGGAAACCGATGATCAGCGCTACGCATCCCGTCCAGCCCCAGCGCCCCCAGATCAGCGCCGGGACGATGGCGCCAAAGCTGCCGCCGAGGTAATAGCAGGTGAGGTACAGGCCCACGGCGCCGGCCTTGTTGTGGCGGGCGGTGGCGGTGGTGAAGGCGCTGGCGGCGGCCTGGGCGAGGAATACGCCGGTGGAACTGAGGGCCAGGCCCAGTACGATGCACCACAGGGACGGCACTAAGGTCAGGGCCGAGCCGCAGACGCCAAGTGCCGCAGCGGCGGTCAGCAGTTCGGATTGCGGGCGGGATTTGCTCAGGCGCCCGGCAACGGGAATGACTACGAGGGCCAGCAGGAACACCATGTAGATCGTGCCCAGCGCCGCCGGACCAAGGTCGAACGGGGCTTGGCTGAGGTAAAGGCCAGCGTAGGTAAACGTCGCCACTTGGGAGAACAGCACGCAAAACCCTACAGCGTAGGCAGCCAGCAGCGGCGTGCCGAGCACGTCAGCCCAGGTGGTTGACGGTCGCGCAGCTCGGGGTGGATTGCCCGGCAGCAGGAACTGGATAAACCCGCCCACCATCAGGCTCAACACCGCCAACAGCTCAAAGGCTTCACGCCAGCCGACATACTCGGTCATCACCCCGGTGACGAAGCGCCCGGCAAACCCGCCGAGCACGGTGCCGGCCACGTAGAGGCTGGTGACCTCGGTCACGGTGCCGCCGCGCCAACGATCACCGATATAAGCCACGCTGGTGGCAAACACTACCGGAATCAGCATCCCTTCGATAAAGCGCCACACCAGCAGTTCGGCAAAGCTGCTGGCATAGGCAGTCATCAGCGCCGGCACCGCCAGCAACAGCGCGGCCACCGAGATCACGGTGCGTTGCTCAAACCGCCCGGTCAGGCGGCTGACAAACGGCGCGGTCAGCGCCACCGCCAA
This sequence comes from Pseudomonas sp. Xaverov 83, assembly GCF_019352905.1. NCBI lineage: Bacteria > Pseudomonadati > Pseudomonadota > Gammaproteobacteria > Pseudomonadales > Pseudomonadaceae > Pseudomonas > Pseudomonas sp. Xaverov 83. The sequence continues at coordinate 12,482 of NZ_JAAAFU010000015.1, read as the reverse complement.
GGTGGTGACGGTAATGCTCCAACCGGCAGCCTTGGCGCTCACCTCAAAGTTGGCGGCAAGCGTCTGCAAAATGCTCTGGGTGGCGTAGAGGTTGAGAAACGCCGCGCAGCCACACAGGAACAGGGCAAGACGGGCACAATGCAGGCGCGGTTTCATGAAACCTCTCGTTTTATTATCTGCGGCCTTTATAGAATGACCCGCACACCCGAGACCAATACCGATTTCGAACCGATCAATACCCTGGGGCCAGGATGCTCGACCTACGCAAGCTGCGTTACTTTCTGACCGTCGCCGAAGAATTGCACTTCGGCCGCGCCGCCCTGCGCCTGCACCTGGCCCAGCCGCCGTTGACCCGGCAGATTTCCGCGCTGGAGGCTGAGCTGGGGTTTCGCCTGTTCGACCGCACCAGTCGCACGGTTTCGCTCACGCCTCAGGGCCGCTCGTTCCTGCCCTACGCACGGGCGGTGCTGGAGCAGGTCGACCTCGCCGAGGTCATCGCCGACAAACTGGCCGCAGGCGCCGCCGGGCAGTTGGCGCTGGGTTACGTCAGTTCGATTGCCCTGTCGGACTTGTTCAGCCAGGCGATTCAAGCCTTCGCCCAACGCTTTCCCGATGTGCAATTGACGCTGGTGGAATGCGCCTCCGGCAGCCTGGGCGCACAGGTGGCTGATGGGCGCCTGGATATCGGCTTGAGCCGGTTACTGCCCCAGGAAGGTCAGACTGAGGTGCAAGCGTTGTCGTTGGGTGAGGAGCGGCTGGTGGCGGCGGTGTCCAGCGACAGCCCGTTGGCCAACCAGGCCGAGGTCAGCCTGGCGCAGTTGAGTGGGTATCCGTTGATTCTGTTTCCAGCCGATTATGGCTCGGGGCTTAACCAGTCCATTGAACAGCTATATCGGCATAAGGGTTTGCCACTGCGGGCCGGGCCGTCGGGGCGGCAAATTACCTCGATCATTGCACTGGTGGCGGCGGGACAAGGTGTGGCGCTGGTACCGGAATGTACTCAGAGTTTGATGAATAAGGGCGTGACGTATCGGCCGTTGGTGGATCTGGATGCGTATGCGCAGCTGTTGGTTCTCACCCGAGCCGAAGGGCGAAGCTTGATGGTTGAAGCATTCATGAAGGTGATTGATGAACTTTTGTATATCCGATAGGCACTTTCACGATTAAGCAAACTCCGAATGCCACACCGAACCAAGGCCACGATGATGCTCACCCGTCACCTCTGAATCAGGAACCGGCATGCTCCCTCCCGCACAACGCACTCCAAAACCCGTACTGCGCAAAGTACTGGGCTGGGTGCTGATCGCGCCTCTGCTGCTCTCGTTTCTCAGGCTGCCCTTTCCGCTGGGACTTGTGTTGGTGCTGGCGTCCATCACGGCCTCCGTTTATGGCGCCCGTTTTGCCCAACTGCATGCCAGCCGACGTGTAACCGTATTTGCCGTGATCATCACGCTGTTCAACATCGCTTCATTTTTTGTCATTGGTACGGCATCGGTACTCAAGGCGCTGTACTGGTTCTCGTGGCTTTACGGGTATCCGTATTACGCCGATTGGGTTTACTGGAACCTCTAAGTCGTTCGCGAATTCGACCGCAAGAAACGTAGTTCCACCATGGGCCGGCCTATCTACAGTAGAGCCATACCCACTCAAGGAGCCCGACCATGTCCTATGAATACAAATACATGCCCTCCCCCGTCGGCCAACTGACCCTCGTGGCCCGTGGCGGAAAACTCACCGCCATCCTCTGGGAAAAAGAACGCCCCAACCGTGTTCGCCTGGGTGCCCTGCAAGAGGCCAATAACAGCCCGGTGTTGCAGGAAACCGAGCGGCAGTTGAAGGAATATTTCGCCGGTACCCGCAACCGTTTCGAGCTGGAACTGGACTTTGCCGGCACCGACTTCCAGAAGAAAGTCTGGCAGGCGCTGTTGACCATCCCGTTCGGGGAAACCCGCAGCTACAGCCAGATTGCCGCACAGATCGGTAACCCCAAGGCAGTGCGTGCCGTCGGCGCAGCCAACGGGCGCAATCCGATTTCGATTGTCGCACCGTGCCATCGGGTGATTGGTGCCTCGGGCGGGCTGACCGGGTTCGCCGGTGGGCTTGAGGCCAAGCAGTATCTGCTGGAGCTGGAGGAGCACGCCTGAATCCCGGCAAAAACTGTATAACTTTGTTCAATCCCTCAATTGTAAAAAGAAATTTCAGCGCACGCCTGCGGTCAGTATTTTCATCACCCACCCTTTAAGGAAAACGGTTATGAAATTCTCCGCCATCTCTCAATCCCTGTCCCGCTGGGCAGGCAGCGCCCGCACGTTCTACGCGGCGGTGGGGTTGATCCTCCTGTGGAGTTTGAGCGGGCCTTATTTCCACTACAACGACACGTGGCAGCTGATCATCAACACCTCCACCACCATCATCACCTTTCTGATGGTGTTCCTGATCCAGAACACGCAAAACCGCGACAACGATATTTTGCATATCAAGATCGACGAGTTGCTACGCGCCACCAAGGACGCACAAAACGCCGTGTTGAGCCTGGACGGCATGGACCGCAAGGAACTGGAGAAATTACGCAAGGAATACAAGACCATTGGGGATAGCGAAACCATCACCGTCACCACACTGGTGACCGAAACACCGACTGACGGTGACCGCCCCAAGACGGACTTTAACCAGGCATAAAAAAACGGCGGCTGGAGTGATCCAGCCGCCGTTTTTTATGAAGTACTCAACGCAATCAACCGTCGCCTTGGTGACCTTTACCGTAAGTCGACGCCAACGCCCGGGCTTTCTCCAGGCGTTCTTCCAACTTGGGCAGGGTCTCATCCACCAGGGCCTTTATTTCAGGAATGTCAGACTCGGCACCTTCCTGCTTGAACAGCGCGATCGCGTCTTCATTGGCCTTGACCTGCTCGGCGGTGTAGGCGGCGTCAAACGAATCGCCGTCCTTGAGCTCGGGCATCAGCGATTCGGCCTTGTCGACGATCTTGTCCCGTGGGGCCACCGGCAAGTCGAGCTTCTTGGCAATGGCCGCCAGGTGCTGATTGGCCAGGGTGCGTTCATTGATGACTTCGATGGTGTAGTCCTTGATTTCCTGGGACGACGTCTTGGCGTGTGCCATGCGGCTGGTCTCGATATCGGCCATGCCCTTGGCCGAAGCCTGCTCGATGAAATCGGCAGGCGACTGGGCGAAAGCACTGCTGGCGCCGAGGCCCAGCAGCATCGCGAAACTGGCGGTGCGTAACCGGATAGCCATGCGGCTCATGATGGGTTCCTCCAGGTAATAAACAGGTGCAGGGAAATGAGCCCCGCTCTGAATCTGAATTTTCAGGGCGGTAAAGGTTTAGAAAAAACTTGCCAGTGCGACGAACGGTCGTCAAATCCTGCTGCCAAACAGGCCCGACAATACTCCCTGCACCTGCCCATTCAGCCACTTCAACGCCGGGTCTCCACCCGGCGTGGCTCACTGCCGGCTGATCAGCGCTTGTCGAGGGTGCGCAGCTTCTGCGGCAAGCCCCACAGCAACAGCGCCGCCGCCAACAACGCACACACGCCGATGACATACAGCGCCGGCGTAGTGCTGCCGGTCAGGTCCTTGATCCGGCCGACCATCACCGGGCTGACGATGCCGCCGAACTGGCCCAGGGTGTTGATCACCGCAATCCCGCCTGCCGCGCCCGCGCCAGCACCGGCCAACAGCTTAGGCGGCAAGGTCCAGAAGGTCGGGATCGAGGCGATGATGCCCGCGCCCAGCAAGCTCAGGGCGACGATCAGGAACGTGGTGTGATCCGCAAAGATCCCCGCACAAAAGAACCCCACCGCCCCCAGCGCCACCAGGCCGCTGACGAACTTGCGGCGTTCGCCGGTAGCGTCCGACAAGCGTCCGATCACCACCATGCTGATAGCGCCGCAGACGTAGGGAATCGCCGTCAGCAGGCCGATCATCACCGGGCTCTGGGTGCCGGCGCTGCGGATCAATTGCGGCGCCCAGAAGTTCAGGCCGTAGGACGCCACCTGGATCAGGAAGTAGATAAAGCCCAGCATCAGGAAGCCGGGAATCCTGAGTGCTGCCAGCAATGAGCCGCCACTCTTGTGGGGTTCATGCACGGCAATGCGGCTGGCCAGCAACGTCTTCTCCGCCGAGGTCAACCAGTGGGCATCCTCGATGCGGTCCTTGAGCAACTTGAGCACCAGGAAACCCAGGCCAACGCAAGGCAAACCACCGAGCAAGAACAACCAATGCCAGCCGCGCATTTGCAGCACGCCATCGAGGTGTTCCAGCACCAGCCCGGAGAACGGCGCGCCCACCAGCCCGGCAAACGCCGACGCCAGGAACAGCATCGACGTGATGCGCCCACGGTAGTGCTGCGGGAACCACAAGGTCAGGTAATACAACACGCCCGGCGCGAACCCTGCCTCCATCGCACCGATGATGAAACGTAGGCCGTAGAACTGCCATTCGGCCGTGACGAACACCATGGCGGCCGTCGCCAGCCCCCACGACATCATGATGCGCGCGATCCAGCGGCGAGCGCCGACCTTGTACAGCATCATGTTGCTCGGCACTTCGAAGATCACATAGCCGACCACAAACAGCCCGGCGCCGAGGCCGTAGGCGGTGTCGCTCAAACTCAGGTCGGTCTGCAGCTGGAACTTGGCGAAGCTGATGTTGATGCGGTCAAAAAACGCAAACAGGTAGCAGACCATGATCAGCGGCATCAGGCGCCAGGCGACCTTGCTGACCAGGGCTTTTTCCGCATCGTGTTCAGCGGCCGGGCGCACGCCGGCCTCCAACGTATTAAGGCTCATTGTTTCTCTCCAGCGGACTGCTCGCAGGCGTCCGATTGTTTTTGTTGTCTGGTGGCGGCTTACAAGGTGGCGATGTAGGCCGGTGGCGGATGCAGGTCGCAATTGCGCCCGGCCTTGGCCACCTGGCCCGGGAGTTCATGGCCGAGCAGGGCCGGCAGTTGTCGCGACATTTTCAGCAAGTGCGGCAGATCGATGCCGGTGTGAATCCCGACTTCGTCGCACAGGTTGACCAGGTCTTCGGTGCAGATATTGCCCGACGCGCCCGGTGCAAACGGGCAGCCGCCGAGACCGCCCAACGCCGCATCAAACCTTCGCGCTCCGGCCTCGTAGGCGGCCAGCACGTTGCACAAACCCAGGCCGCGGGTGTTGTGGAAATGCAGGGTCAGGTCGCTCGCCGGAATACGCTCCAGCACACGCGTGACCAGGCGTTCGACCTGACGCGGGTTGGCCATGCCGGTGGTGTCCGCCAGGCTGATGCCCTGGATGCCCAACTCGCGGTAGGCGTCGACCCATTGCAGCACACGGTCTTCATCAATCTTGCCCTCGAACGGGCAGCCGAAAGTGGTGGCGATGCTGCCGTTGAGGCGCACCGGATAGTCGGCAGCAAAACTCACGATGTCGCCGAACGCCGCCAACGAGGCTTCGCAACGCATGCGCATATTCGCCAGGTTGTGGGTCTGGCTGGCAGACATCACCAGGTTCAACTCATCAGCCCGGGACTCGACGGCGCGCTGGGCGCCCTTGAGATTGGGGATCAAGGCCACGTAGATAATCCCGGGGCGACGGGTGATGCCCTGGAACACTTGCTCGCCATCGCGCAACGCGGGAATGGCCTTGGGTGAAACAAACGAACCGGCTTCGATCCGGGAAAAACCCGCCAGGGACAGTTGGTCGATCAACGCGATCTTATCGACGGTCTCGACCCAGGTCGGCTCGATTTGCAGCCCATCCCGGGGCGAGACTTCCTGCACGATCAGGGCATCGGAATAGCTTTTCATTGCACCACTCCCGAGGTTTTCAGACGTTGAATATCGGCCCCGCTCAAGCCCAGGTCGCCGAGGATTGCATCGGTGTGCTGGCCAAGGCTTGGGCCCTGCCAGTTCACCGCGCCGGGGGTTTCCGACAGCTTGGGCACAATGCCGGGCATCTTCACCGTGAGGCCGCCGGGCAGGTCGGCGCTAAGCAACATATCGCGGGCCTGGTAGTGTGGGTCGGCGACGATATCGGCCACTGAATAGATGCGCCCTGCCGGTACTTCGGCGGCTTCCAGGGCGCTGAGCACCTGGTCGATGGGCAGGCTGCTGGTCCAGTGGGTGATGGCGGCGTCGAGCAGGCCGCTCTTGGCGGCGCGGCCATCGTTGTGGGCAAACTCCGGCGCTTCGGCCAGGTCGGCGCGGCCGATGGCGAGCATCAGGCGCTTGTAGATCGGGTCGCTGTTGCCGGCGATCACCACGTAGGCGCCGTCGGCGGTCAGGTAAGTGTTGGAGGGTGCGATGCCGGGCAAGGCGCCGCCGCTGCGTTCGCGCACATGGCCGAGCATGTCGTATTCCGGTACCAGGCTTTCCATCAGGTTGAACACACTTTCGGCCAGGGACACGTCGACAATCTGGCCGTCGCCCTGGCCGGTTTTGACCCGCAGCAGCGACATCAGCGCGCCGATCACGCCGTGCAGTGACGCCAGGGAATCACCGAGGCTCACGCCCACCCGCGCCGGTGGAGAATCCGGGTTGCCGGTGGTGTAGCGAATCCCGCCCATCGCCTCGCCGATGGCCCCGAAGCCCGGGCGGTCGCGGTAAGGGCCGGTCTGGCCGTAGCCAGAGATACGTACCAAGGTCAGCTTGGGATTGAGGGCATGCAGCACGTCCCAGCCCAGGCCGAGTTTTTCCAGGCCGCCGGGGCGCAGGTTTTCGATCAGCACGTCGGCGTCGCCCAGCAATTGTTTGACCAGGTCCAGGCCTTCTGCCGACTTAAGGTCCAGGGCCAGGGACTTCTTGTTGCGCGATTGCAGGTACCACCACAGCGACGTGCCTTCATGCAGCTTTCGCCATTTGCGAAGCGGATCGCCCTGCCCCATGGCTTCGATCTTGATCACCTCGGCGCCAAACTCGGCCATCAGCCGGGCGGCGAAGGGCGCGGCAATCAGGGTGCCGATCTCGATCACCTTGATACCGCTCAGGGGAGCCGTCATGGGGTGTACCTCTTGTTCTTGGAATGTGGTCCAAGGCTAGAGGACGCAGGCAGTAGAAATCCAACCGTCAGTTGGCAACGAGCGTTCGCGAAATGCGAAGGGTCGGGGATTTTGGGCGCTCTTTAAATCGCTATCGCGGGCAAGCCCGGCTCCCACAGGGGATCGATTTTTCCCCAAACAACTCGGTCAACTGTGGGAGCCGGGCTTGCCCGCGATGAGGCCTGCAGTGTTTCGCTCAGCCCTGCTCCCGACGCAAATAATCGAACAACAGCCGGCTCACCGGCGACAGCTGCGCCTCGTCACGCACCACCAGGATCAGGCTGCGATCCGACCAGGCATCCGTCAGCGGTACCGCGTGCAGCCCAAGTGCCCGGCCAAACAACTCGTAGGCCTTTTGCGGCAGGATGCCGATGCCCATGTTGGCCTGGACCATTCGGCACATGGCATCAAAGCCCGGCACATGGATCCGCAGGCGCAACACCTTGCCCGCCTCCCGCGCCGCCGCATGGGTGCGCATATTGATCGAACTGGCGGAATGCAGCCCCACGTAGTCGCTGTCCAGCGTCTCGACGAACGCCAGGGTCTTGCGCGACGCCAACGGGTGATCTGCCGGCATCAGCACCACCAGTTTGTCCCGGCGATAGGTCACGCCGGGCAGGCCTTTGGTATCGGTGTCGCTGGAGCAGATGCCCAGGTCCGCAACGCCGTCAATCACACCCTGGACCACACCATTACTGGGCCGCTCTTCCAGATCGGCCTTCACCTGTGGGTGCAGCGCGGAAAAGTCGCGCAAGTCTTCCGGAAGGAACTGAATGATCGCCGAGAGGTTCGCCAGCATCCGCACATAACCGCGCACGCCGTGGCTGTGTTCGCCCAGCTCCAGGCCCATCTTCTCGACGTTGAACAGCATCTGCCGCGCATGGTGCAGCAAGGTCTCGCCGGCGGCCGTGAGCTGCATGCCCTTGGCCTGGCGCACAAACAGGCTCACGCCCAGCACCTGTTCCAGCTCCATCAAACGCTTGCTGGCGGCCGAGACCGCAATGGCTTCGCGGGCGGCGGCGCGGGTCAGCGTGCCTTCTTCATGCACCGCCACAAACAATTGCAGGGTGATCAGGTCAAGGCGACGGACCAGGCTTTTGTGCAGCATCTAGGCGCGCTCGGTGGCCAAGCGATTGATATCGGCCTGCTCCACCACCGGCAGAGGTGCGCCGTGCCGGACGGCCGAGAGCATCGCGCGGCCAACGGTTTCAGTGCTCACTACCCAGGCCGGCCGCACATGGCGCAGCAGCGACAACAACGGGCCGACCACGGTGTAGATGGACTGGTAGAGCGGGGTTTTCGAGCGCACGCCGTGCAACGGCTGAATCACCCCGGGACGGAACAGGTACACCGCTTTGAACGGCAGGCGCAGCAACGCGTTCTCGGTCTTGCCCTTGATCCTCGCCCACATGGTTTTGCCGGTTTCGCTGCTGTCAGTCCCGGCGCCGGAAACGTAGATAAAGGTCATCTGTGGGTTGAGCCGCGCCAGGGTGCTGGCGGCCACCAGGGTCAGGTCGTAGGTCAGGTGGGTGTACTTGACTTCGTCCATGCCCACCGAGGAAACGCCCAGGCAAAAGAAGCAGGCATCGAAGCCTTGCAGCAGATGCTCCAGGGGCTGGAAATCGAACATATCGGCATGCAGCACCTGGTGCAGCTTGCCGTGTTCCTGGGCCAGTGCGGTACGGCCGACGGCGACCACTTCCTGCACGTCACTGGCCAGCAGGCACTCGCGCAACACGCCCTGGCCGACCATGCCGGTGGCGCCGAATAATAGAACTCTCATAAGGTTGGTTCCTAAGCGACAAGCGGTTAGCTTCAAGCTGCCAGGTAGAGACAAACACATTAGCAGCTTGTAGCTTGCGGCTTGCAGCTTACTGCCCAACAGGATCTTTTGCCCCTTGAAAAGCACCACGACCCTCGCCATCGCCTGCAGCGCGGCCTTTCTGTCCCAGGTTGGCATCAGCAGTTACCTACCCGCCGTACCGGCAATTGCCCACGCATTGCCAGCCGCCGAGGATCAGGTGGCCCTGGCCCTGGCGGTGTATTTGATCGGTATGGCGTTGCCGATGCTGCTCTGGGGCAGCCTCGGTGAGCGCCTGGGCAGAAAGCCGGTGCTCCTGGCCGCGTTGACGCTGTACGCGCTGGCCAGTGCGGCGATTCCGTCCGCCTACAGCCTCGAATCGTTCCTCGGCCTGCGGCTGGTTCAAGGCCTCGGCGCGGGCGGTGTGTCGGTGATGGCGCGGGTGTTGGTTCGCGACAGTTTCAGCGGTGCCCTGTTGGCTAAAGGCTTGTCGTGGCTGGGGATGACATTCGTGATCGCCCTGGGCATCGGGCAGTTTGTGGGCTCGCTGTTGCAAGTGGCATTTGGCTGGGAGGCGATCTTTTACGGGCTGTCGATGGCGGCTGTCGGTTTGATGATTACGCTGCAACGGGTGGTGTTTCCGACTTTGGAAAAAGCCGCCGGGCACGTCTCGGCCTGGCACATCTACGCCACGATCCTGCGCCATCCGGCGTTCCTGCGGCCTGCGCTGGCGGGCGGTTTGGGTTATGGGGTGATCATCGCCTTCAACACCTGCGCACCGTTGATCTTGCAGGGCCATTTCCAGTGGAGCGCCGCGCAATATGGCTGGCTCGGCTGGCCGATCAGCGGGGCGTATCTGGCGGGCGCATTGATGGTCAATCGCCTGGTCGCCCGTACCGGGCGCCTATCGATGATGAGTTGGGGCGTAGCGTTGGTGATGTGCGGCAGCGCGACGATGTTGCTGGGCAGCCTGTTTGCCAACGGGCTGGCGATCCTGTTGTGGCTGCCGTATTGCCTGGCGGTGTTCGGGCAGTCGATGAGTTATCCCATCAGCCTGTCGCTGGCCAATGATGAGTCGCCGGTGAGCGGCTCCTACGCCATGGCCTTGAGCGGTTTCATGCATCAGTTGATGGCGGCGGCGATCGGCGGGGTGGCCAGCCTGTTGGCGAGTCAGCAGGCCTGGCCGTTGGCGGTGTTATGCGTGGCGCTGGCGGGCGGCGCACTGCTGTGCGTCGCCATGGCCAGGGCTGATCAGAACGCGCTGCGAAAGATCTCTTCAATCTGACGCTGATCCGCGCGCCGTGGGTTGGTCAGGCCGCAGGCGTCCTTCAGGGCGTTGGACGCCAGCAGCGGGATGTCCTGCAACTTGGCGCCCAGCTCCCGCAGCCCGGCAGGAATTTCCACATCCTGGGACAGGCTGCGAATCGCCGCGATGGCCGCCTGAGCGCCCTCTTCAACCGACGTCCCTTTGATGTCTGCGCCAAGGGCCCGTGCCACATGGCTCAGGCGTTCGGCGCTGACGCTGGCGTTGAAACTTTGCACATGGGGCAACAGCACCGCATTGCACACGCCGTGGGGCAGGTCATAGAGCCCGCCCAACTGGTGCGCCATGGCGTGTACGAACCCCAGGGACGCATTGTTGAAGGCCATGCCGGCAAGGAACTGCGCATACGCCATGTTCTCCCGGGCCGCCATGTCTTGGCCGTCGCGCACCGCAATCCGCAGGTTGGCGCTGATCAGTTCGATGGCCTTGATCGCACAGGCATCGGTGATCGGGTTGGCGGCGGTGGACACGTAGGCTTCGATCGCGTGGGTGAGTGCGTCCATGCCGGTGGCGGCAGTCAGGCCCTTGGGCATGCCGACCATCAGCGCCGGGTCGTTGACCGACAGCAGCGGCGTGACGTTGCGGTCGACGATGGCCATTTTCACGTGACGGGTTTCGTCGGTGATGATGCAGAAGCGGGTCATTTCGCTGGCAGTGCCAGCGGTAGTGTTGATGGCCACCAGCGGCAGTTGCGGTTTGGCCGACTGGTCGACACCTTCGTAATCGCCGATGTGCCCGCCGTTGGTCGCACACAGGGCAATGCCCTTGGCGCAGTCATGGGGTGAGCCGCCGCCGAGGGACACCACGAAATCGCAAGCGCTCTGTTTCAACAACGCCAGGCCTTTTTCGACGTTCTCGACGTTCGGGTTGGGCTTGGCGCCGTCGTAGATCACCGAGTCGATGTCCTGCATCGCGAGTTTCTCGGCGATCATGCTGGCGACACCTGCCTTGGCCATCCCGGCGTCAGTGACGATCAGCGCCTTGCGAAAACCGTAGTTGCGAATCGCAGTCATGGCTTCGTCGAGGCAGTCGATGCCCATGATGTTGACGGATGGAATGAAGAAGGTGCTGCTCATGGTGGCAAATCCTCGAAAGTCGTTATGCCTACAGCATCGACCTCGATTGCCTGCGGCATCTTGACCAGGATCAACGCCCGCTCGTGATAAAGTCACCGCCCAGCCGATTTTGAGTAGACCCGCCGCAATGAAGGATTCCCAGGATTTTGACGCCCACCTTGAAGACTGGAACGCCTTGCGCAGCAGTACCGCCTTCAGCGGGATCCTGATCGGCAACGGCGCCAGCCGCGCAGTGTGGGAAGACTTTGCCTACGACTCACTGTTCGAAAACGCCCGCACCGTGGAAGAAAAACCCCTGAGCCAGTCCGAGCTCAGCGTGTTTGACGCGATGCAGACCCGCAGTTTCGAACAGGTGCTGGGCGCGCTGAAAACCACCAGCCGGGTCAACAAGGCCTTGGCGGTCAGCTCGGCGGCGCCGCGTAATCGCTACTACGCGATCAAGGAAGCGCTGATCAATACGATCCACAGCGTGCACATTCCGTGGCGCCTGGTGAAGCCTTCGACGCTGGCGACGATTCATCAGGAGTTGGCGAGTTATCCGACGGTATTCACCAGCAATTACGACTTGCTCAACTACTGGGCGATCCTGCAGGCGCCGGGCATCGATGATCTGTTTCGCAGTGCGGATGCGAGCTTTGACCTGCGCAATACCGTCACCGACGGCACGCGCATTTTGTATTTGCATGGTGGTTTGCACCTGGTGCGTAACCTTGACGGTACGGCGCGTAAATTGCCGACCACTGACAGTACGTTGCTTAGCAGTTTTGCGATCAACAACACGATCAAGACGTTGGATGATGTGCCGTTGTTTGTCAGCGAGGGGAAGGTTGAGGAGAAGCTGAAGACCATTCGCAGTTCTGACTATTTGTCGTTCTGTTATGAGCAGTTGTTGAGTCATGAGGGCGCGCTTTGCATTTTCGGGCATCACCTCGGGGCGCAGGATGTGCATCTGGTGCAGGCGATTCGGCAGGCGAAGGTCACGATGTTGGCGATTTCGGTGTTTGGGCGCAGTGCGGGGTTTATTCAGCAGCAGAAGCGACGTTTTGCGGCGTTGTTTGAGGGGGTGGATGTGGAGTTGCGGTTTTTTGATGCGCGTAGTCATGCGCTTGGGAATTCGGGGCTTTCGGTGCCCGTGGAGCGGTGATGGGGGTGGGGTGGGGTGTACATATCCGTTGCTGCGGTAACGGCGGCTTATGGTTCCGCTCTTACAGCGGGTCACTTTTGGCAAACGCCCCAAAAGTAACCAAA
>NZ_JAAAFU010000098.1:0-525 GCF_019352905.1 Pseudomonas sp. Xaverov 83 | reverse complement strand
AAGCTCACGCCCCGGTCACCGTGACGCTGTCTAACGGCCAGGTCATTACCATTGATGCCGGTAAAACCACGGGCACCGTGGTTTTCCAAACGCCGGTCAATGACGTTTACAACAACGGTTCCACCGTCAGCACCACGATCACCACCGCTACTGGCGGCAACTTCGAGAAGTTGGTTCCGGATAACACCAATCCGCCGACTACCGTCATTTCGGACTCGATCGACACCACCACTGTGACCTTGTCGACTAACGACACTGCGATCACTGAAGGCGGCCAGATCACCTACACGGCAACGCTTTCGAATGAAGCGCATGCGCCGGTGACCGTGACTCTGTCCAACGGCCAAGTTATTGCCATTGATGCAGGCAAAACCACCGGTACTGTGGTCTTCCAAACACCAGCCAACGATGTTTACAACAACGGGTCGACGGTCAGCACCACCATCAGCACCGCCACTGGCGGCAACTTCGAGAAACTGGTTCCGGATAACAGCCATCCAGCGGTTACCACCATCACCGACTCGA
>NZ_JAAAFU010000014.1:0-54561 GCF_019352905.1 Pseudomonas sp. Xaverov 83 | reverse complement strand
GCAAGAGCGTTTTGCTTACTTTTGCGCTTTTCAAAAGTGAGCCGCTGTAAGAGCGGAACCATAAGCGGCCATCACCCAAAAAACGGATATACACCCAAATCAGCTTCACGAGAAAGCACAAAGGGGACCCTAAGGTCCCCTTTAATTTGTCGTTGCGTGCTCTTTTTTTATTATTGAGGGGCGGTCTGTTGTTGTTTTTGGCAACCGTGGCCCTTTACCGCTGTTTTTGGCGACCCCCATCCGGGGTCAAGAGCAAACGTATTTTTTTGAGCGCTGATCTGCTTCTTCGCAAGCGATCCAACCAGTGGGTAGCTACCTTGAGGTAGTTTTTTTGTTCTTCTCTATCCGGTTGCGGGTTTCGGCTAGCCGTACCCTGCGAAGCACATCTTCTCCAAAAAAATCTGTTAGCTGCGTCTCTGCCGTGTTGTTTTTGTTATGTCAGAGTCGTTACGTCTTATTTTTATTAGGTTTGGTGCTTTTTATTCTTGTTATGCAATAGAGATAGCAGAAGCCGTGCCAACTTTTTAAATCCCTTTAAAATCAATAGCTTGTTTTTTTAGCGGGAAATTTCTTTCAGGAAATGCGACAAGATATGTTCCCGTGTTACCCGATGTGTAGCCGCGAGGTAACACATCGTCACAGGCGCGCTACTCAACCCGCGCTGCGAGCCTTCGCCACACGCGAACCCGTGGGGCGCCCGAGGACCGTACAAATCTGCTGACCCGCCAGAATCAGCTTGTCCATGTCGATACCCGTCTCGATGCCCAGGCCATTGAGCAGGTACAGCACATCTTCGGTCGCGACGTTACCGCTGGCACCCTTGGCATAGGGGCAGCCGCCGAGGCCTGCAATAGAGCTGTCAAACACCTGGATACCTTCCTCCAGGCTGGCGTAGATATTGGCGATGGCCTGGCCATAGGTGTCATGGAAGTGCCCGGCCAGCTTGTCCCGTGGCACCTGCGCGCCGACCACCTCGAACATCCGCCGCGTGGCGCCTGCGGTGCCGGTGCCAATGGTGTCGCCCAGGGACACCTCATAGCAGCCCATGGCAAACAGCTCGCGAGCGACTACCGCGACGTGTTCCGGGGCGACCTGACCTTCATAGGGGCAACCCAACACACACGACACATAACCCCGTACGCTCACGCCATGCTGCCTGGCCGCGTCCATGATCGGCACGAAGCGCTCCAGGCTTTCGCTGATGGAGCAGTTGATATTGCGCCGGGAAAACGCCTCGGATGCCGCCGCAAACACCGCGACTTCCTTCACGCCCGCCGCCAGCGCATCTTCAAAACCCCGCAGGTTTGGCGCCAACGCGCCATAGGTCACGCCAGGTTTGCGCTGGATCTGCGCAAACACTTCGGCCGACCCGGCCATCTGCGGCACCCACTTGGGCGACACAAAACTGCCGACTTCGATGTAACCCAGGCCGGCGGCGCTCAGGGCGTCCACCAATTGCACCTTGTCGGCGACGCTGATGGGTTGCGCTTCATTCTGCAGGCCGTCGCGCGGACCGACTTCCACCAGGCGCACATGAGAGGGAAGGGACATGGCAGCTACCTTTTATGAATGGCCAACCTGGCCCTGAATGGTCTGTTCCAGCGCCTGGGTGCACCGCTCTTCGGCGGTGTCCAGCTCCAGCTTCATCTGTTCGATGTCCAGTAACTGTTGCTCCAGTTGCTCGCGACGCTCGGCGATTTTCGCCAGCATGCTGTGCAGCTGTTTCTGGTTGCCGCTGGTGGGGTCGTAGAGTTCGATCAGCTCCCGGCACTCGGCCAGGGAAAAACCGATGCGCTTGCCCCGCAGGATCAACTTCAGGCTGACCTTGTCCCGGGGCGAGTAAATGCGCTCCTGGCCCCGGCGTTCCGGGGACAGCAGGCCTTGTTCTTCATAGAAGCGAATGGCGCGGGTGGTGATGTCGAGCTCGCGGGCGAGGTCGGAGATGCTGTAGGTCGTGCTCATGGTGGCGCTCAAGGAGTGTCTTGAGCGTTAAGCTAATGGGTGCTTGACGTTAACGTCAAGCAGCAGCTCAAGCCTGCTGCTTATCCAGCTTCTTCTCATGGGCGGTCACCTGCTGGCACAACTCGATCATTTGCTCGCGCATCCAGCGGTTGGCCGGGTCCTGGTCGGTGCTTTCATGCCAGTACAGATGGGTTTCCACCATGGGCACATCATTTACCGGCAGGTTGAACCAGTGCAGTTCATGGCGCCGGGCAAAGCGCTCAGGCACCGTCATCACCATGTCGGTCTGCTGCAACACTTGCGAGGCCATCAGGTAGTGCTGGGAGCGCAGGGCAATCTTGCGCTGCAGGCCCATCTTGCCCAGTGCCAGGTCGACGTGGCCCAGGCCGTTGCGCCGGCTGGAGATATGAATGTGGGTCAGCGACAGATAGTCATCCAGAGTGAGCTTGTCCTTGCCTGCCATCGGATGGCCCTTGCGCATGGCGCATACATAGCGGTCTTCCATCAGCTTGACGTGGCGCACTTGCGGGTCGGTGTTGAGCGGCGCATCCACCGCAAAGTCCAGGCGACCGGCCGCCAGTTCCTTGGTGGTTTCTCGGCGCTTGGACAGGAAGCTCTCGATCACCACCGTCGGCGCCAGGCGGCGCAGGCGCTGGAACAGTGCGGGCAAGATCACCGCTTCGGTGAGGTCGGTCATGCTGATGCGGTAGGTCTTGGCGGCCTGTTGCGGATTGAAAATCCGGCTTTCCTGCACCGATACCCGCAGCAACGACAGCGCATTACGCACCGGGCCGATGATGTTCTGGGCCATGGGCGTGGGCACCATGCCTTGGGCGGTGCGCACGAACAACGGGTCGTTGAACGTCTCCCGCAGGCGGGCCAGAGCGTTCGACACTGCCGGCTGGGTAATCCCGACAATCTGCCCGGCGCGGGTCAGGTTGGCTTCGGTGTAGATCGCGTCAAAGACGATGAAGAGGTTGAGGTCGACCTTGCTCAGATTCATTTCGCTGCGCTCTTATTGTTAGGTGTCCATACGCCGATCATATATCGGTGATGAATGTTAATACACGCCGAGAATAGGCTAGGTAAATTATCAACGCTGTTCTAGCATCGATTCATGACCTCAACAACCTCCATTGAGAAGGTGCTGCCCATGGATTTCGCCTATTCGCCCAAGGTTCAGGAACTGCGTGAACGCGTTACCGCGTTCATGGACGCTTACGTCTACCCGGCCGAGCCTGTGTTTGAACGCCAGGTTGCCGAAGGTGACCGCTGGCAGCCCACTGCGATCATGGAGGAGTTGAAAGCCAAGGCTAAAGCCGAAGGCCTGTGGAACCTGTTCCTGCCGGAATCCGAACTGGGCGCCGGGCTGACCAACCTGGAATACGCTCCCCTGGCAGAAATCATGGGCCGCTCCTTGTTGGGGCCGGAGCCGTTCAACTGCTCGGCACCGGATACCGGCAACATGGAAGTGCTGGTGCGCTACGCCAACGAAGAGCAAAAGCAGCGCTGGCTGGAGCCGTTGCTGCGCGGCGAGATCCGCTCGGCATTCGCCATGACTGAGCCGGACGTGGCGTCCTCCGATGCCACCAACATGGCGGCCCGTGCGGTACGTGACGGCGACGAGTGGGTGATCAACGGTAAAAAATGGTGGACCTCCGGCGCCTGCGACCCGCGCTGCAAAATCCTGATCTTCATGGGCCTGAGTAACCCGGATGCGCCGCGTCATCAGCAGCACTCGATGATCCTGGTGCCGGTGGATGCGCCGGGTGTGAAAATCGTACGTCCGCTGCCGGTGTTCGGCTACGACGATGCGCCCCATGGTCACGCCGAAGTGCTGTTTGAAAACGTCCGGGTGCCTTACGAAAACGTCCTGCTGGGCGAAGGCCGGGGTTTTGAAATTGCTCAAGGTCGCCTTGGCCCGGGCCGTATCCACCACTGCATGCGCTCCATCGGCATGGCCGAGCGTGCGCTGGAATTGATGTGCAAGCGTTCCGTCAGCCGGACTGCATTCGGCAAACCGCTGGCCCGCCTGGGTGGCAACATCGACAAGATCGCTGACTCGCGGATGGAAATCGACATGGCGCGCCTGCTGACCTTAAAAGCCGCCTACATGATGGACACTGTGGGCAACAAGGTCGCGAAAAGCGAAATCGCCCAGATCAAAGTGGTAGCGCCGAACGTGGCGTTGAAGGTGATCGACCGTGCGATCCAGATCCACGGTGGCGCCGGTGTCTCCAATGACTTCCCGCTGGCCTACATGTACGCCATGCAGCGCACCCTGCGCCTGGCTGACGGCCCGGACGAAGTGCACCGCGCGGCGATCGGCAAGTTCGAGATCGGCAAGTACGTGCCGCGGGAGATGATGCGCAGCGGCCAGTAACACCGAGGTGTCTTCATCGCAGGCAAGCCAGCTCCCACAGGGGAATGCAGTCAACTGTGGGAGCCGGGCTTGCCCGCGATGAGGCCAGTCGGGGCAATAAAGATCTTTAAGTCCTCAATACACCCAAACCTCCACCCGCCGATTCTTGATCCTTCCCTCATCCGCCGTATTTGCCGCCACGGGCATCTCGGCACCGAACCCCTGAATGTCCCTCAGCACCACGCCGCTTTTAACCAGTTCCCGTCGCACCGCCATCGCCCGCAACTTCGACAACAGCGCCGCCCGCTGAGCATCACTCTTGGCATCCCCAAACCCCACCAGCGTCACCTGCTTGTCCAGCTTGCCGTGGCTCTTTATATAAGCCACCACCCGCATCAAGTCCTGGCGCGCCTTGTTGTCGAGGCTGGCGCTGCCTTCCTCAAACCGGAAATTCACGGTCAGCCGCTGCGCCTGCCGGGCGATCGCCTGGTAATCCTCTGGCATTGGCGCCCGCGGCTCCACCGCCATGGCTTGCACCTGTTGGGCGATAAAGCCGTTGGCGGCCACAATCGCCTGGCCCTTGCTGCTTTGCGCAAAGTCCACCAAGGCCTTGGCCCAGGGATTGTGCTCAACCGGCGGCAAATAGAAGAACAGCCGGCGTGACAGCGGGTAATCCTCGGTGGCAATCAGGCTGCTCAATGGCAGCATGGGTTGCGAGTCGCCATCGACAATGGCAACTGCCTTGGCCTGGCGCACATAAGGCAACCCGATAAAACCGATACCCTGCGGGTCACGGCTGACGGCATCCGACAATTCCTCGCTGGACTCGAACCGCTTGGCGCTGCCATCCAGTGCCTTGCCGCGACGGCTGAGCACCAGTTCCTTGAAAGTATCGTAGGTGCCGGACTGATCGTCCCGCGCGTACAAGTGAATCTTGCCGCCGATGCCGCCCAGTTGCTCCCAGCTCGAGACTTCGCCGCTGAAAATCTGCGCCAGTTGCTCGGTGTTCAACGTACCCAACGGGTTGCGCGGGTTGAGGATGATTGCCAGCCCGTCAATGGCGATGACTTGTTCGGCATCCGGACTCTTCAGGTCGCCGAGGGATTCCAGATCCACCAGTTCACTGTCCTTGATCGGCCGGGAAGACGCCGCAAGATCGGCGCTGGCTTTTTTCAGGGCCGCGAACCCGGTGCTGGAACCATGGGCGGCCACTTCCACCGTCACCTTCTGGCCCTGGCGAGTCTTGCCGACGATGTGCTGTTCGTTGGCCTGGTCAGATGGCTCACTGTGCACCGCTTGCAGCCCCTGTTGCTCCATCAGCCCCTTGACCAGCGCCGGACCAAGCGCCGCGCCGATGGTGTTGGAACCCTGGATGCGCAAGGCCGGGCCATATTCGGGGAAGGGCAGTGGGGTAGAAAAAGCGGCGAGGGGAAATGCGCTGAGCAGGGCCAGCAGGGATAGAACGCGCAGCATCATGCCGGCACCTTCTCAAGCCAAAGGGAGTGCCGCGAGATTAAGTCAGGCAGGTTGCATAAATGTGACGAGGGCCGGCTTCCCGACCCTCAGTGCTGAATCAGCTCAATTCCAGCCAGATCGGCGCATGATCGGAGGGTTTTTCCATGCCGCGCAGGTCGTAATCCACACCGGCATCCTTCACCCGGGGCAGCAGCCCTTGGGAGGCCAGGATCACGTCGATCCGCAGCCCGCGCTTTGGCTCGTCTTCAAAACCACGGCTGCGGTAATCGAACCAGCTGAAGCGGTCCGCCACGTCCGGGTTGAGGTGGCGGAAGCTGTCCACCAGGCCCCAGTTCTTCAGGCGCGCCATCCACTCGCGTTCTTCCGGCAGAAAGCTGCATTTGCCGGTCTTCAGCCAGCGCTTGGCGTTGTCGGCGCCGATACCGATGTCGCAATCTTCCGGGGAGATATTCACATCGCCCATCACGACCACGGCCTGGTCATTGCTGAACTGCGACTCCAGCAAGGTTTGCAGGTCCTCGTAGAAGCGCTGCTTGGCCGGGAATTTGGTGGGGTGGTCGCGGCTTTCGCCCTGTGGGAAATAGCCGTTCATGATGGTAATCGGGTTGCCGTTGGCGTCGGCGAAGGTGCCCCAGATGAAGCGGCGCTGGGCGTCTTCTTCGTCACTGGCAAAACCTTTATGCAGCGCCAGCGGTTCCTGGCGCGAGAGCAGGGCGACACCGTAGTGGCCTTTCTGCCCGTGGTAATACACGTGATAGCCCAGGGCCTTGATCTCATCCAGCGGGAACTGGTCGTCGTGGACCTTGGTTTCCTGCAGGCCGATCACGTCCGGCTGATGTTTCTCGATCAGTGCCGCCAGCTGATGAGGGCGGGCACGCAGCCCGTTGATATTGAAAGACACGATTTTCATGGTCGGCGGTCCAGTCTGGCAAAAGGGCGATGCTAGCCGACAATGTAGGACGGGAGCCAGTCTTGTAGCCGCTGCCGAGGCACAAGGCTGCGTTGGGCTGCGAAGCGACGCCCGGTGGCTACACTGAACGAAACAGTGCCGCAGACGTTCGTAATAACAAGAGCGCAACCTTTTGAGTCAGCGCCCAGGGGAGATTCACTGTTATGCCTGACACCTCGACTGCCATCGCCCAGATCCACATGCTCGACAGCGGCTATTCCCGCGAAGCCCGTTCGCTGTTGTACCAGGCCTATCGCCATGAGCCGACGTTCGCCTATATCTTCGAAGCCGAACGTCCCGGCTACGAACAGCGAGTCCGCGCCACGGTGCGTGAACTGGTCAAGCAACACTTCTTCCAGAAACTGCCGGCCATTGGCCTGTTGGTCAACGACCGGCTGATCGGCATCGCCCTGATCGCGCCACCGACCCGCCGCCTGGGCATCACCGAAAGCTGGGCCTGGCAGTTACGGATGTGGCTGAGCACCGGTGTGCGCGGCACTCGGCGCTACCTGGAATACCATCAGGCGGTGCTGGCGTGCCTGCCCTCAGATTCGGTGCATGTGCTGCCGTTGCTGGGGATTCACCCGCAATTCCAGGGCAAACGCTACGGTGAGCAATTGCTGGAAGCGGTGCACAACTGGTGCGCCGAAGACCCGCATTCCTCCGGCGTGGTGCTGGATACGGGGAATTCTCGCTATCTGGAGTTCTATAAGCGCCAGGGCTACGAAGAGATTGGCGAGGTGGCGGTAGGACCTGTTCTGGAACACGTGTTCTTTCACGCAAATCCGCAGGTGTTACAGGCTGCAACGGTTTGAGACAGAATTATTCAGACAAATCCGGGTTCTAACCCGCTCCCAAGCTCGTGTAGCATCCCGGCCTATGAAGTTTCCAGGAAGATTTACCAGCGGCTTGATTCTGCTGTTCACGAGCTGCGGCGCCTTGGCGCAAAGCGAATTGGATGTGCGCATCAAGCCTTCAAACGACGCGTTGAAAGCCAACATCGAAGGCTATATCGGCGGGGTCGGCGATCGTGACGAAGAAGCCCTGCTGCGGTTCAGCCGTGGCGCCGAGGAGCAGGCCCGCAAGGCCGCCCAGGCGTTGGGCTACTATCAACCGCAGATTGCCAGCGATGTGAAGGGCGGCAAGAACCCGCGCCTGATCCTCACCATCGACCCCGGCGAACCGGTGCATTTGCGCAATGTGACCATTCGGGTCGACGGCCAGGCCGCCGACCTCAAGGCCTTTCGCGTGCCCGCCAGCGACCAACTCAAATCCGGCGCCGTGCTCAACCACGGCAACTACGAAGACGCCAAGCGCGTCATCCAGAACCAGGCGTCACGCTACGGCTTTTTCAGCGGGCGCTTTACCAGCCAGAAACTCTCGGTCGACCCCAAGGCGGGTGTGGCCGATATCGAACTGATTTATGACAGTGGCCCACGCTACACCTTGGGCAAGGTCAGCTTTGCCGGCGATACGCCGTTTGATGAAGACTTGCTGCAACGCATGGTGCCGTTCAAGAGCGGCGCGCCTTACGACTCCGAACTGATCGCCGAACTCAACCAGAACCTGCAATCCAGCGGCTTTTTCGAAGGCGTGCGCGTGGACGCCGCCCCGGCGGCCTCGACCAATGACGTGATCCCGGTGGCCGTGCAACTCGAAACCCGCAAGCCGCGCACCATGGGCCTGGGCCTTGGCTACTCGACCGACGTCGGTCCACGGGGCAAGGCCAACTGGACGCGCCACTGGGTCAACCCCCAGGGCCACAGTTATGGCTGGGAAGCCGAGCTGTCGGCGCCCCGGCAGAACGTCGGTCTGTGGTACGACATTCCCATGGACCCGCCGCTCACCGACAAACTGCGTTTCGCCGGCGGTTACCAGAATGAGGAAATCGCCAACACCGACACCCTGAGTAAACTGCTCACCCTCGGCCCCGAGTGGCACAGCAAGTTGCCCAGCGGTTGGACGCGGGTGATTTCGCTCAAGTGGCAGCGCGAAGAATATCGCCTGGGCAACGACTCGGGCCTGAGTACGTTGCTGATGCCGGGTATCAGTTATTCCTACCTGCGCAGCGACAACCGCATCGACCCGCACAATGGCTATCGCCTGCTGTTCGACGCCAAGGTCGCCAAGGAAGGCCTGGGTTCCGACACCAACCTGCTTTACGGCACGGCGACGATCAAGGGCTTGACCACCCTGTGGGACAACCACCGCTTCCTGGCGCGGGCGCAGTTTGGTGGCAGTGCCACCAACGGCTACAAATCCGTGCCGCCGTCGTTGCGCTTTTTTGCCGGTGGCGACCAGAGCGTACGGGGTTACGAGTACCAGACCCTGTCCCCGGAAAACGATCGTGGCGACCGCATTGGTGGCCGCTACATGGTGGCCCTGAGCGCCGAGTATCAATATTCCATCGCCGAAAAATGGCGGATCGCGACCTTTATCGACCAAGGCAACTCGTTCAACACCCTGGAAATGCCGAGCCTGAAAACCGGCGTGGGTGTGGGCGTGCGCTGGGTGTCGCCGGTCGGCCCGATCCGCCTCGACCTGGCCCATGCCCTCGAAGATCCGGGCGGCATTCGTTTGCACTTTTCCATGGGGCCTGAGCTGTGATGCGTGGTTTGAAAATAGCGGGGCTGGCCATTCTGGCGGTCCTCGCGGTGATAGTGCTGGCACTGTGGACGGTGCTGGGTACCCAAGCCGGCAGCCGTTGGGTGCTGGGGCAGGTGCCGGGTTTGACCCTGGAGAATTTCCAGGGTCGCCTGGGCGGGCAGTGGAGTGCCGACCATCTGTTATGGCAGCAAGGCAGCCGCCGCGTGGAGCTGCAGGCACCGAAGTTCGACTGGTCGCCGGCCTGTTTGATGCGCATGACCTTGTGCATCAACCAGCTGGATGTGGAGCAGGTGAACCTGCAATTTCCACCCAGCACCGAAGAAAGCAGCGGCCCGATTACCCTGCCGGACTTGAAACTGCCAGTCGCCATTCAGTTGGGCGACATCCGCATCGGCAGCCTGCTGTTCAATGGCAGCGAAGAGCTCCAGGGCCTGCAACTGGCGGCGCACTGGACTGCCGCCGGGATGCAGATCGACTCGGTGCACCTGCAACGGGACGGTTTGGTCCTTGACCTGTCCGGCCTGCTGCAACCCACCGGCAATTGGCCGCTGGCCGCCAGCGGCAACCTGAGCCTGCCTTACGCGCCGGGCGGTGCGCCCTGGACGCTGGCGCTCAAGGTCGATGGCGATTTGCTCAAGACCCTCAAGCTCAATGCCGACAGCAGCGGCTACCTCCCGGCCAAACTCAGCGGCGAACTGCAACCGCTGGTGGAAAACCTGCCGGCGCAACTGCACATCACCGCCGACGGCTTCAAACCCAGCGCCGATCTGCCCGATACCCTGCAACTCAATCAGCTGGACCTGACGGCCAAGGGCGACCTGAGCAACGGTTACCAACTGCTCGGCAAAGCCGTCCTGCCGGCGGAAAAAGGCCCGGTGGACCTGCTGCTGCAAGGCAAGGTCGACGCCAAGGGCGCGCAGATCGCCGGGCTGGACCTGAATGCCGGCGACAAGCAAAGCCTCAAGGTCAGTGCCAATCTGGACTGGCAGCAAGGCTTCAGCGCCGACGCGAAAATCGACTGGCTGGATTTCCCCTGGTATCGCCTGTACCCGGTGATCGACGAACCCCAAGTCGCCTTGCGTACCTTCAATGGCGAAGTCTCCTACAAGGACGGCAACTACCTGGGCAACTTCAAGGCCGACCTCGACGGCCCGGCGGGCAAGTTCAGCCTGGCCAGCCCGTTCAGCGGCGACCTCAAGCAAGTGTTCCTCCCCGAGCTGAAACTCGCCGCCGGCCAGGGCAAGGCCGAAGGCCACCTGAACCTGCAATTTGCCGATGGCATCGCCTGGGATACTGCGCTGGACCTGTCGGCCATCAACCCGGCGTACTGGGTCGCGGAACTGCCGGGTACTCTGGCCGGCCCGCTGCGCAGCAAGGGTGAAATGAAGAACGAGCAACTCAAGCTCAATGCCGACCTCGACCTCAAGGGCCGTTTGCGCGGCCAACCCGCCGTGCTTCAGGCCAAAGCCGAAGGCGCAGGCGAGCAGTGGACCCTCGGCGCCCTCGACATCCGCCTCGGCGACAACCGCATCTATGGCAGCGGCAGCCTGCAACAACGGCTTGCTGGGCAGATCGACATCAAACTGACGCGCCTCGCCCAACTCTGGCCGCAACTGCGCGGGCAGATGAACGGCCGCCTCGACGTCGCCGGCACTCTGCACGCACCCCAAGGCAAGCTCAACCTGGTGGGCCAACAACTGGCGTTCGAAGACAACCGTCTGCAAAACCTGACCCTGGACGCAAACCTCGATACCGCCCAGCGCGCCAAAATCGACTTGAAGGGCAGTGGCATCCAGGCCGGTGAAACCCAGCTCGGCACCTTCACTGCCAGCGCCCAGGGCGATATCAAGAGCCAGAAGGTCC
Source organism: Pseudomonas sp. Xaverov 83 (assembly GCF_019352905.1). Classification (NCBI taxonomy): domain Bacteria; kingdom Pseudomonadati; phylum Pseudomonadota; class Gammaproteobacteria; order Pseudomonadales; family Pseudomonadaceae; genus Pseudomonas; species Pseudomonas sp. Xaverov 83. The sequence continues at coordinate 43,342 of NZ_JAAAFU010000014.1, read as the reverse complement.
AACTCGACCTGGCCGGCCCCTTGCTCAAGCTGGCCCTGGCCCTGGACGGCAACCTCGACAAAGGCAACTGGCGCGGGCGCCTGGCCAGCGGCGATGTGCAAGCCGGTGGCCAGGACTGGAAGCTGCAAGCCCCGGCGAAAATCGAGCGCCTGGCCGACGGCAAGCTGACCTTTGCTGCCCATTGCTGGGTCTCCGGCCCGGCGAGCCTGTGCGGTGAAGACCAGCGCCTGATGCCAGAGCCCAAGCTGCGTTACCACCTCAAGCAGTTCCCCATCGACAGCCTGGCCCAGTGGTTGCCCAAGGATTTCGCCTGGCAGGGCAAGCTCAATGCCGACGTGCAACTCGACTTGCCTGCCAGCGGCCCCAAAGGCGTGGTCTCGGTGGACGCCAGTGGCGGCACCCTGCGGGTCAAGGACAAGGATCAGTGGCTGGATTTCCCCTACGACACGCTGAAGCTGGAAACCACCCTCAACCCCACGCGCATCGACACCCAGCTCAATTTCCGTGGCGGCAAGCTCGGCGAATTGCTGTTGCAGGCGCAGCTCAATCCGCTGGCGAAGAACAAGCCGATCACCGGTAACTTCACCCTGACCGGCCTTGATCTCGCCGTCGCGCGACCCTTTGTACCCATGGTCGAGAAACTCAACGGCAAGCTCAACGGTAACGGGCGAATCGCCGGCAGCCTGCTGGCGCCTCAGGTCAACGGCAGCGTCAACCTGGTCGGCGGCGAAATCTCCGGCCCGGAACTGCCCACCAGTTTCGAAGGCCTGAATATCCAGGCGGTGATTGCCGGCGAAAGCGTGCAACTCAGCGGCGGATGGCGCAGCGGCAAGGCCGGGCAGGGCACTATCAAGGGCCAGATCGATTGGGGTCAGGCCCTGGCGGTGGACATCGCCCTGCAAGGCACGCAACTGCCGGTTACCGTGGAGCCGTACGCGGCCCTGGAAGTGGAACCCGACCTGAAAATCAGCATGAAGAACGACAAGCTGGCGATCTCCGGCAAGGTGCAGATTCCCAGGGGCGAGATCACTGTGCGCGAACTGCCGCCGTCGACGGTCAAGGTCTCGGATGACACCGTGATCGTCGGCAGCCAGACCGAAGAGGGCAAGCCGCCCATGGCCATGGCGATGGACATCGACGTGGAGGTCGGCAAGGACAAGCTGAGCTTCGCCGGGTTTGGCCTCACCGCCAACCTGCAAGGCCACGTGCACATCGGCGACAACATGGACACCCGTGGCGAACTGTGGCTCAACGACGGCCGCTACCGCGCCTACGGCCAGCGCCTCACGGTGCGTCGTGCGCGGCTACTGTTCGCCGGGCCGCTTGACCAGCCGTTCCTGGATATCGAAGCGGTGCGGATAACTACCGAGCCGTCCCGGACCGTCACCGCCGGTATTCGTCTGAGCGGCAGTGCCGAGCAGCCGACGACGCAAATCTTCTCGGAGCCGGCGATGGCCCAGGAGGATGCCTTGTCTTACCTGGTGTTGGGGCGATCACGCACCACCAACGGTGAGGACAACAACATGCTGGCAGAAGCGGCGCTGGGTCTTGGGTTGATGGGCAGTGCCGGGGTCACTTCGGACATCGCCAAGAACCTGGGCATCCAGGACTTTGAACTGGACACCCAGGGCAGCGGCACCAATACCGCCGTGGTGGCCAGCGGCAAGATTTCGGAGAAGCTCAGCCTGCGTTATGGCGTCGGGGTTTTTGAACCGGCCAACACCATTGCCTTGCGCTACCTGCTGAGCAAGAAGGTGTACCTGGAAGTGGCCAGCGGTGTGGCCAGCTCCCTGGATATTTTCTACAAGCGCGATTTCTGATCGGTACACGTTCAGGGTGGGAGCCCGGCTCCCACCCTTTATCGGCTAATTAGCAAGCAACCTAACTATTCGTTTGACATTCGCTGCCTAGGCAGTAACATCGTGTCACACATTCACTGCTTAGGCAGTTAATAGGCTGGTCACGATGAAGCACTTCACCCCCGAAAACTTTCACAACTGCCACCTCGGCTTGCTGCTGGGCCGGGCTGCGCTGCTTAAAGACAAGATCATCGACACCCACATGGAACCCCACGGCATCACGGCCGCGCAGTTCAAGGTGTTGATCATCATGGCCCAGTACGGCGTCGACACCCCGGCCGAACTGTGCCGCAACCTGTCCCTGGACAGCGGCTCCATGACCCGCATGCTCGACCGCCTGGAACAGAAGGACCTGCTGGCGCGCAAGCGCTCCGAGCAGGACCGGCGCCAGGTGCAGTTGGTGCTGACCGCGGAAGGCCAGCGCGTGGCCGACATGCTGCCGCACATTGGTGCCCAGGCCTTGAACCAGTTGGCAGGCGCGCTGGAGCCGGGTGAATTGCAAACCCTGGAAAAAATCTTGAAGAAAATTCTGATAGCTGCGGGTGACCCCATCACCATTCAGCGGGTAGGTGGTGCATGAACAATCGCTCCTTGCGTGCCGGCCTCAGCCTCGTGCTGGTGGCCATGACTATGGCCGGTTGTGCCAATTTCAGCGGCTTGAACACAGAAGGCAAACGCCTCGAAGCCAATAACCTGCAAACCGGCAAATCCCTCAGCGGCGTGACCCTGTCCACCGCCGCCTGGCCCACCGCCGACTGGTGGAAAGGCCTTGGCGACCCACAACTCGACGGCCTGATCCAGGAAGCCCTGCAGAACAGCCCCGACATGCAAGTGGCCAGCGCCCGCGCCCACCAGGCCGAAGCCGCTGCCTATGCTGCCGACGCCGACCGCATGCCAACCCTGGATGCCAGCGCCGGGGTCAGCCGTTCACGCTTGGCCAAGGACCAGGACCCACAAGGGGTCGGCGGCACTTACGCCACCGTGCGCAACATCGGCGCCAGCTTCAATTACAACTTTGACCTTTGGGGTGGCCAGCGTGCCGCCTGGGAAGCCGCGCTGGGCCAGGCCCGCGCCGCCGAAGTCGACCAACAGGCCGCGCGCCTGACCCTCGCAGCCAACGTCGCCAAGGCCTACAGCGACCTAGGTCAGGCCCATATCGTGCGCGACCTGGCCAATGATGACCTCAAGCGCACCCGGCAAATGCTCGACCTGGGCAAGCGTCGCCTGAACTCCGGGATCGACAGCCAGTACCAGTACCAGCAAACCGAGAGCCTGGAAGCCAGCTCCCAGTCGCAACTGATCGATGCGGAAAAACAACTGCAGAGCGCCAAGATCGCCCTCGCCGTGTTGCTCGGCAAAGGTCCGGATCGCGGCAGCGAACTGGTACGCCCCAACGTGCTCAAGCCCAGCGCGGTTGCCGTGCCTTCCGTATTGCCTGCCGAGCTGGTGGGCCGTCGTCCGGACCTGATCGCCGCACGCTGGCGTGTCGAGGCTGCAAGCAAGAACATCGATGCCAGCAAGACCCGTTTCTACCCCAACCTCAACCTGAGCGCGAGCGCCGGGGCCGAGTCGTTGCTGGGGGATGCGATGTTTGGTTCGGCCAGCCGCTTCTTCAGCATAGCGCCGACCATCTCGCTGCCGATCTTCGACGGCGGCCGCCTGCGCGCCGACCTCGACGCTCGCGACGCCGACTACGACCTGGCCGTGGCCCAGTACAACAAAACCCTGGTGCAAGCCTTGGGCGATATCGGCAACTCCCTCTCGCAATTGCGCGAGACCGGCCGGCAGATCCAGGCCCAGCAACACGCCGCTGACATTGCCCAGCAGTCCTACGACACCGGCGTCCAGCGTTACAGCTCGGGTATCGGTAATTACCTGGACGTGCTCAGCATCGAACAGCAATTACTCCAGGCCCAACGTCAGTTGGCCACCCTGAATGCCGAGCAGATCGATCTTTCGATTCAACTGATGCAGGCCCTGGGCGGCGGTTTCCACGCCGATAACGTGGCCTCGACCACCCCAGTCACGCGCACTGAATAATTCAAGGTACTTGTCATGGCCACTGCCGAAACCAGCAACAACGCTCCTGAAACAAAAAAGCCTGAACAACCGTCCACCAGCAACCCGCGCAAACGCAAAGTCATGCTGTTTGTGTTGGCACTGATCGTTATCCTCGGCGTCCTGGGCGTATGGGGTTGGTACGAACTGTATGGCCGCTTCAGCGAAAGCACCGACGACGCCTACGTCAACGGCAACGTGGTGGAAATTACCCCACTGGTCACCGGTACCGTGGTGAGCATCGGTGCCGACGACGGCGACCTGGTCCATGAAGGCCAGGTGTTGATCAACTTCGACCCCAACGACGCGGCCGTCGGCCTGCAAAGTGCCCAGGCCAACCTGGCCCGCACCGTGCGCCAAGTGCGTGGCTTGTACAGCAACGTCGATGGCATGAAGGCCCAGGTGCTGGCGCAACAAGCCAACGTGCAAAAGGCCCAGGACAACTACAACCGACGCAAGAATCTCGCCGCTGGCGGCGCGATTTCCCAGGAAGAACTGTCCCACGCCCGTGACGACCTGACCTCGGCGCAAAACGCCTTGGCCAACGTGCAGCAACAGTTCAAGACCAGCAGCGCCCTGGTGGATGACACCGTGATTTCGTCCCACCCGGACGTGCAGGCTGCCGCCGCGCAGTTGCGCCAGGCTTACCTGACCAACGCCCGCAGCACCCTGATCGCACCGGTGACCGGCTATGTGGCCAAGCGTACCGTGCAACTGGGCCAGCGGGTCCAGCCGGGCACTGCGTTGATGGCCGTGATTCCGCTGGATCAGCTGTGGATCGATGCCAACTTCAAGGAAACCCAGCTGCGCAATATGCGTATCGGCCAGCCGGTGGATATCGAATCCGACATCTACGGCAGCGACGTGAAGTTCAGCGGCACCGTGGACAGCCTCGGCGCGGGCACGGGCAGCGCGTTTGCCTTGCTGCCGGCGCAGAACGCCACCGGTAACTGGATCAAGATCGTGCAACGGGTACCGGTGCGTATCCATGTGAACGCCGAAGAGTTGGCCAAGCACCCGCTGCGTGTGGGCTTGTCCACCGTGGTCAATGTCGACCTGCACGACCAGAGCGGCCCGGTACTGGCCCAGCAGGCGCCGCAAAAGGCCTCGTTCAGCACCAACGTCTACGATCGCCAACTGGCCGAAGCTGACGCCATGATCACCCAGTTGATTCATGACAACAGCGTCGCCGCTCCAAAGGCTGCGCAACGCTAATGAGCAATAACGCCTCGTTCACGCCGCCCAGCTTGCTGATGGCCACCATCGGCTTGTCCCTGGCGACCTTCATGCAGGTGCTCGACACCACCATCGCCAACGTGGCGTTGCCGACGATTTCCGGCAACCTCGGCGTGAGTTCGGAGCAGGGCACCTGGGTCATCACTTCGTTTGCCGTGAGCAACGCCATTGCGCTGCCGCTCACCGGCTGGCTGAGCCGTCGCTTCGGCGAGGTGAAGCTGTTTCTGTGGGCCACCATCCTGTTTGTGCTGGCCTCGTTTCTCTGCGGTATTTCCACCTCGATGCCTGAGCTGATCGGCTTTCGGGTGCTGCAAGGCCTGGTTGCTGGCCCGCTGTACCCGATGACCCAGACGCTGCTGATCGCGGTCTATCCCCCCGCCAGGCGCGGCATGGCCCTGGCGTTGCTGGCGATGGTCACGGTGGTGGCGCCGATTGCCGGGCCGATCCTCGGCGGCTGGATTACCGACAGCTACAGCTGGCCGTGGATCTTCTTTATCAACGTACCCATCGGCATCTTTGCGGTGATGGTGGTGCGCTCGCAACTGAAGAAACGCCCGGTGGTCACCAGCTACCAGCCGATGGACTACGTCGGCTTGCTGAGCCTGATCGTCGGCGTCGGCGCCTTGCAGATCATCCTCGACAAGGGCAACGACCTGGACTGGTTCGAGTCGAACTTCATCATCATCGGCGCGGTGATTTCGGCCATCGCCCTGGCGGTGTTCGTGATCTGGGAAATGACCGACGAGCACCCGGTGGTCAACCTGCGGCTGTTCGCCTACCGCAACTTCCGCATCGGCACGATTGTGTTGGTGTTGGGGTATGCCGGGTTCTTCGGGATCAACCTGATCCTGCCGCAATGGCTGCAAACCCAGATGGGCTATACCGCCACCTGGGCGGGCCTGGCGGTGGCGCCCATCGGGATTCTGCCGGTGTTGATGTCGCCGTTTGTGGGCAAGTACGCGCACAAGTTCGACCTGCGTTTGCTGGCCGGGCTGGCGTTCCTGGCGATTGGCCTGAGTTGCTTCATGCGGGCAGGCTTTACCAATGAAGTCGACTTTACGCACATTGCTCTGGTGCAGCTGTTCATGGGTATCGGCGTGGCGCTGTTCTTCATGCCGACCTTGAGCATCCTGATGTCCGACCTGCCACCGGCGCAAATCGCCGACGGCGCGGGCCTGGCGACCTTCCTGCGGACCCTGGGCGGCAGCTTTGCAGCCTCGTTGACCACCTGGATCTGGATTCGCCGGGCGGACCAGCACCATGCCTACATGAGCGAAAACATGACCACCTACGACTCGGCCACTCGGGATGCCTTGCAGGCGCTCGGCGGGGCAGGGCAAAAGGCGTATGCGCAGCTTGATCAGATACTGACGAGCCAGGCGTACATGATGTCCACCGTGGATTACTTCACGTTGCTGGGGTGGATGTTCATGGCGTTGATCGTGATTGTATGGCTGGCGAAACCGCCGTTCGCGGCGAAGGCCGGGCCGGAGGCTAGCGGGCACTGATCGAAAGACCGAACTCGGTCAATGTGGGAGCTGGCTTGCCTGCGATGCAGGCACCTCGGTACATCAGATACATCGAGGTGATGCTATCGCAGGCAAGCCAGCTCCCACATTTGATTGGTGTTGTGTCTGAAGATCAGGCGCCAGGCAAGGCCAACTGTGGATTGACGAAGTCAAACGCCGCCAACGCAAACCCTTGCTCATCCACCTGCAACGCCCACCCTTGCTTGTCCCAATCCCCCAGCACAATGCGCTTGGCCGATTGCTCGCCAATCTGCAGCTTGTGAATCGCCGGGCGGTGGGTGTGGCCATGCACCAACGTACGCACGCCGAACTGCTGCATCACCCTCGGCACTTCCTCAGGTGTCACATCGACAATATCGTTGGCCTTCATCCGCACCTGGGCGCTGCTTTCACTGCGCAGCTTGCGCGCCAGCTTGTGCCGCGCGCCCAAGGGCAGGTGGCGCAGGATGAACAGGGTGATGGGGTTACGCAGGATGCGCCGCAGCTTCATATAGCCAAGGTCGCGGGTACACAGGCTGTCGCCGTGCATCAACAGCACGGGCTCGCCGTAAAACTGCACCACACTCGGGTCCTTGAGCAAGGTTGCGCCTGCGGCTTTGCAGAACGCCTTGCCGATCAGGAAATCCCGGTTGCCATGCATGATGAAAATCTGGGTGCCGCTGTCGCTCAGCTCGCGCAGAGCTTGGCAAATCGAACGCTGGAAGGGCGTCATCCCATCGTCGCCAATCCAGGCTTCAAAGAAGTCCCCCAGAATGTACAACGCCTGGGCGGAACGGGCGCGGCCGTTCAATAAATCCAGAAACGCCCGGGTTATGTCCGGGCGCTCCTCTTCCAGATGCAAATCTGAAATCAGCAATATCACTCAACGATCTCGGCTTTCTCGACGATAACGTCTTCTACCGGTACGTCCTGGTGACCTGCCTTGCCGGTGGTTTGCACACCCTTGATCTTGTCGACAACGTCGGTGCCTGCGGTGACTTTACCGAATACCGCGTAGCCCCAGCCCTGCACGTTCTTGCCGCTGTGGTTCAGGAAGGTGTTGTCGGCGACGTTGATGAAGAACTGCGCGGAGGCCGAATGCGGCTCCATGGTACGGGCCATGGCGACGGTGTACTTGTCGTTGGAAAGGCCGTTGTCCGCTTCGTTCTGGATGCTTGGACGCTTGTCTTTCTTTTCTTTCATGCCAGGCTCGAAACCGCCGCCCTGGACCATGAAGTTGCCGATGACACGGTGGAAAACAGTGTTTTCGTAGTGGCCGGCTTTAACGTACTCGATGAAGTTGGCGACGGTGATCGGCGCTTTCTCGGCGTTCAGCTCGATGACGATGTCACCGTGGTTGGTGGTCAGTTTGACTTGAGTCATGTTCACTACTCTTTCAAGGAATTCGTGGGTTTGGGCGTTTTGCGCCTTACCTGCTTGGCAAAAACGGCAGCCAAGGCGCGCAGTTTAGCGTGACCTGCGGGAATTTCGAGGTGGTTTTTTACCGCCCGTGCAATAAATGCAGCAGTTTTTGGCCACGCTCTGTCAGGGCCTTGACAGCATCGGCTATGATAAGCCCTTTGTTTGTCGGCCTCACCCGGCCAAGTACTTCGTCTGTTCAAGGATCCTATGAGCAAGCCCACTGTCGACCCTACCTCGAATTCCAAGGCCGGACCTGCCGTCCCGGTCAATTTCCTGCGCCCGATCATCCAGGCGGACCTGGATTCGGGCAAGCACACGCAGATCGTCACCCGCTTCCCGCCTGAGCCCAACGGTTACCTGCACATCGGCCACGCCAAGTCGATCTGTGTGAACTTCGGCCTGGCCCAGGAGTTCGGTGGCGTCACGCACCTGCGTTTCGACGACACCAACCCGGCCAAGGAAGACCAGGAATACATCGACGCCATCGAAAGCGACATCAAGTGGCTGGGCTTCGAATGGTCCGGTGAAGTGCGCTATGCCTCCAAGTATTTCGACCAGTTGTTCGACTGGGCTGTCGAGTTGATCAAGGCCGGCAAGGCCTACGTTGACGACCTGACCCCGGAGCAAGCCAAGGAATTCCGTGGCACCCTGACCGAGCCGGGCAAGAACAGCCCGTTCCGCGACCGTTCGGTGGAAGAGAACCTGGACTGGTTCAACCGCATGCGCGCCGGCGAGTTCCCGGACGGCGCCCGCGTACTGCGCGCCAAGATCGACATGGCCTCGCCGAACATGAACCTGCGCGACCCGATCATGTACCGCATCCGCCACGCCCATCACCACCAGACCGGTGACAAGTGGTGCATCTACCCGAACTACGACTTTACCCACGGTCAGTCGGACGCCATCGAAGGCATCACCCACTCCATCTGCACCCTGGAGTTCGAAAGCCACCGTCCGCTGTACGAATGGTTCCTGGACAGCCTGCCGGTACCGGCGCACCCGCGTCAGTACGAGTTCAGCCGCCTGAACCTGAACTACACCATCACCAGCAAGCGCAAGCTCAAGCAACTGGTCGATGAAAAGCACGTGTTTGGCTGGGACGACCCGCGCATGTCGACGCTGTCGGGTTTCCGCCGCCGTGGCTACACCCCGGCGTCGATCCGCAATTTCTGCGAGATGGTCGGCACCAACCGCTCCGACGGCGTGGTCGACTACGGCATGCTCGAGTTCAGCATCCGTCAGGACCTCGACGCGAACGCCCCGCGCGCCATGTGCGTGCTGCGTCCGTTGAAAGTCGTGATCACCAACTACCCGGAAGGCCAGGTCGAAAACCTTGAACTGCCGCGTCATCCGCAGAAAGAAGAACTCGGCGTGCGCAAGCTGCCGTTCGCTCGTGAAATCTACATCGACCGCGATGACTTCATGGAAGAGCCGCCAAAAGGCTACAAGCGCCTGGAGCCGAACGGCGAAGTGCGCCTGCGCGGCAGCTACGTGATCCGTGCCGACGAAGCGATCAAGGACGCCGATGGCAACATCGTCGAACTGCGTTGCTCCTACGACCCGGAAACCCTGGGCAAGAACCCGGAAGGCCGCAAGGTCAAAGGTGTGGTGCACTGGGTGCCGGCTGCGGCCAGCGTCGAATGCGAAGTGCGCCTGTACGATCGCCTGTTCCGCTCGCCTAACCCCGAGAAGGCCGAAGACAGCGCCAGTTTCCTGGACAACATCAACCCTGACTCGCTGCAAGTTCTCACGGGTTGTCGTGCCGAGCCATCGCTTGGCGACGCACAGCCGGAAGACCGTTTCCAGTTCGAGCGCGAAGGTTACTTCTGCGCGGATATCAAGGACTCGAAACCCGGTGCTCCGGTATTCAACCGTACCGTGACCTTGCGTGATTCGTGGGGCCAGTGATTCTGTTTTAAGGAACTGTCGTGCTAACGATCTACAACACACTCAGCAAGACCAAAGAAGTCTTCAAGCCGCTGGATGGCAACAAGGTGCGCATGTACGTGTGCGGCATGACCGTGTACGACTACTGCCACATCGGCCACGGCCGCAGCATGGTTGCCTTCGACCTGGTGACCCGCTGGTTGCGTTTCAGTGGTTATGACCTGACGTATGTGCGCAACATCACCGACATCGACGACAAGATCATCAATCGCGCCAACGAAAACGGCGAGTCGTTCGACGCGCTGACCGAGCGCATGATTGCTGCGATGCACGAGGACGAGGCACGCCTCAACATCCTCAAGCCGGACATGGAACCGCGCGCCACGGACCATATCCCGGGCATGCATGCGATGATCCAGACCCTGATCGACAAGGGTTACGCCTACGCCCCGGGCAATGGCGACGTGTACTACCGCGTCGCCAAGTTCATGGGCTACGGCAAACTGTCGCGCAAGAAAATCGAAGACTTGCGCATCGGTGCGCGGATCGAAGTCGACGAAGCCAAGCAAGACCCGCTGGACTTCGTGCTGTGGAAAGGCACCAAGCCTGGCGAGCCGAGCTGGGAGTCGCCATGGGGCGCCGGGCGTCCGGGCTGGCACATCGAATGCTCGGTGATGTCCACCTGCTGCCTGGGCGAGACCTTCGACATTCATGGCGGCGGCAGCGACCTTGAGTTCCCGCACCACGAAAACGAAATCGCCCAAAGCGAAGCGGCCACCGGCAAGACCTACGCCAATGCCTGGATGCACTGCGGCATGATTCGCATCAATGGCGAGAAGATGTCCAAGTCCTTGAACAACTTCTTCACCATTCGCGACGTGCTGGAGAAATACCACCCGGAAGTGGTGCGCTACCTGTTGGTATCGAGCCACTACCGCAGCGCGATCAACTATTCGGAAGACAACCTCAAGGACGCCAAGGGCGCCCTTGAGCGGTTCTACCACGCGCTGAAAGGCCTGCCCTCCGTGGCGCCTGCGGGTGGCGAAGCGTTCGTGGCACGGTTTACCGAAGTGATGAACGATGACTTCGGTACGCCTGAAGCCTGCGCGGTGCTGTTTGAAATGGTGCGCGAGATCAACCGCCTGCGCGAGAGCAATCTCGACGCAGCGGCGGGGCTTGCCGCACGTTTGAAAGAGCTGGCAAGCGTGCTGGGCGTGCTGCAGATGGAAGCCGATGACTTCCTGCAGGCGGGCGCTGAAGGGCGTGTGGATGCCGCTGAAGTTGATGCGCTGATTCAGGCACGCTTGACTGCCCGGGCCAACAAGGACTGGGCGGAGTCCGACCGTATCCGTGACCAACTGACCGCGATGGGTGTGGTGTTGGAAGACGGGAAGGGCGGGACGACGTGGCGGTTGGCTGATCAGGCTTGATTGGTGAATGCTGAATGAAAAACGCCCCGACTGGTTCGGGGCGTTTTTTTGCCTATATATCCGTTATTCGGGTATTGGCTGCTATGGGGGCCGCGCTTGCGGCGGACCACGGGCCGGACGCCTGTGCGGGGACATAGTTGACACATTCAAGGACAGATCAGGCCGGTTCAAGATCAAGCGCAGAGCTGCTTTTCTGTGGGAGCTGGCTTGCCTGTGATGCAGACACCTCGATTCAACCCAATCGCTCAATGAGCATCAGCGCTTGCCACCGACCTCATACCGGCTTTGAACAAACCCGTTATCCGACGCATACGTGCCGATATGCCGAAGCTCATGCTCGCCACTCAACGGGCTGAACAAGGGGATCCCCTGACCCAGCACAACCGGAATACGCGTGATGATCATCTCGTCGATCAAACCCGCCTCAAGAAACGCCTGAATCGTCTGGCCTCCGTCGATATACAGGTGTTTCATCCCGCGGTCGGCCAACGCTGCCACGAGGCTGGTGACATCCTGGCTCACCACCTCAACCTTGCCCTTCAACTCCGCAGGTAGCTCAACCGATTGATGAGAGAGTGCTATGACCGGCGTGCCCTCATAGGGCCACTCCGGAAAGGACAACACTTTTTCCAGGGTCTTGCGGCCCATCACCAGCGCATCCACGGTGGCGATGAAGTGTTCATAGGTCACGCCGTTCAATTCGGCTCCTTCGTACTCAGGGCGATGAAGCCACTCGATATCACCGTCTGGCCGGGCAATAAAGCCTTCGACGCTGGCTGCGATAAAGACCGAACATTTGCTATCCATGGGGCGTGAAACTCCTTTTCTATGTGCTTGAAAATATCGACTGTCATGGGTCGGCAACGCTAATGTTAATTTAATCTTCCGATGCAATAAGCGAGCATTGCCAAAAATCACCGTGGGTACCCGGCGCAGGCCGGTGTCCCTTTTCGTATTGCGAGGATCTATGCGCCGTTGGTTAATCCGCTACCGTTACGCGATCATTTTCTGGCTGTGCTTCGGGGTTTTCCGCACCTCCCTGGCTGACTGGAATCCCATCCCTTCCGGTTCCATGCGCCCGACGTTACTTGAGGGTGATGTGGTGCTGGTCAACCGCGTCGCGTACGACCTCAAATTGCCCCTCACCGATATTTCCCTGGCGAGACTGGATAATCCCCAGCGCGGAGATGTCGTCACGTTCTCTTCGCCCAAGGACGGCACGCGCTTGATCAAACGCATCGTCGGCATCCCCGGCGATACCCTGGAAATGCGCGACGAGGTGTTGTGGGTCAACGGTACGCCGGCCACCTACAGTAATGGGCAGGACATCAGCGAGCCCATCGCTCCGGGCCACACGGTCCCGGGGATCAAGCTGACCGAGCGTGCGAACAACAGCCAGCGCACGATTCAGTTCATGCCGACGGTACGGGCGTTACGCGATTTCGGCCCGGTGGTGGTGCCGGCCGACAGTTACTTCATGCTGGGCGACAATCGCGATAACAGCGATGACTCCCGCTATATCGGGTTCGTGCCGCGTCGGCTGTTGATCGGGCATGCGCACCATGTCCTGGCGTCAGCGCAGATCCTGGATCATTGGATGCCACGATTGGGCCGATTTGGCGCGCCGATACTCTAGTGGGCTGATCACGCTTTTGCGCTCAGCGCCCGCAGTGCAAAACCCGCAATGCACTCCAGCTGCTCAGTAGTGGCGCCGCCCTTGCTGGCGATTTTCATGCCGCTGAGGGTGGCCATCAGAAAATCACACGCGCCCGAGAGATCGGTGCCGGCTGCCAATTCACCTTGTTGCTGCGCGCGCTCCAGGGTCTGTTCGAACGCATTGCGCAAACGGCCGGCGCTGTGGGCGGTGAGTTGATTGATTTCTTCATCACCCACGCCGAACTCGCAGATGGCATTGACCCCCATGCAACCCGCCGTTCCTTCCCGCAGGGCGCGGGTGGCGAAGGATTGCAGGGTGTCCTCCAGCGCCTGCAGCGGGGTCGGGCCCTGGTTCAGGCGCTCGATCAAGTCGTCGACGCCGGTGCGCTGATACTCGGCCATCGCTAGCAGGTACAACTGGCGTTTGTCGCCAAAGGTGTTGTACATGCTCTGGCGGCTCAGCCCCATGGCCTGCATCAATTCTTCCGTTGAAGCCGCGGCAAAACCCTTGTCGCAGAAAACCCGGATGGCCTCGCGCAGCACCTGGTCGCGGTCGAATGCTCTGGGTCTTGCCATGGTTACCTCGGGGAAATTGCAGTTGATGGATCAGGCCAGGTAACCACCGTCGATGGTCATGCTGGCGCCGGTGACAAATGCCGCGTCTTCGGACGCGAGATAAGCAACCATTCCGGCAACATCGTCGGCAGTGCCCACGCGGCCCAAGGGGATCAGGCTTTTGATCATGTCCGCATGGGGCCCGTCTGCCGGGTTCATGTCGGTGCTGGTCGGGCCCGGTTGCACGTTGTTGACGGTGATGCCGCGCGGGGCGAAATCAATCGCCAGCCCGCGGATCATACCGGCGATCGCCGACTTCGTCATGCTGTAGACGCTGGAGCCCAGGAAGCCCGAACGTTGAGCGACCACGCTGCCCACGGTGATGATCCGGTCACCGTTGTGCATCACCGGCGAGCAGGCCTTGGCCGCCGCAAACGTGGCTCGCACATTGACCGCAAACATCCGGTCGAAGTCTTCCAGGCTGAAGGTGTCCACGGTGCCCATCAGCAGGATCCCGGCGTTGTTGACCAGGATATTCAAGGCGCCGAAATGCTCGACGGTGGTCGCGACCGCCCGTTCTATCGCCCCCACATCGGCGCTGTCGGCCTGAATCGCCAAGGCTTTTCCGCCCTTGCTTTCGATCAGGCCAACCAGCGCTTGTGCCTTGTCGACAGAGGAGGAATAAGTAAACGCGACCGCTGCACCTTCAGATGCAAGCCGGCGGACAATCGCTTCGCCGATACCGCGGGAACCGCCGGTGACCAGGGCGACTTTATGGTTGAAGCGAGGGGTGTGAGCTGTCATGGGGGAGGCCTGAGGTTTAGTGGATTAAATAATCCACTAAACCGTACCAGCCTGGAAATACTTAGCCAAGCTGTTTTTGGATTAATTAATCTTTAACTGCCGGATGTGCTCTCGAATCCGTCATCAGTCGCCGGTCATTTCAGGTCGCTGTAGGTCAATCTGAATTCCGACAGCGCCGGGTGCTCGGTTTTCCACTGGCGGCCATACGCCTTGGCCGTGTCTATTTCCTCGGTATTCAACGCGCTGCCCAGCTGTTGCAGGTAGCCTGCGGCTTCGCCGTGCCGAGGGTTCTGCCGGGTACTGTCCATGACCAGCCAGTACAGCCCATAGGCGTGGATTTTGTTCTCGGGATAGTGATAGCGGTTGGTGCCATTTTCATCGATATCGAAGCCGCCGAGCGCACCGGCATAGGTCATGACGCCATCGAGGTCATTCAGCGCAAGCCGTTTTTCCAGGTGTATGCGCTGGTAGGAGAGGTTGTGGTAATAGGTCTGCATGTTGGCCAGCCACTTCATCGCCGGCGGGAAGCCCTTGAAGGCCGCGTACCTGAGCATGGAGTCGCGGTTGTCACTGGCCTCCGGGTTTTTGTTATACAGCAGCGCTGCAATGTAATAGGCCTCGGCGCAGCCGGCATCACCTGCCTTTCTCAGCCACGAGCGGTCTTTGGTCAGTTCATACAGCTGCAGCATCGCCTCGCCGTCGCCAGCATCGGCACCTGCCTGGGCGAGGGTCTTGGCCTTGGCCAGGTCGGTTTCGCCACCCAGGCGCATCAGGGCGTACACATGATCCTGGGCGGCGGCCAGGCGGTACCACGCCTGGGCATCGGGGCCGACACTGCCGACCCGGCGCCGGATGGCCTCGCCCAGGGCATATTGGGACGGCGCATCGCCGGCCGAGGCGGAGATGGTCAAAGGGGTTTCGCACTCTTCGAATTCACCGAGTTGATACAACTCGAGACCCCGCTGCTTGGCTGCCTGTTGCTGGCTCGTCAAATGTGAAATCAGCGCATTCAGCGCGTTGAGCAAATCAAACAGCGTGGTCAGTGCATCGGAATGGGTATACATGATCATTACCTGTATCGGGATACGTTGTCCGATAAAGGTAGGGGGGGCGGTGGGGCCCCAGGTGACAGATAATTATCGGCAGGAGCGCTGCCTTTCCCGCGCTCTGCGCAACCACTCAAGCGCTACGGCTGCCACGTATTGCCTGGTCCAGAAACAACGCCGCATTCGCCACAGCCTGCATGCCTTCGGGCAAGATTGCCGCAAACAAATGCCAGACATGGAACATCCCGGGCCAAACCTCCAGCGACACGCGTACCCGGTTTTCCCCCAGGTGGGTGGCCAGGCGCATGGCGTCGCTGAGCATGACTTCGTTTTCGCCGATCTGCACCAGAATGGGCGGCAATCCCCTGACGTCCGCGAACACCGGCGATGCATCGGGATCATTCGGCAGCGCACCATTGAGAAACGCTTTTGCAAGCAGCGTCAGCCCCAGGCGGGAGGCTTGCGGGTCGAGGCCGTCACGGTTGTCGATTGAGGCGCCGGTGTGTTCCAGGTTGGCCCACGGCGACAAGGCGGCGCCCCCGGCGGGCAGTGGCAGGCCTGCGTTGCGGGCCTTGACCATCACCGACACCACCATCGCGCCGCCGGCCGAATCGCCCGAGAACACGATGGACCTGGGGTCATTGCCTTGGTCGAGCAGCCAGCGATAGGCCTGCAACGTGTCATCAATAGGCACGGGGAACGGATGCTCGGGCGCCAGGCGGTAGTCGGGCAGGTAGACCTTTGCACCCAGCAGTTTTGCGAAGTGGCCGGCAAGGCCCAGGTAGCCCCGCGGGCTGCCGCCGACATAACCACCGCCGTGGATGTAAAGCAGCACCCGGTCCCCCTCAAACCCATCAGGCACGACCATCATGCCCGGTACGCCACCCATATCGACGTCACAAAAGCTGACACCGGCGGGAATCGGATGGGAACAAAGCACCTGCTCATAAGCCTTGCGCTGCTCGTTGAGGGTGAGGGTGGTTTCCTGGCCCGAGAGAAATGGGCCAAAGTCAGCGGCGCAGGCAACCCATGCGTCGAGATGGGCCTGGACAAGGGGAGTGAATGCCATGGGGGGAAAACCTCATAAAGTGATCCCGATACCGGGATTAGCGATTGAGGTTCTATTTTATGGATTCTATTGGAGAACGGATTTCACCACTGCGGCGCCTGCCGGGATCAGCTGCCGCTGTCAGTGCGACGGCTGCTGACTTCAGCCGGCACATCATCCCCGGCCATGCGCTTGCGGAACAACGCGGTGCGTGCCAGCAGCAACGTGGTCACCGGCACCGTGATCGATAGCAGAATCGGGATCAACCAACCGTGCAACACCGGCCCGGACTTGAGCACCGAAAAATAGATGATCGAGGCCAGCGCCACACACCAGGCGCCCAAGGTCGAGGCCAACGCCGGCGGGTGCATGCGCTGGAAGAAGTCTTTCATCCGCAACAACCCAATCGCCCCAATCAGCGCAAACAGGCTGCTCAGCACCAACAATACCGCGACGATCACTTCAACCCACAGCGGTAACACATCGACATTGATCATTCGATCACCTCCCCACGCAGCAGGAATTTCGCCAGGGCAAACGACCCCACAAAACCAAACAGCGCAATCAACAACGCCGCTTCAAAATACGTGTCACTGGCATACCGAATGCCCAGCACCAGCATCATCAGCATGGCCAGGATGTACAGGTAATCCAGTGCCAGCACCCGGTCCTGGGCCGACGGGCCTTTGAACAGGCGCACCAGGGTCAGCACCATGGCCAGGGAGAACAGGAACAGGCTGAACAGGATCGCATTGGAGAGCAGGGCGCTCATTCGAAGATCTCCATCAGGGGCCGTTCGTAGGCGTGTTTGAAGTGCTCGATAAACTGCGCTTCGTCATCCAGGTCGAACACGTGGATCAGCAGGATGCTGCGGTCCAGGGCCAGTTCCGACCACACGGTGCCCGGCGTCACGCTGGTGATCATCGCCAGCACGGCCAGGCCGTTTGCATCCCGCAGGTCCAGCGGGATCTTGATAAAGCGCGAACGCGGCGGGCGCGAGCCGCAGGTCAGGATGCCCCAGGCCACGGCAAGGTTGGAGATGATCACGTCACGCCCTACCAGGAAGAACAAACGGATGATCACCCCCGGGCGGCGGATGCGGATCGGCAACGGGCGCAATGGCGCCATCATCAGCGGTGCGGCAAAACCGAGAATCGCACCCAGCAGCAGGTTGCCGGGGCTGACGGACAGGTTCAACACCAGCCACAACAACCACAGTGCCAACGATAGCCACGGGGCAGGGAACAGACGCTTCATGGCTGCATCTCCAATGCGGCGGCCTTGGCTTCAGGGCTCGGCACCGGGCGCGTCGCCATGACCGCCATCACGTAATGCTCCGGGTTGTTCAGGCTTTCGGCGGCGGCCTGGGTGTAGCGCATCAGCGGCTCGGCCTTGAAGGTCAGGGCGATGCTCAGGCCCAGCAGGAAGAAAATCGGCACACACTCGAAGCGGCGCAACAGCGGCGACGGGCGTTCTTCCGGGGTCCAGAAGCGCTGGATGCCAAGGCGGGCGAAGGCGATCAGCGAGGCCAGGCCGGAGAAGATCAACAGCGCCACCAGGCCCCACGCCGCCGGGCGTACCGGTTCGTCGATGGCGTTGCCCAGGCCCATCGGGTTGATCAACGCGCTGAGCAGGCTGAGCTTGCCGATAAACCCGGACAGCGGCGGCATGCCGATGATCAGCAGGGCACAGGCGATAAAGCTCAGGCCGAGGAAGGCCACCGTCCAGGGAATGACCTGGCCTACGACGGCTTTCTGCTCATCGTCGAGGTTGGTGCCGGGCGGTGGATGCAGGGATTCCATGGCCTTGGGCAGGGCTTCGATTTCGTCGTCCAGGGGCATGTCGTTGGCCGAGCGCGAACGCTCGATCAGCTCGGCCAGCAGGAACAGTGCGCTCAGCGCCAGGGTGGAACTGACCAGGTAAAACAGCGCCCCGGCCGTCAGGCTTGGCTGGGCAAACCCCACCGCCGACAGCAGGATCCCGGCGGACACCAGAATGCTCAGGCTGGCCATGCGTTCCAGGCGTTGCGCGGCGATCATCGCCAGCGCCGCGCAGACGATGGTCGCCATGCCGCCGTAGATCAGCCAGTCGCCGCCAAACAGCGCCGAGGCCCCGGCCTGGCCGGAGAACAGCAGGTTCCACAGGCGCAGTACGGTGTACACGCCGACCTTGGTCATGATCGCAAACATCGCCGCCACCGGCGCACTCGCCGAGGAGTAGGCGGGTGCCAGCCAGAAGTTCAGCGGCCACATGCCGGCCTTGGCCAGGAAGGCGACGGCGAGGATACCTGCACCGGCGTGCAGCAGGCCGCGATCGGCCTCCGGTACCAGGGGGATTTTCAGTGCCAGGTCGGCAAAATTCAGGGTGCCGGTGACGCCATAGATCAGCGCCGCACCAATCAGGAACAAGGTCGAGGCCAGCAGGTTGATCGAGATGTAATGCAGCCCCGCCGACACCCGCGCCCGGCCGGAGCCGTGAAGCATCAGGCCGTAGGAGGCCGCCAGCAGCACCTCGAAAAACACGAACAGGTTGAACAGGTCGGCGGTCAGGAAGGCGCCATACAGGCCCATCAACTGAATCTGGAACAGCGCATGGAAACTGGTGCCGGCCCGATCCCAACGGGCCATGGCGAACAGCAGGGCGCTGACGCCGATGATCCCGGTGAGTACCAGCATCATCGCCGACAGTTGGTCCACCACCAGCACGATGCCGAACGGCACTTGCCAGTTGCCCGGCAGGTACACGCCGATGGAGCCGGGGCCGCCTTTCTGGGTCCAGTACAGCAACAGCACGGCGATGCCGAGGCCGACCATGCTGGAGAACAGGTTGATTCGCGCCTTGAGCGGGCGGTGTTTCTCGCCGAGCATCAGCATCAGCGCGGCGGTCAGCAACGGCAGCAGGATCGGTGCGATGATCAGTTGATTCATCCAGGTCATTCCTTGGGCTCCCGGCCGTCTACATGGTCAGTGCCGGTCAGGCCCCGGGACGCCAGCAGCACCACCAGGAACAACGCAGTCATGGCGAAGCTGATCACGATCGCCGTCAGCACCAGGGCCTGGGGCAGCGGGTCGGTGTAGTTGAGCAGGTCTTGCGGCACGCCGTCCTTGATGATCGGCTCCTTGCCGATAAACAGGCTGCCCATGCTGAAGATGAACAGGTTGACCCCGTAGGACAGCAGGCACAGGCCCATCACCACCTGGAACGTCCGTGGCCGCAGGATCAGCCAGACGCCGGAGGCCGCCAGGACCCCAATGGCAATTGCGATGACTTCTTCCATCAGGCGGCTCCTCCTTGGCTGGCAACGGCTTTCGCCTGGTTGCTGGGTTTATGGGCACGCACCGATTGGTGGCCCAGGGCGGTGAGCATCAGCAAGGTCGAGCCGACCACCATGGCGTACACGCCGACGTCGAAGAACAGTGCGCTGGCGACGTGGATGTCCCCCAGCACCGGCAGGCTGAAGTGCCAGGTGTGGGTGGTGAGGAACGGGTAACCGGCGAGCAGTGCGCCGAGCCCGGTCAGGGTTGCGGATAACAAGCCAAAGCCCATCCAGCGCATCGGTCGCAGGCTCATCTGTGCCTCGACCCACTGGGTACCGGCGACCATATATTGCAGGATGAACGCGACGGACATCACCAGCCCGGCGACAAACCCGCCGCCCGGTTGGTTGTGGCCGCGCATGAACAGGTAGAAGGAGACAACCAGGGCAATCGGCAGCAGCAGGCGCACCAGCACCGCCGGCACCATCATGAAGCCCAAGGCGGTGTCGCTGGCCTGGCGCGGGTTGACCAGGTCGGTGGCTACGTCGGGTGCCAACTGGCGCTGTTGCGCGGGCAACTCCATGCTTTCTTTCGAAGGCCGGAAGCGACGCAACAGGGCGTAGACAGTCAGCGCCACGGCGCCGAGCACGGTGATTTCGCCCAGGGTGTCGAACCCACGGAAGTCCACCAGCATCACGTTCACCACATTGCTGCCGCCGCCTTCGGGCAGGGCGCGGCTGAGGTAGAACGAGGAGATGTCGTTGGGGGTCTGGCGGGTCAGCATCGCGTAGGAGAGCAGCGCCATTCCGCCACCGACCACGGTGGACAGGAGAAAGTCCCGCAGGCGGCGGATGCGTGCCTTGCGCAACGAGCTCGGCAGTGGCGAGACTTCTTCGATCCGCCGTGGCAGCCAGCGCAGGCCCAGCAGGATCAGGACCGTGGTGACCACTTCCACCACCAGTTGGGTCAGCGCCAGGTCCGGCGCGGAGAACCAGACGAAGGTCACGCAGGTCACCATCCCGCACACGCTGACCATGGTCAGGGCCGCCAGCCGGTGATACTTGGCTTGCCAGGCGGCGCCCAGGGCACAGGCGATCGCCAGCAACCAGAGGGTGACGAACACGATGGAACCCGGGATCTTCGGCCGGTCGCCCCAACTGATTCCGCTGTAGAGCATCGGGATCAACCCGGCGATCACCGCCGCCAGCACCAGTAGGAACAGCTGGGTTTGCAGGCGTTTGGTGCTGATGCGTTTTTCGATCTTGCGTACCCCGCGCATCATCACCACCAGGCAGCGCTCGAAGCCGCGCTTGCCGTTGAAGTAGCTGATGATCGGCGGGTATTTGAAGCGGCCCAGCTTGAGTTGCTTGCGCAGCAGCAGATAGAGCACCACGCCGCCGGACATGGCCACCAGGCTCATGATCATCGGCGCGTTCCAGCCATGCCAGATGGCGAGGCTGTACTCCGGCAGCTCGCCGCCGACCACCGGCAAGGCGGCAGCGGCGAGGATCGAACCGACCACCTGGGCCGGGAAAATCCCCACCAGCAGGCAGGTAAACACCAGCAACTCCACCGGCGCGCGCATCCAGCGTGGTGGCTCGTGCGGAGTGTGAGGCAGGTTGGTGGCTTTAGGGCCGAAGAACACATCCACGGTAAAGCGCAGGGCATAGGCCACGCTGAAGGTGCCGGCGATGGTTGCGATGACCGGCAGGGCGATTTCCACCCAGGCGGTGGCGGAGATGAACACGGTTTCGGCGAAGAACATTTCCTTGGACAGGAAGCCGTTGAGCAGCGGCACGCCGGCCATGGACGCACTGGCGACCATCGCCAGCGTCGCAGTGAACGGAATCAGCTTCACCAAGCCGCTGAGCTTGCGAATGTCACGGGTGCCGCTTTCGTGGTCGATGATCCCCGCCGCCATGAACAGCGATGCCTTGAAGGTGGCGTGGTTGAGGATATGGAATACCGCGGCGACGGCGGCCAGCGGGCTGTTGAGGCCCAGCAGCAAGGTGATCAGCCCGAGGTGGCTGATGGTGGAGTAGGCCAGCAGGCCCTTGAGATCGTTCTGGAACATGGCGCAATAAGCGCCGAGCAGCAGGGTAATGGCGCCGGCACCGCCGACAATCCAGAACCACTCTTCGCTGCCGGACAGCGACGGCCACAGGCGGGCCAGCAGGAACACGCCGGCCTTCACCATCGTTGCCGAGTGCAGGTAGGCCGACACCGGCGTCGGTGCAGCCATGGCGTGGGGCAGCCAGAAGTGGAAGGGGAATTGTGCGCTTTTGCTCAGGGCGCCGATCAGCACCAGGGCGAGCATGATCGGGTACAGCGAATGGGCACGGATCTGATCACCGGCAGCCAGGACCTGGTCCAGGTCGTAGCTGCCGACGATATGCCCGAGCAGCATCACCCCCGCCAGCAGGCACAAACCGCCCGCGCCGGTGACCATCAGCGCCATATAGGCGCCGCGCCGGGCATCGGCACGGTGGTGCCAGTAGCCGATCAACAGGAACGAGAACAGGCTGGTGAGTTCCCAGAAAAACACGATCTGGATCAGGTTGCCGGAAGTCACCAGGCCAAGCATGGCGCCCATAAACGCCAGGAAAAACGCGAAGAAACGCGGCACCGGGTCTTCCGGCGACATGTAATAACGGGCGTACAGCGACACCAAAGTCCCGATGCCCAGTACCAGCATCGAGAACAACCAGGCAAAACCGTCCATGCGCAATACGAAGTTCAGCCCGAGGCTGGGCAACCACATGAATTCTTCACGTATCACGCCACCGTGGGCGATCTGCGGGTAGAGCAGGGCGACTTGAACCGTCCCGACCAGGGCGACGAGGCCGGCCAGCAGGGACTCTGTATTACGTGCGTTGTGCGGCAGCAAGGCCGCGAGACAGCTGCCGATAAAGGGCAGAAGCAGTAGAACTATCAGGGACATAGGCTTCTAATCTGCGGGAGTTTGGGATGCATCATACGTGCCGGAATCTTGATCACCAAACGGCAAGATGTGGCAGGATCCTACAAGGTAAGCTGAAAAAGACTGTTTGGCATTGTTTCAATGCCTGTATTCAGGGCAGGTATGCTGTTCAAAGGTTTTTTTGGCCTGTTGCATAAGGACGTGTGATGACCCAGCGATTGCTCCACCTTGACCATGTCGCCTACAGCCTGCCGGACGGACGCAGCCTGTTCGACAACCTGAACCATGCTTTCAGCGCCCGGGCGACCGGCCTCGTGGGGGCCAATGGGACTGGCAAGTCCTTGTTGGGCGCAATGCTCGCGGGCACCCTGCAGCCCACCCGCGGGCATGTGCGCCGTGAGGGCAGTGTGTATGCGGTGACGCAACTGCTGGAGCCCGAGCGCTATCCCACCGTAGCGGCGCTGGCAGGTGTCGACCAAGTGCTGGCGGCGTTGGCGCGTATCACCGAGGGCAGTCTGGACGAGCACGACCATGCACTGGCGGTCGATCAATGGGATTGCGCGCCTCGACTGGTGGCTGCCCTGGAACACATCGGCCTGGGGCACTTGACTGCCGACTCGCCCACCGCAGCCCTCAGTGGCGGCGAACGCCAGCGTGTCGCCTTGCTGGGCGCCTGGTTGCCCAGGGCAGACTGGTTGATCCTCGATGAGCCCAGCAACCACTTGGACATTGATGAGCAACACAAGCTTGCCCAGCAGATTGATCGGTGGTCCGGCGGCCTGGTGCTGATCAGCCATGATCGTGGGTTGCTGGAGCACATGGACGAGATTGTCGAACTGTCGCCCACGGGATTGGCTGTCTACGGCGGTAATTACAGCCACTATACGGCGACACGGGAGCAGGAGCAGCAAGCGTTCCAGTCGGCGTTGCAGGGGGAGCGCGCGCACGCCAAACGTGAGCAGCGTGAAGCGGTCATCCAGATGGAACGTCAGCAGCGCCGTAATGCCCGGGGCGACCGCCAGGCCCGGGATGGCAATCAGACCAAACTGATCACCAACGCCCAGAAAGAGCGCAGTGAAAACAGCCAGGGCAAGTTGCGCCTCAATCAGCAGCTGGCGCGTGAGCAGCAACAGCAGCGGATCGCTGAGGCGCGTGCACGGTGTGCGCCCGAGATCCAGCGCATGATGCTGTCGCCGGAAAGCGTGGTGCCCCAGGGCAAGCTGGTGTTGCAACTCAACGAGGTGGTGCTGCCGTTTGGCAGCCGCGCACCGATCAATCTCACCCTGACCGGTCCGATGCGCATGGCGATCCTGGGAGCCAATGGCAGTGGCAAGTCGACCCTGCTGCGGGTGATTGCCGGCCAGTTGCCGGTGGCTGCCGGCGAGTGGGTGCGCAGTTGCCACATCGGCTGGCTGGATCAACACGCCGGATTGGAGCACCCCGAGCGCACGGCGGTGCAATGGCTTTACGAAAGTAATCCGCTACTGGCGGAAAGCGAAGCGCGTACCCGGCTGGCGCAAATGGGCATTGATGCTGACCGCGCGATGCTCGACACCTGCCAACTGAGCGGTGGCGAGCGCCTGAAAATTGCCCTGGCCGCGCAGCTCTACGCCCAGCATCCGCCGCAATTGCTGTTGTTGGACGAACCCGATAACCATCTGGACTTGCCCAGCCGGATTGCCCTGGAGCAAATGCTCAATCAATACCAGGGTGCATTGATCGTGGTGTCCCATGACGAGGCGTTTCTACAGTCCATTAACCTGGACGGCGAGTTGCGCCTCTGAGGCGTTTAACCCTGGTTTTCGTGTTCCAGTTCGATCTGGGGTTCGGCGAGCCGCTGCCGACGGGTTTTCATTTCGCTGACAATCACCGCCGCCACAATCAACGCTGCGCCCACCATGGCAATCGGCGGGAAGCGCTCGCCGGCAATCCGCCCGACCACGCCGGCCCACACCGGCTCCCCGGCATAAATCAGCGTGGCGCGAGTCGGCGAGACGCTTTTCTGCGCCCAGTTCATCGCCACCTGAATCACCGCGCTGGTCAGTCCCAGGCCCACCGCGCTGAACAGTAGCAACCAGGAAAACTCCGGCAGCGCCTCGCCCATCGGCACCACCATCAGGAACGACAGCACTGAGGCCGTGGCCAGTTGCACCACCGTCACCCGACGTACATCCACCTGCCCGGCAAAGGCGCTGATCAGGATGATCTCGGCGGCAATCGCCACCGCACCGATCAGCGTGGCGATTTCACCGGGGCTGAAATTCAGCGATGCTCCGGCCGGGCCGGTCAGCAGCATCAACCCGGTAAACGCCAGCATAATGCCGATGCTCGGCATCAACCCCGGCCGCCGTCCCAGCACCAGCCATTGCAGCAGCGGCACGAATGGCACATACAGCGCGGTGATGAATGCCGACTGGCTGCTCAGGATTGTCTGCAAGCCAATGGTCTGCAAACCGTAGCCGAACATGATCGCTACACCGATAAAGCACCCGGCTTTCAACTCAAAGAAAGTCAGGCCTCGCAGACTGCGCAACGAGAACGCCCCGACGATCAGCGCCGCCGCCGCAAAACGCAGGCCGACAAAAAACATCGGGCCGCTCACGGCCATGGCGTGCTGCACCAGCAAAAAGGTGCCACCCCAAAACATGGTGATCACCACCAATACACATTCGGCTTTGCTGAAACGGGAAAACAACGGGGAGGTGGTCATGGCGGCTCGGTCTTGCACAGTAGGGGCGCGGACCGCACAATGCGCCGCAAGCTGGGCAGTATACTGCGCAACCCCACCCTGTGAGCAATATAGTGCACAAAGAAAATCCGCAACGGGCCTCGGTCCTGCAACACGTCAGCCAGAACGTTCGACGCCTGCGTCATGCAGCAGAGTTGAGCCAGACGGCGTTGTCCGAAAAATCCGGCGTCAGCCGGCGCATGCTGGTGGCGATCGAGGCGGGGGAGAAGAACGTCAGCCTGTCGACCCTCGACCGGGTGGCCGAAGCCCTGGACGTGGCCTTCAGCGACCTGATCCAGGCCCCGGATGCCCCCGACCACAGCCGTATCAACGAACTGGCCTGGGCCGGCGAGATCCCCGGCAGCAAAGCCGTGCTGCTGGCTAAAGCCACCGCTCGCCGCGAGGTGGAGCTATGGGAGATGCGCCTGGAGCCCGGTGATCGCTACATGCCCGAGCCGGACCCCGAGGGCTGGAGCGTGCAGTTGTTTGTGTTCGAAGGCACGCTGACGCTGGTGCTGGGTGACGAGGAAAAACACGTCGCCACCGGTGAGTTCCTGATGTTCGCCAGTCGCTACCTTCACGCCTATCGCAATGACGGCGACGTGGCGGTGCGGTTTGTACGCAATGTGGTGATCTAACTGTTGGCAGCGCAACAGTGGTTGGACACTTTGCTGGTTTGAACCGCTGACGACTTCCCCGTTTTACAAGCAACCCTCTGATTTTATTGAGCATTAGATTCAGGCACGACTCCTGCAATTACCCCAGTATCTCTCTGGAGCCTGGAGTCGGCCCATGTCAGCCCAACCCCTGCAACCTGCCCACATCATTCGCTCAGACGCCGAAGCCATTGCCGTCGCCACCGAGCTGGCCAAGCGTTTTGCCGTCGAGGCCGGCGTGCGTGACCGCGAACGACGCCTGCCGGTGGCCGAGCTGGATGAATTCTCCGCCAGCGGCCTGTGGGGCATCACCATTCCCAAGGCCTACGGTGGCGCCGGGGTGTCCTATGTGACGGTGGCCGAGGTGATCAAGCTTATCTCGGCCGCCGATCCGTCCCTAGGGCAGATTCCGCAGAACCACCTGGGCGTTGTAGACATCCTCCTGCAAACCGCCAGCGAGGAACAAAAGCAGCACTACTTCGCCAAGGTCTTGCAGGGCTACCGTTTCGGCAACGCCTTCTCCGAGGCCAAGAGCAAGAACGCCGGCACCTTTGATACGCAAGTGCGCTTTGACGGCGACAGCGCGTACATCAACGGTGAGAAGTTCTACTGCACCGGCGCCTTGTTCGCCCATATCGTGCCCACGGTGGGCGTGAATGAGAAAGACCAGGCCTTCATCGCCTTTGTCGAGCGGGACGCGCCGGGGCTGCAAGTGGTCGACAGTTGGGATGGCTTCGGCCAGCGCACCACCGCCAGCGGCGGCGTGACCCTCGACGGTGTGAAGGTGCCGCTGAGTGCGGTGATTCCCGCCCACCAGGCCTTCGACCAACCCACCGCCAACGGCCCGATTTCGCAAATTATCCAGGCGGCCGTCGACACCGGTATCGCCCTCGGTGCCCTGGAACAAGCAAAAATCCATGCACGCCAGGCCCGGCCCTGGATCGACAGCCAGCAGGATCACGGCTGGCAAGACCCGTTCACCATCGCCGCCATCGGCGACCTGGAATGGCGGGTCCACGGCACCGAAGCGATCCTCGCCAAGGCCGGCGTTGCCGTAGACCAGGCCCTGGCCAACCCCAACGAAGACACCGTGGCCAATGCCTCGCTGGTGGTCGCCCAGGCCAAGGTGCTGTCAGCCGAAACCGCGTTGCTCGCGAGCAGCAAACTCTTCGAACTGGCCGGCACCCGCTCGGTGTCCGGCAAGCACAACCTCGACCGTTTCTGGCGCAACGCGCGCACCCACACCTTGCATGACCCGGCCCGCTGGAAATACCACTTGATCGGCAACTTTGTGCTCAACGGCGTCAAGCCCGCACGCCACGCCTGGAACTGAGGAGCTTCATCCATGACCGCACTGAATCAGGCGCGCCAACTGCTGGAAAGTACCCGGCGCTTTGTCGAGAAAAGTGATGACCCCTACGTGATCAGCCGCTTCGGCGATTTGCAGATTCGCGTGGAGGTCGCGGCCGCTTTGTTTGAGCGTGCCGAAATCCACCCGAGCCCGGTTGCCCTCACCGAAGCCCAGATCGCGGCTGCCGAAGCCCTCATCGCCGCCAGCAACGCCGAATTCGAACTCACCGGCCAGCGCACCGCACTGCCACCCACCCTTGATGATCCCTTGCGCTGGAAATACCAGATTGTCGGCAACTACCACCTCAACGGTGTCGCCCCCCGGAGTACTGTTTAATGCCTCGTGAAATCCGCTTGAATGCCTTCGACATGAACTGTGTCGGCCACCAGTCGCCGGGCTTGTGGGCCCATCCGCGTGACCGCTCATGGCAGTACAAGGACCTGGAGTACTGGACCGACCTGGCGAAAATCCTCGAACGCGGCAAGTTCGACGGCCTGTTCATTGCCGACGTGCTGGGCATCTACGACGTCTACAACGGCAACGGTGACGCGGCGATTCGCCAGGCCACCCAAGTGCCGGTCAATGACCCACTGTCGCTGATCGCCCCCATGGCGCTGGTCACCGAGCACCTGGGCTTTGGCCTGACGGCGTCGCTGTCCTTCGAACACCCGTATCCGTTCGCCCGGCGCCTTTCCACCCTCGATCACCTGACCAAGGGCCGCGTCGGCTGGAACATTGTCACCTCGTACCTGGAAAGCGGCGCCAAGAACCTTGGCCAGAAAGCCCAGACCGAACACGACGCGCGCTACGACTACGCCGAGGAATACCTGGAGGTTTGCTACAAGCTCTGGGAAGGCAGCTGGGAGGAGGGCGCCGTGTTGCGCGACCGCGAGCGGCGGATCTTCAGTGACCCGAGCAAAATCCATGAGATCCGCCACGTCGGCAAACACTTCCAGGTGCCCGGCATTCACCTGTGTGAACCTTCGCCACAACGCACCCCGGTGCTCTACCAGGCCGGCGCTTCCAGCCGGGGCAAGCAGTTCGCCGCCGAGCAGGCCGAGTGCGTGTTCGTCGCCGCGCCGTCGAAAGTGCTGCTGAAGAAAACCGTCGCTGACATCCGCCGGCGTGCGGCGGAGGCAGGCCGTGATCCGAAGAAAATCCTGATCTTCAACCTGCAGACGGTGATCGTTGGCGAGACCGACGCCAAGGCCAAGGCCAAGTTCGACGAATACAAATCCTACGTCAGCTACGAAGGCGCGATGGCGCTGATCTCCGGCTGGACCGGTATCGATTTCAGCCAGTTCAAGCCCGATGAGCCCCTCAAGCATGTGCACACCAACGCCATTCAATCGGCGGTGGAAGCGTTCTCCACCGCCGACCCGAACAAGGTCTGGACCCCGAATGAACTGGCAGACTGGGTCGGCATTGGTGGTTTCGGCCCGTTGTTCGTCGGCGGCCCGGAAACCGTGGCCGATCTGTTGCAGGAATGGGTTGAAGAGACCGATGTGGACGGCTTCAACCTGGCCTATGCACTGACCCACGAGACCTTTATCGATGCGGTCGAGCTGCTGGTGCCGGAGCTGCAGAAGCGTGGCGTGTACAAGACTGAATACGCCCAGGGTACCCTGCGGGAAAAATTGTTTGGAGACGGTGCGCGCTTGGCGGACAACCATCCCGGGGCCAGCTATCGTGACCTGAAGGCCACCGCGATCTAACGGGAGAAACTGAATCAATGTGGGAGCTGGCTTGCCTGCGATAGCGGCGTATCAGCCGGTAGAGATGCAAGCTGACTCAACGCCATCGTAGGCAAGCCAGCTCCCACATTTTATTTTCATCGATCCAACGATTTCAGCCAGCGGACCACCGCATGCTTGTTTCACCAATAGGAGCATCACCCTATGAGCGTGCATGAACTCGAACTTCCGCTGGATGTGGAATGGCCCGCCGAACGGGTCACGGTGTTGCCCGAGGCGTTGGCGCAATTGCGCCATTGGGCACAAGTGACCCCGTTGCACAGCGCCCTGCGCCACAAGCGTGACGGCCAGTGGTACGCCTGGCGCTGGATTGATGCGTTGCGGGATGTCGAACGCCTGGCTGATGGCTTGCGTCAGCAGGGCTTTACCGAACAGTCACGGCTGGCCCTCAGCGGTGCCTTCGAGCCCGGTCTGTTACTGCTGGCCCTGGCCGCCCAGGTGATCGGTGGCCAGATCCTGACCCTGGCGGATGACCTCGAGCCCGCTGCCTTGCAGCAACAGGTGTGGCGCATTCGGCCTACCCATGCGTATGTCCCTGGGTTTCAACCGTTGGCGGTCGTGCA
The DNA here is from genome assembly GCF_019352905.1 of Pseudomonas sp. Xaverov 83. NCBI lineage: Bacteria > Pseudomonadati > Pseudomonadota > Gammaproteobacteria > Pseudomonadales > Pseudomonadaceae > Pseudomonas > Pseudomonas sp. Xaverov 83. The sequence goes on along the minus strand of NZ_JAAAFU010000014.1, from coordinate 13,604 downwards.
ACGGATAGACCCCGTGGACACTTCACAACGGCTCTGCCGCTGGTGGCAGCCTTCCGGCAAGACCGAATTGTGGAGCGAGGAGAGTACCCATTGGCAAGGTGGCCTGGCGGCGGTGCTTGAGCAATGGCTGAAGAGCGGCCAAAGCCTGGGCTTCCCACAGTCGAGCTGAACTAGGCGTCTCGTGTCGATGTGCTGGATACTGCACGGGGTGATTTTTACCACAACCATTCAGGCAGACAGTAAGGGCGCAATTTCATGAGTGAAACCGAACGCGGACAGGCGACGAGCGCCATTCGCAACGCTGATGTGTTGATTGTCGGCGGCGGCCTGAGCGGGACGATGCTGGCGGTGCAATTGCTGCGCCTGCCGGGCAAGCGGCAGATCCTGGTGATCGAACCGCGCCAGGAACTGGGGCGCGGCGAGGCCTACAGTGCGGTGGAACTCGGCCACACCTTGAACGGCAACGCCGCCCGCATGAGCGTCGACCCGGATAATGCCGATGACCTGACCCAGTGGCTGACCGCCTACATCGCCGACGGCGGTTGGCCCGAGTCGGACCAGCAGCACGTGCCCATCAGCGAACTGTTCCCGCCCCGTGGGATCTTTGGCTTGTACGCGCAACAACGGCTGGCGGAGGCCAAGGCGTTATCGGCGTCAACCGTCGAGCATGTCCGCGCCGAAGTGGTAGACCTCGAGGTGGACGAACACTCCACACTATTGACCTTGAGCGACGGCCAGCAACTGCGCGGTACGTTTGCCGTATTAGCCACCGGCATGTTCCCGGCAGCGCGTACACCACAGACCGAATCCAGCGGCTTGAATGCCGCAGCAGTCGACCCGTGGGATGTGCAGGCCATGACTCAACTGGACCCGCAATCCACGGTGCTGATCATTGGTTCCGGGCTGACCATGGTGGACGCCGTGGTGTCCCTGGAACAGGCCGGTCATCGCGGGCCCATCGAGATTTTTTCGCGCCACGGCCTGTTGCCCCATGTGCGCCGGCAGCCGCCGGCCTGGGTCGACTTTCTGGGGGAGGACCACAGCCTGCGCAGTCCTCGGCAATTGCTGCGGGAAGTACGCCGCCAATGCAAGCTGGCGCTGGAGCAGGGGATCGACTGGCAAGCGCCGCTGGACACCGTGCGCGCCAATATCGGGCGTTTGTGGAGCCAGGCCAGCGAGGCCGAGAAACGCCAGTTCGTGCGGCATATTCGGCCTTGGTGGGAAAGCCATCACCACCGCTCACCGCCCTTGAGTGCCGAGTTGGTGGCGCGGTTGCACGGGGAGGGGCGGTTGCGGATTCGGGCAGCTTCGTACAAGGGACTGGTGCCGTCGCAGGGTGATGTCACGATTCGCCTGCGTCCTCGTGGCGAACAGGCCATCGTTCAGGTGTCGGGGGCTGCGTTGATCAACTCCAGTGGGATTGAATACGACTGGCGGCGCGTGGCCCGGCCGTTGCCTCGGCAGTTGCTCAAGCGAGGGTTGATTCAGCCCGGGCCGCTGGCGTTGGGGATTGCGGCGGATGTGTCGGGGGCCGTGCTGGATGCCAACGGCCAGGTCAGCCAGCGACTGTTTGCCATGGGCCCACCGTTGCGCGGGATGTGGTGGGAAAGTACCGCAGTGACGGATGTGGCAATTCAGGCCAAGGCACTCGCCGCAAGGTTGGCACACCTCTAAATCCAATGTGGGAGCTGGCTTGCCTGCGATAGCAGCGGGTCAGCTGCATCTTTATCAACTGAGAGATTGCTATCGCAGGCAAGCCAGCTCCTACAGGTTGGGTTCATGGCCCGACCTTCACAAACCCTGGCTTCAACCCAAACACCTCCACCCCCTGCGCCGTCGACTGCCCGGTTGTCACAGTCACCCGCTCCACCGGCTTATCCATCGCGGCCCGATACTCCACCGTCATCACACCGTCCCCGCGACTGATCGCCTGCGCCGGTACGACAATCGCCTGGTCATTGTTGTAGGTCACGATGGTCAACCGCGCACTCATCCCCAACCTTACCCGTTGCAACTGTTGCGGGGTCAGCTTGGGAATCGACAGGGTCACCGGAAACTGCGCGCTGCCCTGGCTGTCGCTGGCAATCGCCAAGCCACTGACCACGCTGACCGAGCCCGTCAGCCGTTCCCCATCAAACCCGTCGCCCAGCACCTCCACCGCCTGCCCCTGGTGCAACTGGTTGATATCCAGCTCCGAGACCTTGGCGACGATTTTCAGCTTCTCTATATTCGCCAGTCCAAACAGCACCTGACCCTGGCTGACCTTGCTCCCGGCCTGCACCGGCGCGTTATTGTTCCCGCCGCCCTGGGCCGATGAGGTACTGCCCGGCGCCGGCACCACGATGCCGGAGAACGGTGCCTTGACCTCCTTGCCATCGAGCAGGGTGCGCAGGGCTTCATATTTCACCGTGGCATTGGTCAGCTCCATATCGGCGATCTGTCGGTATTCGCCTTTGCCTTGTTCAATCGCCTGTTGCAGTTCGCTGCGGGCCGCTATCAGGTCCAGCTGTTGCTGGGTGGCCTGTTGCTTGAGGTCGTCGAGTTCGTTGCGCGGGATGATGCCGCGCTTGAACAGGTTTTCGCTTTCGGTGAGTTTGCGCTGGGTGTTGCTGGCGGTCATTTCGGCGGTGCGCAGGCCGCGCCGGGCGCGACCGACTTGTTGGCCGCTGTCCCAGTCCTGCATTTCCTGCACGGTGCGCCGGGCCTTGAGCTGGGCGGAGAGGGCGTCGCGCAGTTGTACTTCGAGGGTGGCCGGGTCCATGCGCAGCAGCACCTGGCCGGCCTCCACCCGTTGGCCCTGTTCCACCAGGTTGGCCTGCACATTGCCGTCGAACGGCGCGGTGAGGGTGACGGTGGTGTCAGGCTCGATCTTGCCCACCAGGCCGATCTGATGCACCAGCGGGTCGACCTTCACCTCCAGCCATTGTTCGGCATTGCCGGGTTGATTGGCGGCCGGGCTTTGACGGCTGAGCAGCGTGATGCCGACACCGGCCACCAGCACAATCAACACGGCACCCAACAGGCGCTTCTGATTAGTAGTCATTGAGGGCGATTTCCCAACTTTCCAGCGTCATGCCCAGGGTCAAGTCGAGCTGAGTCTGGGCGTTCAAATAGGCAATCAGCGCATTGAGCCGTGAGTTCTCGGCGTTGCGCAGGTCGGTTTCGAAACTCAATACCTGAAAGTTCGTGGAGCGCCCGGCGCTGAGTTTTTCCCGTTCGATTTCGATCTTGCGCTTGGACAGCTCCACCGCCCGCTGGGAAATTTCATACTGGCGCCAGCGGGTGCCCAGGTCGCGCACCACATCGTTGACGCTGCGCTCCAGTTGCTGGCGGGCGTCGGCGATGATGATCTCCTGGTTTTCCACATCAACCCGCGCGTGCACCTCGGCCTGGCGGGTGCTGATATCACCGATGGGAATCTGCACCTGCACGCCGGCGTAACTGTCCCAGCGCCGGTTGTTCGAAGAGCCGTTGTCGTTGTCGGTGGCGGCCCGAATCTGGTTGGCGCCGGCCACCAGGTCCACTTGCCAGCGTCCGGAGTCCTTGGCGATCACCAGGTTGAGGTCGGCCTGCTGGCTGCCGAGCAGGGTGGCGAGGTATTCCGGCTGCTGGTTCTGCGCCAGGATGAAGGCCTGGCGTTTATCGATGTCCATGGGTTTGGCTTCCAGGGCCTCGGTGGCGCGGATCGGCGTCGACAGGTCAAGGGCCAGCAGGCGCAGCAGGGCCAGGCGGCTGGTGTCCAGTTGGTTCTGGGCTTCTTCCACCCCCAGTTGCTGGGTGGCGATATCGGCTTCGGTCTGCACAATCTCGAACTCGGCCATGCGCCCGGCACTGATCAGTGCCTTGTTCACTTCCAGCAAGGTACCGGAGCGCTTGAGGGCGTCCTGCACGATAGTCAACTGCTCCTGGGCCCGCAGCAATTCGCGGTAGGTGGCGATGATGTTGCTGATGGTCTGCGCCACGTTGGCCTTGAGGTTCAGGCGGTTGGCCTGCTCCGACAGGCGTGACAGGCGCAGCGGGGCGGTGGTGGCGTCCCAGCCGGCACCGCGCATCAGGGGCTGGATCACTGACAGGTCGAGACCGTCGCTGCGGTAGCGCCCGGCGCGATCGGCGTTGTTCAGTTGCTGGGTCCAGTTCATGCTCAGGCGCGTGCCGTACTCACCGAGCAAGGTGGCATTGGGCGCCAGGTTGGCGTTGCGGGCGCTGTCGTCGGTGCCCTTGGTGGCTCGGTAGTAGCTGTTCAGGGTCAGCTTGGGGTTGAACGTGTCTTCGGCCACCCGCAGGTCGAATTTCTGCGCCACCCGTTGCAGGTACGCGCTGCGAATCGCCGGGTTGTTGCGCAGGCCCAGGTAGACCGCGTCGCCCAGGGTCAGGGTGGTGGACTGGGCATTCAACGACACGCCGCGGTCATAGCCGCTGCGGGTGGTGCTGGGCGCCGAGGGGCGAATCACCACGTCGGCGGCCACGCTGTGCAGGCTCACCAGGGCGGTCAACAACAGCAGCCGTTTATTCATCGCGCAGGGCCTCCACCGGCTGCAGCCGCGAGGCCGACACGGCCGGGTAGATTCCGAAAAACAGCCCCACCAGCAAGGTGCTACCGACGCCGAGCGGCAGCGCGGCAATCGCCAGGGAAAACTGCCAGCCGGACATCCAGGCATACAGATAGGCGGCGGTCATGCCCACGACCGCGCCGCATAACGCGCCGACGGCGGTCAGGGTGACGGCTTCCAGCAGGAACAGGTTGCGAATGTCCCGCTGGCGCGCACCGAGTGCCATGCGGATCCCGATCTCCCGACGCCGCTCCGAGACGTTCATCAGCATCACGTTCATCACCCCCACGCCGCCGCCCACCAGGGAAATCGCGCCCAGGGCCAGCAGCAGGTAAGCGAAGGTACGGCTTTGGCGGGTCATGCCGTCGATCATTTGCTGGGGCACCTGGATGTCGACATCGTGGTCGGTGAGCTGGGTTCGCAACGCCACTGCTGCGTCCCGGGCGACACGCTCCATGTCCTGGCCGGGAGTGGCGCGTATCACCACATTGCCGATTTGCGGACTGAAGTAGATCCGGCGCATGCCCGGGGCGGGGACGAACAGCGATTCGTTGGCCTGTACAGGGATCAGCATGGCCCGGGGCTGGTTGTGAAGAATGCCCACCACCAGGTACAGATAGTCATTGATGCGCACCCGGTCCCCCAGTTGCAGCGGGTCGCCGGGAGCACTCAAGGCCTGGACGACCTGTTCTCCGACGACCGCGTAGGTTTCCCCCGCGTCGAAGGTCGACAGGAAACGCCCCTCGCGCACCGACAGGCGCATGGCGTCCTTGAGGTCTGGCGTACTGCCGACAAAGCTGCCATTGAAGGTGCGGCCATGGAACACCACCGGACCGCTGAACATCGAAATCGCGCCAATATGGGCGATGCCGGGCACGCTGCGGCGCACCGCCTCCAGGTCCAGGCTGGCCGGCATAGGGGCAATGCTGGCGGCCTTGGGCGGGAACTGTGCCACCAGCGTGTCGGTGCCCATGTCCTTGAAAATCATCGCCGCGTCTTCAGCGGCGTTGTGCCCGATGTTGATCAGCGCCACCACCGAGGAACTGCCGATGACGATGCCTAACAAGGCCAGGATCGAGCGCTTGCCCAGGGTGCGCAGGCTGACAAATGCCTCATGCAGCAATTGGCTCAGGCTTTGTTCGACCCGCAGGCTCATAGGCGCTCGGCCTCTTGCACCACGCCATTGCGCACCAGGATCTTGCGGTTCAGGCGTTCGGCAATGTGCGGGTCATGGGTGACGATGATCAGCGTCACCTGCTGCTCGCGATTGAGCGCCAGCAACAGGTCCATGATCTCCTGGGCTGTGGTGCTGTCGAGGTTGCCGGTGGGTTCGTCGGCGAGGATCACCGAGGGGTTGCCCACCAACGCGCGGGCGATGGCGACCCGTTGGCGCTGGCCGCCGGAGAGGTCGGCCGGGCGATGGTGGGCGCGTTCGGCCAGGCCCACCTGGTCGAGCATGCGCATTGCCTGTTCCAGCGAGTCATGCCGGGACACGCCGCGATAGCTCAGGGGCAGGGCGACGTTATCCAGGGCGCTGAGGCGCGGCAGCAGGTTGAAGCTTTGAAAGACGAAACCGATCTGCTGATTGCGGATCGCCGCCAGTTGATCGGGGCTGGCGCTGAAAATGTCATGGCCGGCAAAACGGTACTGGCCGCAGTCGGGCAGGTCGAGCAGGCCGAGAATATTGAGCAGGGTGCTTTTGCCGGAGCCGGATGCGCCGAGGATGCCGCAGCTGTCACCGGTTTCGATGGCCAGGCATACATCATTGAGAATCGACAGGTGCTGACCGGCCAGCTGATAGCTTTTGCCGATGCCTTGCAGGGAGATAAAGCCTGGGAGCGCGGGGGTATCTGTCATCATGACTACGCCTGCAGCCTCGACAGCGCCGTGCTTCCCCCGAAAATTCTTGTAACAAGTTCAGGGGCTGCCTGGTACACGTCACGGACTGGTTTTATTTCTTGTTTTTAAAATATTGTTTGAATACTAACCGCGATCCTGCCGTTCCGCCAGCCATGGATATAGAGCGGTTTTACCCTTTGAAACGATTCGTCTAGAGGGCATTTCAGGCGCCTGAAAAGTCCATCAGCTACCCTCAATAAGCCCGGCTCTGTTGGGTTTGAATAGTATGGCGCAGTGTCACTACTTGCTTTCAGGCAGCGGCCCCGGTATAAAAAATCAAATTAATTTTTAAAACAATATTTCCGCAGTGGAACCCCACCCCCTATGGTCGCGAAGAAACTCAGCGCTCCAAACGTTACCAAGACTCGATTGCTGGATGCGACAGAGGCTCTTTTCATCAAATACGGCTATGACGCTGTTTTGTTGCGGCAGATTACCGAGAGTGCCCAGGTCAATCTCGCTGCGGTGAATTACCACTTCGGGGACAAGGATTCCCTGATGAAAACCCTGCTGATGCAACGCCTGGAGCCGCTCAACGAGCAGCGCCTGGAGTTGCTGGCCAGGTGCGAGGCCGAATCCGACGGCCCGCTGGACTGCGACACCTTGCTTGGCGTGCTGTTTGCCCCGGCCATGGGCCTGGAACGCAGTGATCCTGCCAGTGGGGAAGGGCGTTCCTTCATCCGTTTCCTGGGGCGGGTGTACAGCGACACCTCGCCGTTTATCCAGGAATACCTCAAGGTGCATTACCAGCCGGTGTTCCAACGCTTTTTTGAAGCGTTCGCCCTGGCATTGCCAGACCTGCCGCGCAACGAACTGGGGGTGCGTTTGCAATTTGCCCTCAAGGCAATCTCTGGGGTGATGGCCGGTACCGAGCTGCGCTTGCTGATGAACTCCATGAGCCTGGGACGCCCGGCCACGGATGCCGAGGTCATGGCCAAGCTGATTACCCTGGTATCGGCAGCGATTCGTGTGCCGCAGCAAAGTCCTGAAGCCGAAACGGCCCTGGCGCGGGTGCTCGATACCCAGCGCGCGATCCGTGAGCAAGCGGCGTCGCCTGTCGACAAGATTGCTCGCTGATCCATCAAGACCGGCTCGCAATGAGCCGGTTTGCTTCGACTCCTCTCTGAAGAAACCGAGTGAACACTCAAATCCCGGGCAAAAAAAACCCGCTGGGGCGGCGGGTTTTTAACTACAGCGTTTGTAACGGATGAGGCTTCACCCTACGTCTCCGGATGTGAATAAAACGTGAAAAATATGTAAGAGAAAGTGTGAAGTCTAGTGGCTTGTGTAAACCCGACAAATGGCAGTCAGCGTTGACTGTGAACCCGGCCAATAAAGTCCAAAAGGTACTCACTCACCCTTGCCGGCGCATCCTCCATCAGAAAGTGCCCGGCGTTTTCCACCACCTGTAGCACTGCTCCACGAATGTCGTTTTGCAGGCGATGTGCATACGCCAGGGGCTGCCATTCATCTTCAGCGCCCCACAAAATCTGCACCGGCAGATCCATGCCCGGCAGGCGCTCCGCAAAATCGGCGGTATACCGCGAGTCGTAATGCGCCACCTGATGCTGGTAGAACGCCGGCTGGCCGATCACGCCACTGATCGGCGCCAGGTATTCCTCCAGCAGCGCGCCCTGCATCACGCTCTTGTCGAACACGGCCATGGCCAGCTGTCGGATCATCAACGCGCGGTGTTCATCCGGCGTCATGCGCGCATGTTCGGCAAATCGCTGATGAATCCCGCGCCAGGTGGGCGATGGCCACGAGTCATAGCTGGGGGCGTCGGCGACCGTCAATGAGTGCACCCGCTGCGGATGGTCAAGGGCAAACAGCAGCGCGTTGACGCCGCCGATGTCATGGCCCACCAGGTGCATCCGCTCAAGCCCCCAGTGGTCCAGCAAATCGCCGATCAAGCGGCTTTGTGCGGCCACCGACGTATCGGCCTGGAGTGGGCGCTCCGAAGCGCCAAAACCCAACAGGTCGAACAAATGGACCTGCATGCCGGCGGCAGTCAGGCGCGGCACCACTTTGCGCCAGATGATGGAATGGGCGGGCGTGCCGTGCAGCAACAACACCGGTAGCCCCTCACCATGGCGGCCAGCGGCAATGCGCCAACCGTTGATCAGTGCGGTTTCGTTAAGCAGGGCAGTCATGACAGATCCTCGCAGTGAATGAAGGCTTTACCCTAAAGCTCGGCTGGTCATGACACCAATGACAACTTACTCTCTACCTATCCTGTTTTTGTCATAGGTGTTGATCATGAACCAGCGACTGCCCATCGATGTTCTGCGTGCCCTGCAAACCGTGGTCGAAACCGGCAGTGTCACCCGCGCGGCCGAGCGCCTGAACCTCAGCCAGTCGGCGGTCAGCTGGAAGATCAAGCGCCTGGAGAAACAACTCGAACGGCCATTGATCCAGCGCGAGGGCCAGCGCCTGGTGGCCAGCGATGACGGCGCGCAGCTGCTGGTCCACGCCCGGCGCATCATCGAGGCCCACGACGCGGCGTTGGCGCATTTCAATCCAGTGCAGTTGCAAGGCTCCATCCGCCTGGGCGCCACCGAACAGGTGCCGATGGCCGAACTGTCGAACTTGCTCGGCCAGTTTTCCCGGCAGCACCGTCAGCTGGATGTGCGGATCGTGGTGGAGCAGAGCCACGTGCTTCGCCAGGCCCTGGTGGACCGCGAGCTGGACCTGGCGCTGCACCAGGATTTCATCCCGCGTATCGAAACGCGTGACCACTTGCTGTGGACCGAACAGGTGCACTGGTGCGCCCGGCCCGGCTGGCAGGCAGCGCCTGACGAAAGCGTGCGGCTGATCACCTTCGGCCCAGGCTGTTTTTACCGGCAACTGGCCCAGGAACGCCTGAGCGCCTTGGGCATTCGCTGGCAGGTGGTGGTGGAGTGTGGGTCGGTGGAGGGTGTGGTATCGGCCATCGCCGCCGGGTTGGGCATCGGCCTGCTCAGCAGTGACCATCTCGACAAGCGCGTGGAGGTGTATCGCCCTTTCGAGCAGCAGATGCCGCTGCCCGAAGTGGCGAATGTGTTGCGCTTTGCCGAGGACAGCCCCGAGCCCCGGTTACAGGCGTTGCAGCAACTGCTGGTACAGGCGCTGCACCGGGGCTGATCAGATTTTCCAGTGGCTGGCGCTCTTGGCCAGGCGCTGGCGCATGCCATCAATGTTCGCCGCCAGTTGCAGGGTCAATAACCGGTAACCGTCCAGGGCGTTGACCACCGGCACTTCAAATGTCTGCTCGTGGGTCGGCGTATTGCTCGGCCGTTCCAGCCGGTCGGTAGCCCCGGATTGCAACGCCCGCGCCATCCCGATCAACTGCACCCGGATCTGACGATGCTCGGCCTTCAACGCCACTTGCATACGCGCCAACGCTTCCTTGTCCCGTGGATCGGGCCGAGTGTTGCCGAGGATCTCCAGGGTGCTGATGCACATCCGCAAATGCCGCTGCAGGGTGTCCAGCTCGGTCATGGAAATCCGCACTTCCTTGGACACCGATGGCATCAATGAGCGCAGTTGCAGCATTGCCGCATTCAAGCGGTTGAGCAGTTTCAGATGCTCATCGTCAGTGACCGACTGGCCGCTGATGATCCGGCTATAAATCGCCGCGCAATCGCGCAAGGCACTGGCCAGGTTGTAGCGCCAGGAATACACCGCATACAGCGGCAGAGCGAAGGAAAACGCCAGGGCCAGGACGATACCGATCAGGATGTCGACCGTGCGCCACAGCCCGTCCGATATCGGATTATCGCCATGGCCCGCGACGATAAATACGGTGATCGCCGACAGCAACGCGATGTAGCCGCCCTTGCCGATGGCGTGATAGGAAAAGAACCCGCACACCACCGACATCAGCAAATAGGTCAACAGCGGCTGCCCCAGATACGCCTGTTGCAGCACCAGCAGCAAACCGACGCTGGCGCCGATCAACGTGCCGTAGGCGCGCTCGACGGCTTTCTTGCCGATATTGCCGTGGTGCTGCAAACCGCCGATCACGATCAACATCGTCACCGAGGCCCACTCACCGTGGGGCAGATTGATGCCGGTGGTCAGCAGGATTGTGGCCAGCAACCCAATGGAAACCCGTACCGCGTGGATCAATTTGGCGTGACGGTAGCGCCGATACGGATCCAGCAGCGGACGCAGCAAGCGGCGGGCGAAGAGGGGGAGATTCATTGGTATCAGGGTAACCTCGTTGTTCAGGCTTCACTCAGTTCCAATGTGGGAGCGGGCTTGCTCGCGAAGGCGGCGTGTCAGTCAATACATCCGGCGACTGAACCACCGCTTTCGCGAGCAAGCCCGCTCCCACATTTTTAGATCGGTGTCGGGCTCAGAAAATATAGTCAGTGGTCAGAAAGCTCGATGTGCGCTCCTGCAGGATATCGCTGACCAGTTCCTTGTTGCTCGCCTGGAACTTGGTCGCCACCAGGGTACGGATCGAAAACACCCGTAGCGCATCATGTACCGACAGCGTGCCCTCGGCCGAGTTCTTGCGCCCGTTGAACGGGAAACTGTCCGGTCCGCGCTGGCACTGGGCATTGATATTGATCCGGCCCACCTGGTTGGCGAACGCGTCCACCAGGCGCCCGACTTCCCTCGGGCTGGTGCCGAAGATACTCAGTTGCTGGCCGAAGTCCGATTCCAGCACATAGTCGATCACCGTCTCCAGGTCGCGGTAAGGCACGATCGGCACCACCGGGCCAAACTGCTCCTCGTGGTACACGCGCATCTGCGGGTTCACCGGGTACAGCACCGCCGGGTAGAAGAACGAGCCACGGCTGGCGCCGCCATTTTCGTTCACCACCTTGGCGCCATGGGCCAGTGCGTCGGTGACCAGGCCGCCGAGGTAATCGACCTTGCCCTGCTCGGGCAACGGCGTCAGCGACACGCCGTCTTCCCACGGCATGCCAGGCTTGAGGGTCGCCAGCTTGCGGTTGAATTTTTCGATAAAGCTGTCGACCACGTCTTCATGCACAAACAGGATCTTCAACGCGGTGCAACGCTGGCCGTTGAACGAGAGCGAACCGGTGACGGCTTCGTTGACCGCATTGTCCAGGTCGACCTGCGGCAGCACGATCCCAGGGTTCTTCGCATCCAGGCCCAGCGCCGCGCGTAGGCGGTGGGGTTTTGGGTGCAGCTTCTTCAAATCGCTGGCGGCCTTGTTGGTGCCGATAAACGCAAAGATATCGATCTTGCCGCTGGCCATCAACGCGCTGACGGTCTCGCGGCCGCTGCCGTAGATCACGTTGATCACGCCGGCCGGGAAGCTGTCGCGGAACGCCTCCAGCAACGGGCGAATCAGCAGCACGCCAAGCTTGGCCGGCTTGAACACCACGGTGTTGCCCATGATCAGCGCCGGGATCAGCGTGGTGAAGGTCTCGTTCAGCGGGTAGTTGTAGGGGCCCATGCACAGCGCCACACCCAGCGGTACACGACGGATTTGCCCGAGGGTGTCCTGTTCCAGCTCGAAGCGGCTGGAGCGACGGTCGAGTTCCTTGAGGGCATTGATGGTGTCGGTGATGTAGTCGCAGGTGCGGTCGAACTCTTTCTGCGAGTCCTTGAGGTTCTTGCCAATCTCCCACATCAGCAGCTTGACCACCGCCTCGCGCTGTTCACGCATGCGCCGCAAAAACGCTTCGACGTGCTGGATGCGATCCACCACACGCATGGTAGGCCACGCGCCCTGGCCACGGTCGTAGGCGGCTACGGCGGCGTCGAGGGCGGTCAAGGCGGTGTCGGCGTCCAGCAGCGGGGTGCTGCCGATGATCACCGGCGTGTCACCGTCGGCACCGCGCAACTGCACCGGGCTGCGCACTTCGGCCAAGGGGCCGTTCCACACATGCAACTGGCCGCCGACCAGGTAATCGCGTTGTTCAATGGGCGCCGCGAGCCGGAATTGCTCGGGAATCTCGGCGGCAGTGGGAAACAGCTGGGCGAGCAGGTTGTCGGTGGTCATGTCGCTACCCCTGGAATGGTTGCAAAACGTGACTAGAGATTCACCCATCAACGGCCCGTGTGGCAAGGGCTAGACGCATTATCCCGCGAACCTTGGAAAACCTTGAGCACAACCGTGAGCCCGCCGGGTAAACTGCGCGGCTTTCTTGAAGGAGTTCACATGAGTCAGTACCAGCCGGGCATTCTTGCCGCACCGGTGCCGTTGCAGGCACGCCATCTGTTTTTTGCCATTGAGTCGCTGGACGCTGTACCTGCCGCACTGGATGCGCTGGTGCAGTTGGTGGACGCCAATGCGGTGGTCGGTTTTGGTGAGCCGCTGGTGAATGCCCTTGGTGCCCGGATTGACGGGTTGCGGGCGTTCCCTCATGTGAGCGGGCCGGGGGCGGAGAATCCGTCGACCCAGCAGGCGCTGTGGGTCTGGTTGCATGGTGTGGATCGCGGAGAGTTGCTGTTGCGCAGCCGGGCGTTCGAGAAGGCCCTGGCGCCGGGGTTTGGTCTGGTGCAGATGACCGAGGGGTTTCGCTACAAGACCGGGTTTGACCTGACCGACTATGAGGATGGCACTGAGAATCCGCATGATGATGCGGCGGTGGAAGCGGCGGTGGCGCAGGGTGGTGCGAGCTTTGCGGCGATCCAGCAGTGGCAGCATGATCTGGATGGGTTTGCGGCGTTGCCGGCTCTGGAGCGGGATCACATTATTGGTCGGCGCCATGGTGATAACGAGGAGCTGGAGGACGCGCCGGAGTCGGCGCACACCAAGCGTACGGCTCAGGAGAGTTTTACCCCGGAGGCGTTTGTGGTGCGCCGGTCGATGCCTTGGGCGGAGAATGGGCAGGCGGGGTTGATGTTCCTGGCGTTTGGGCATTCGTTTGATGCGTTTGAAGCGCAACTGCGGCGGATGAGTGGGCTTGAGGATGGGATTGTTGATGGGTTGTATCGCATTAGTAAGCCGTTGACTGGGGGGTATTACTGGTGTCCGCCGGTGCGTGATGGGCGGGTGGATTTGAGCTTGGTGCTCTGAGGTTTTTGTTTTGGGGACATATCCGTTATTTAGGTAATGGCCACTTATGGTTTCGCTTTTACAGCGAGTCACTTTGCAAAAGCGGCAAAGTAACCAAAGCGCTCTGCCCCGCCTGTCGGCACCTCGCCTAGGCTCGGTGTTCCCTCACTCCGGCACTGCTCCGCGGGCCG
>NZ_JAAAFU010000013.1:0-4399 GCF_019352905.1 Pseudomonas sp. Xaverov 83 | reverse complement strand
ACCGCCGACATTCTGCTTGTAAGGCAGACGCTCTCCCAGCTGAGCTAATCACCCTTCACTTTCGGTGTGGGGCGCATTCTATAGCAATTTTTCGTAATGTCATGATTTAAATGCAATTTATTCAAAATATTTTGCCTTAGCCCCTGCGAACCCCGCAAAACCGGCGCTTTGGGCGCAAACGCGAGTCTATTGCGTTTGCACAAGCCTTGGCCCCACAATTAACAATTATTCTCAATAACACCTGGACCGCGCCTTATGTCTGTGGGTGAACCGCCGTTCCAACGGGAGATTACCGAGCTATACAGCGCGCATCACAGCTGGCTGTTCACTTGGTTGCGCCGAAAACTGGGCTGTACCCACAATGCCGCCGACGTGGCGCAGGACACCTTCGCGCGGATTTTGCACGCACGAGAGTCGGTGACCAGTATTCGCGAACCCCGCGCCTATTTGAGCACCACCGCCAGGCGGCTGGTCATCGACCAGGCCCGGCGCAAGCAGATTGAGCACGCCTATCTTCAGGAATTGATGCTGACGGTGGAAACCCTGGAGGGTTTCCAGTCGCCGGAACAGATCCACACCACCCTGGAAGCCCTTGAGCACATCGCTTTCATTCTTGAAGGCATGCACGACAACGTGCGTCAGGCGTTTGTGCTGTATTACCTCGAAGACCTGACCCAGCAGCAAATCGCCCGCCACCTGAAATTGTCGGAGCGTACGGTACGCAAGTATTTGATCCAGGCCCTGCTGCATTGCAGCCACAGCGTGGATATCTGAACCGCGCATGCCCGACTCCCGCCAACAGATCGACGAACAAGCCGCCGAATGGATGATTCGCCTGCACGAAGGCGAATTGAGCGAGGCCCAGCGCCAGGCGTTCGAGCGCTGGAAGCAGCAAGGACCGCAGCACGCAGCCTCAGCGGCGCGCATGGAAGACGTGATTGCGCGGATGCAGGCCCTGCGCGGGCAAAAAGCACCGGCGCGGGCGGCCTTGAGTGCGGCCTTTCCTCGGCAGGGGAAAGCCCGCAAAAATTACGTCCGCGCGTTGGTATTGGCTTGCAGCCTGGCCCTTCCCGCCGCGGCGCTGCTCTACAGCCCTTACCCGCAACAGTGGATGGCCGATGTACACAACGGCCCCGGCGAATGGAAAACCCTGCGCCTGGCGGACGGCTCCACGCTGACCTTGAACGGCATCAGTGCGGCGAACCTGCATTTCGACAGCCGGCAGCGGCGCATCGAATTGCTGCAAGGTGAGATCCTGGTGGAAGTGGCCCACGATGGCGACCGTCCGTTTGTGGTGCAGACGGCCCAGGGCTCCCTGCGTGCGCTGGGTACGCGGTTTGTGGTCAGGCGTGAAGGTGATGTCACCGTACTGAGCATGCTCGAATCCCGCGTTGCCGCCCAAAGCGCGAATGGCCAGCAGACGCTGGAAGTGGACGCAGGCTCGCAGGCTCGGCTCAGCAAGGATGCCGCGCGCCTCTCCGGCAGTATCGATACGGCGAGCATCAATGGGGCCTGGCGCCGCCATCAACTGGTGGTGGATAACCGACCGTTGCCGGAAGTGCTGGATGAGATCGCCCGCCACCGTTCGGGCCGCTTGCAGTTTGATCGAGCCGCACTGGCGAACCTCAAGGTCTCGGCCGTACTTCCCCTGGATGACACCGACCGCACCTTGCAGATGCTGGCTCAAACCCTGCCGATCACGCTGAAAACCTTTACGCCGTGGCTGATGATCGTCAGCCCGGATACCGAGAACAAAAAATAATTATCCAAATTGTTTCCGCTTTGTTTAAAGCTACCCGTCAAGGAAGGTATATCGATAACTAAAGGACTGCCATCGTCATGCCGCTCCCTTCCAAACCCCGCAGACGCCTGCTGAGCAGCGCGCCGCTGACCCTCACACTGCTCGCGACGACGTTGTTGAATATCCACGTGGCACAGGCCGACACGGTAAACGTTGCCGCCCAAGCCTACGACATACCTGCAGGGCCGCTGGGCGCAACACTTAACCAGTTTGCCCAGCAAGCGGGGGTGGCCATTGTGTTCCAGTCCCAGAACCTCCAAGGGCTGAATGGGCCAGGGCTGAAAGGCACTTATAGCGTGGACGCAGGGTTCGACAGGCTGTTACAGGGCAGCGGCTACCGCGTGATCAAAGGTGATCAGGTGTACGCGCTGGAAGCTAACCCCGCGGCTACCGACGCCATGGAACTGGGCCCGACGCAGGTAAGCGCCAACCAGTTGGGCAACGTCACCGAAGGTACTGATTCCTACACCCCAGGCAGCATCGCAACTGCGACGCGGCTGGTGTTGACCCCCAAGGAAACCCCGCAATCGGTGACCGTCGTCACCCGCAAGCACATGGATGACTTCGGCCTGAACAACGTCGACGACGTGATGCGCCATACCCCAGGCATTACCGTGTCGGCCTTCGACACCGATCGCACCAACTACTATGCCCGCGGTTTCTCCATCAACAACTTCCAGTACGACGGCATTCCTTCCACCGCGCGCAACGTCGCCTATTCGGCGGGCAATACCCTGAGCGACATGGCGATCTATGATCGGGTCGAAGTGCTTAAAGGCGCCACGGGCCTGCTGACCGGTGCCGGTTCGCTGGGTGCCACGATCAACCTGGTGCGCAAGAAACCTACGGCTGATTTCCAGGGCCATGCCAGCCTCGGCGCGGGCTCCTGGGATAACTATCGCAGCGAACTGGACGTCAGCGGCCCGATGACCGAAAGCGGCAACGTGCGTGGCCGGGCCGTCGCGGCGTATCAGGACAAGCGCTCGTTCATGGACCGTTACTCGCGCAAAAGCCCGGTGTACTACGGCATCATGGAATTCGACCTGTCCCCCGACACGATGCTGACCGTGGGCGGCGACTATCAGGACAGCCTGCCCACCGCCTCGAGCTGGTCCGGCAGCTTCCCGCTGATCAACGCCAATGGCGACCGCAATAGCGTAAAGCGCTCGTTCAACAACGCGGCCAACTGGAGCAGTTGGGAGCAATACACCCGCACCGCCTTCGCCATGCTCGAGCATGACTTGGGTAATGGCTGGGTCACCAAGTTGCAACTGGATCACAAGATCAACGGCTACCATGCGCTGATGGGCTCGATCCAGGGCGATGAGCCACGGGCAGATGGCACCGCCAAAATCACCTCGGGCAAATACACCGGGGAAACCGTCAGCGATTCCGCCGACTTGTATGCCAGCGGCCCGTTCAGCCTGGGCGGCCGCGAGCATGAACTGGTGCTGGGCGGGTCCATCGGCATTTCGGACTGGAACGGCAAGGGTTACTGGAACCTCACCCCCAACATGGTGGACTTCAATAACTGGCACGGCCACGCCACCCAACCCGATTGGGGCGCGCCGCAGCAATATACCGACGACACCATTCGCCAGACCGGCGCCTACATGACCACGCGCCTGAACCTGGCCGACGACCTGAAGCTGCTGCTCGGTGGCCGCGTGGTCAATTACCACCTGACCGGCAACAACCCGTCCTACCGCGAGACCGGACGCTTCGTACCGTACGTCGGCGTGGTCTACGACCTGGATGACACCTACTCGGTCTATGCCAGCTACACCGATATCTTCATGCCCCAGGAAAACTACAACCGCGACCGGCAAAACCAGTTGCTGGAGCCGGACGAAGGCCAAAACTACGAACTGGGCATGAAGGCTGATTTCTTCGATGGACGCCTGAACGCCAGCGCGGCGTACTTCGAGATCCATGAAAACAACCGCGCCGTTTCCGACGATGACTACAACAACCTGAAACCGACACCACAGAACTACGCCTACAAAGGCACCAAGGCCGTCACCAAGGGCTATGAGCTGGAAGTGTCCGGCGAGTTGAGCCCGGGATGGCAGGTTCAGGCCGGCTACACCCACAAGGTGGTGCGTGACGACCAGGACCAGAAGATTTCAACGTTTGAGCCCGAAGACCAGGTCAAGCTGTACACCACCTATAAACTCAAGGGCGACCTGGACAAGCTGACCGTCGGTGGTGGCGTGCGCTGGCAGAGCGTGGGCTGGCAGGACATCTACAACACTCCCCATGGCGGATATGAAGAGTTTTCCCAGGAGGCATACTGGCTGGTGGACCTGATGACCCGCTACCAGATCACCAAGAACGTGTCGGCGACGCTGAACGTCAATAACATCTTCGACAAGTCCTACTACACCAACATCGGCTTCTATAACTCCGCCGCTTATGGCGAGCCACGTAACTTCATGGTCACCACCCGCTGGGATTTCTAAACCCCATAAAAAACGCCCCCGATCACGGCACATGATCGGGGGCGTTTTTCTGACTGGTGGTTTTGGCAAACCCCAGACAGCAAAAAGCCCGCTCAATGAGCGGGCTTTCCGTGGTACCTGGCGTTCAGCGTTCCAG